>JAIVHL010000140.1 GCA_020201075.1 Halomonas sp. | reverse complement strand
CGCGCGCCCTCCAGTTCCTGCCAGACCCGCCAGACGGCGACGCTGGCCGTCAGCAGTGCCGGACGAGTCGCCAGCGATTCCGATATCTTCGCACCGGGCATGCCCGGCGATGATGACAGCCAACAAGAGCAAAGGTGACCATAATGACTCAATCCCTCGCCCTCGTGTTCCCTGGGCAGGGTTCCCAGCAGATCGGCATGCTGCGGGAGCTGGCGGAACGCTACAGCGTGGTTCGCACCTCCTTCGAAGAGGCCTCCGACGCGCTGGGCTATGACCTCTGGCAGGTCGTTCAGGAAGGCCCGGCAGACGCCCTCAATTCCACCGCCTGCACGCAGCCGGCACTCTTGACTGCCAGCGTTGCCATCTGGCGGGTTTGGCAGGAACTGGAAGGCGCGCGCCCCGGTGCTATGGCCGGGCATAGCCTCGGCGAATACAGCGCCATGGTGTGTGCCGGTGTGATGTCCTTTGCCGAGGGCGTCAAGCTGGTGCGCCTGCGCGGTGATGCAATGCAGGCCGCGGTACCGGCAGGCGAAGGAGCTATGGCAGCGATCCTGGGCCTCGACAACGCCGTGGTGGAGCAATGCTGCGCCGATGCCGCCCAGGGCGGGGTCGTTGCTGCGGTCAACTTCAATGCACCGGGTCAGGTGGTGATTGCCGGCGACAAGGCCGCTGTGGAGCGCGGAATCGCCGCTTGTCAGGCGGCCGGTGCCAGGCGTGCTATGCCGCTGCCGGTCTCGGTGCCGTCCCACTGTGCCCTGATGGAGCCTGCCGCCGAGCGCCTGGCCGAGGCCATGGACGCTATCAAGTTGCGTGCGCCACGCTACACCGTGTTCCAGAACGTCGATGCCCAGGCCCATGCCGATCCAGAGACCTTGCGAACCCGGCTGATCGAACAGCTCTATCGCCCGGTGCGCTGGACCTCCTGCGTCGAAGCCATGGTCGAGGGCGGCGCCGAGGTATTTATCGAGTGCGGTCCAGGCAATGTGCTCACCGGTCTTGGCAAGCGTATTGCCCGAGGCAGCAGGGGGCTGGCGGTCAACGATCCGGACAGCCTGGAGGCGGCTCTGGAGCTGGCACGCAGCGGCTCCAACGGCATCTCAGTAAACGGCTGAATCATTCCTCAGGACGAAGGCGAAACCCCCATGACAACCGAAACGAGAGTCGCCCTGATTACCGGCGCCAGCCGTGGCATCGGCCGCGCCATCGCCCATGAGCTGGGCCGCCAGGGGCGCATCGTGATCGGGACCGCCACCAGCGATGCCGGCGCCGACAAGATTGACGCCGACCTCAGGGCCCACGCTATCCCGGGCGCCGGTCGCAAGCTCGATGTCACTGACCCTGCCAGCGTCGATGCTCTGGTCAAAGCCGTCACCGAAGAGTTCGGCGCGCCGACCATTCTGGTCAACAGCGCCGGTATCACCCGTGATAACTTGCTGATGCGCATGAAGGAAGAGGAGTGGGACGACGTTGTCGACACCAATCTCACCGCAGTTTATCGCGTGACGAAGGCATGCCTGCGTGGCATGACCAAGGCCCGCTATGGACGCATCGTCAATATCAGCTCGGTGGTGGCCAGCATGGGCAATATGGGCCAGACCAACTATGCTGCCGCCAAGGCGGGCATGGAAGGCTTCTCCCGCGCCTTGGCGCGCGAGGTGGCTTCACGTGCGATTACCGTTAACACCGTGGCTCCGGGCTTTATCGCCACCGACATGACTCAGGCGCTGCCAGAGGCCCAGCAGCAGGCGCTGCTGGGCCAGATTCCTCTGGCTCGGCTGGGCCAGCCCGAGGAGATCGCCGCCGCGGTAGGCTTTCTCACCGGTGACACAGCGAGCTACATCACCGGCGAGACACTGCATGTCAACGGTGGCATGAACATGCGTTGAGTCTCTGCGGGGACGGCGGTTGCGCCTGCCTCAGGGCGTCTATAAACTACCCCGCAGCTTCCGTCTGCGGACCTGGAACCCCAACGGCTGGTCATCAGGACGGCCAATTTGAACGACTGGAGTACGTCATAATGAGCACCATTGAAGAGCGCGTTAAGAAGGTTGTGGCTGAGCGCCTGAACGTCAAGGAAGAGGATATTCAGAACAGCTCCTCCTTTACCGAGGACCTGGGCGCCGACTCGCTGGATACCGTCGAGCTTGTCATGGCGCTCGAGGAAGAGTTCGATACCGAAATCCCGGACGAAGAAGCCGAGAAGATCACTACCGTTCAGGAAGCCATCGATTACGTCAACACGCACCAGTAAACCTGCACCAGTCAACCTGGTAGCGGTCGATGATGTCTGACGCGGGGAATTCGTTTCCCGGAAAAATGCCGCCCATAGAGGCGGCTTTTTTGTGGCAGGTTGGTGCGAGGCTTGTCAGGGCGGCATAGGGCGGGGAGACTCGTTATAATGCTCGCAATCGAACAGCTCCCCGTGGGGGCCTGTCATACTGGATGTCGGGAGGAACACTGATGGCACGTAGAAGGGTTGTAGTGACCGGTCTGGGACTAGTTACGCCGGTGGGGAACAGCGTCGAGGAGAGCTGGGCCAACATCAAGGCCGGCAAAAGCGGTATTGCCCCCATCGAGCACTTCGATGCCAGCGGTTGCAGTACGCGCTTCAGTGGCTCGATCAAGGATTTCGACATCAGCCCGTACCTGAATCCCAAAGAGGCCCGCAAGATGGATCACTTCATCCAGTATGGAGTGGCGGCTGGGGCTCAGGCGATTCAGGATTCGGGGATCGAGTGCACCGAAGACAATGCCGCGCGGATCGGCGTAGCGATCGGCTCCGGAATTGGCGGCCTGCCCATGATTGAACAAAATCATAGCGCGATGCTGAAGAGTGGCCCGCGGCGTATCTCGCCGTTTTTCGTACCTGGCTCGATCATCAACATGATCTCGGGCAATTTGGCCATCCTGCATGGCTTTCGCGGCCCCAACATCGCCATCACGACCGCCTGCACCACCGGTACTCACAACATCGGCTACAGTGCCCGCACCATTGCCTACGGCGATGCCGATGTCATGATCTGTGGCGGCGCCGAAATGGCGACCACTCCCCTGGGGTTGGGGGGGTTTTCTGCGGCTCGGGCGCTTTCCACTCGCAATGATGACCCCGAGGCGGCCAGCCGTCCCTGGGATCGCGACCGTGATGGCTTCGTGCTCTCCGACGGTGCCGGGGTGCTGGTGCTGGAGGAGTATGAGCACGCCAAGGCCCGCGGTGCGACCATTTATGCCGAGCTGGTCGGCTTCGGCATGAGCGACGATGCCTACCACATGACGGCGCCTCCCGAGGACGGCAAGGGGGCGGCGCTCTCCATGAGCAATGCCATTCGCGATGCCAGTCTTGATCCTTCGGCCATTCACTACATCAACGCCCACGGCACCTCGACCGCGGCCGGTGATCTGGCCGAGAGCCGTGCCGTGGAGAAGGTCATGGGGTCGGCGGCGACGTCCGTGGCAGTAAGCTCCACCAAGTCGATGATCGGCCACCTGCTGGGCGCCGCCGGTGCCGTGGAAGCGGTGTTCTCCATTCTGGCGATCCGCGATCAGGTGGCACCGCCCACCATTAACCTGGATAACCCCCAGGAGGGTTGCCGCCTCGACTACGTGCCGCACACTGCCCGCGAGATGAAGATCGACGTGGCGCTGTCGAACTCCTTTGGCTTTGGCGGGACGAACGGCACCCTGGTCTTCTCACGGGTGTGAGAGCGGAGACTGCTTGGCCCCTGGACGACCGTGGGGTCGCCTACGGTGACGGCCTGTTCGAGACGATACTGCTGCGAGGGGGCCGTCCGCTGCTGTGGGACGAGCATCTGGCGCGCCTGGCTCGCGGCTGTCACAGACTGGGTATTCCTATGCCGGAAGAGCACGATCTGGCCGTTCCCCTGGCCGAGGCCGGCAACGGCCTCGAGGTGCTCAAGCTGACGCTGACCCGCGGCAGTGGCGGACGTGGCTACCGGCCACCGGTCTCGCCAGAGCCGCGGCTGCGCTGGCAACTCACCGCCTTCGTCCCGGCAGAAACGCGTTGGTGGCAGGGCGTACGGGTGCGCCACTGTCGCCTGAGACTTGGTCTGCAGCCTGCATTGGCCGGTCTTAAGCACCTCAATCGTCTTGAGAACGTGCTGGCCCGGGCCGAGTGGGATGACGAGGACATCGCCGAGGGGTTGCTCTGCGACAGCGATGGCAGGCTGGTGGAAGCCACCGCCATGAACCTCTTCTGGCAGCGTGCCGGCCGCCTGGAGACGCCACGGCTCGACCGCTGCGGCGTGGCGGGATCCTTGCGCGAAGCGTTGATGGAACGCCTGGATATTCACGAGGTTGATATTTGTCCTGAAGAAGTCGAGGCAGCCGAGGCGGTTTGGCTCGGCAACTCGGTGCAGGGGGTCTGGCCGGTGGTGCGTCTCGATGACGGCGCTGGCATCGAGCGACAGCGCTGGTCGCTCTCTTTCTTGCATCGGGGCTTCCAGGCCGAGGCCCATTGCCTGTTGGGCTATCCCGTTTTCTGACCCGCTTTGAGATGACACCATACGACGAGGACGCCGATGCTGCGTTTGCTGAAAACTCTTCTGGTACTGGCTATCCTGGCCGGAGCGGCCCTGTTCGGCGGCTACCGCTATTGGGAGTCGCGACTTGAGGCGCCCATCGCGGTGAGTGAGCCGATGCTTTATGAGGTGCCCCGCGGCGCCGGCTACAACCGTGTGGTCGCCGACCTGGCTCAGCGCGGGGTGATCGCCGACGACTGGGCGTTCCGGCTGCTGACCCGCCTGGAGCCCGAGAACGTGCCGAGCCTGCGCGTTGGGGAGTATATGCTGGAGCCCGGCATGAGCGGGCGCGAGCTGGTTACCCTGCTGGGTAGCGACCGCGTGGTCACCTATCCGCTGACCGTGCCGGAAGGTTGGACCTTCCGCCAGATGCGCGAACTGCTCGATAACGCTCCCAAGCTCGAGAGCCGCACGGCGGGGCTCAGCGACGAGGAGGTAATGGCGCTGCTGGACCGTGAGGGCGTTTACCCCGAGGGCTGGTTCTTCCCCGATACCTATCGCTACCACAAGGGAGTGAGCGACCTGGAGATCCTGCGCCAGGCGCTGACCCGCATGGAGGGCATCCTCAAAGACGTGTGGCAGGCCCGCGACGACGACCTGACCATCGACTCGGCCTATGAGGCGCTGATCATGGCCTCGCTGATCGAGCGCGAGACCGGGGCCCCGGCGGAGCGCCGCGAGATTGCCGGCGTCTTCAAGCGGCGCATGGAGCAGGGCATGCGCCTGCAGACCGACCCCACGGTTATCTATGGCATGGGCGAGAGCTACGAAGGCCGTATCACCCGCGCCGACCTACGCGAGGCCACGCCCTACAACACCTACGTGATCGACGGCATGCCGCCGACGCCCATCGCCATGCCCGGCCGGGCGGCCCTCGAGGCCGCGGTCAACCCGCTGCCCGGCGAGACCCTCTACTTCGTCTCCCGCGGCGACGGCACCCACCACTTCTCGCGCACCCTGCGCGAGCACAACAACGCGGTAAACCGGTATATCCGCAATCGCTGATTGGAGCAGTCATGAGCAATAACGACCCCGATCGGCCAGCGAGGGACGCCGGGGAGAGCCCGGAGAGGCGCGGCCGTTTTATCACCCTGGAGGGGGGCGAGGGGGTCGGCAAGTCCACCAACCTGGCCCGGGTAGTCGCCTGGCTCGAGGCGCGCGGCCTCGAGGTGGTGCAGACCCGTGAGCCAGGTGGTACGCCGCGGGCCGAGACGATCCGCGAACTGCTCCTTGATCCCGGCGTCGAGGAGCCGCTGGATGCCGACGCCGAGCTGCTGCTGGTCTTTGCCGCTCGTGCCCAGCACCTGGCGCAGGTGGTCCGCCCGGCGTTGGCGCGCGGCGCCTGGGTGGTGTGCGACCGTTTCACCGATGCCACCTTCGCCTACCAGGGCGGCGGCCGTGGTATCGACCCCGCTCGCATCGCCGAGCTGGAGCGCTTCGTGCAGCGGGGTCTCGTCCCCGACCTGACCCTGCTGCTCGATATGCCCGTCGAGGCCGCTCGGGGTCGACTGGCCGCGCGGGGCGGTGAGCAGGATCGTTTCGAACGCGAACGCGACAGCTTCTTCACGGCGGTGCGTAAGGCCTATCTGGCGCGTGCCGCCGCCAACCCTGGGCGTATCGTCGTGATGGACGCTTCTCGGCCTCTGGTGGAGGTGGGAGAGCAGATCGAGGCGATTCTTTCCGCGCGGGTGTTGGCATGGGCGTAGCGGCACCGCCCGCGTCGCTGCAGCCGCTTCCCTGGCTGCGGCCGCGTTTTGCCGAGCTGACGCGCCTGGCCGATGGCGGACGGCTGCCCCACGCACTGCTGATATCGGGGCCGCGCGGGGTGGGCAAGCGTTCCCTGGCCGACGCCCTGGTCGCCCGCACCCTCTGCGCTGCCCCGGGCGAGAGCGCCTGCGGTATCTGTCACGCTTGCAGCATGCTGGCATCGGGCTACCATCCGGATCTGCTGCGGGTGGAACCGGAGGAGGGCAAGCGTCAGATCCGCATCGATGTCATCCGCGAGGTCAACGCCTTCGTGGCCCAGACCCCTCAGCAAGGCGGCTACCGGGTGATCCTCATTGCGCCGGCGGAGGCCATGAACCAGGCCGCCGCCAACGCCCTGCTCAAGAGCCTGGAGGAGCCGGGTGAGCGCACTCTGTTCGTGCTGCTCGCCGACATTCCCTCGCGCCTGCTGCCCACCATCCGCTCACGCTGCCAGCATTGGAGCCTGGCGGTGCCTGGCGAGGCGGCCTGCCTGCCCTGGCTGACCGAGCGTCTGGGTGATGAGCAGGAAGCAAGATTCTGGCTGGGGCTGGCCGGGGGACTGCCGCTGGCTGCCCTGGTCCAGGCCGAGCCGGAGTCCCGGGCGTTGCGCCAGCAACTGCTCGAGACCTTCGATGCGCTGGTGCGCGGCGCCGAGCCGGTGGCCGAGGCTGCTCGCCTGGATCGACAGTCGGCCGAGGCGATCCTGTGGTACGGTATTGCCTGGCTGGAAGACCTGATTCGGCTGGGTCTCTCGGGAGAGCAAGGTGAGCTGCGCAACCCTGATCTGCTGCCGCTTTACCGCCAGGCGGTGAAAAATGCTCGTGTTCGCGATTGGTTCCGTCTGCTCGACTACGCCCGGGAGCAGCGAAGGCTGCTCGCCGCAGGCGGCAATCCTAATCCCCAGCTGGTGCTCGAAGCCTGGCTGATTCGCTGGTCCGCGCTGCTGCGCTCGTGAACGAGGAGAGGCTGATGGCTGCACAGAAGGCACTGTCGCTTAATATCCAGGATGTCCAGACCCTGCTCTCGGCCTACATGCCGATGCTCGAGAGGGGAGGCATATTTGTGCCCACCCATGAGCGCTACGAGTTGGGTCAGGAGATCTACCTGCTGCTGACCCTACCCGGCGAGAGCGACCGCGCGCCGGTCACCGGCCAGGTGGTATGGGTCTCTCCCGAAGGGGTGAGCGGCAGGCGTATGCCCGGTGTTGGCATCCACTTCAGTGCCGGCGACCAGGTGGTGCGCGACCGCATCGAGAACTTGCTTGCCGGCCACCTGGACAAGGGTGCGCCGACCTATACGCTGTAACCAAGGACCCCCATGTTCGTAGATTCTCACTGCCATCTCGATCGACTGGATTCTGCTACCCACGGCGGCGATCTGGCCGCCACGCTTGACGCCGCCCGCGCCCGTGGGGTCAAGCAGTTCCTGGCCATCGGTGTGACCCTGGAGGAGCTGCCCGGCATCGCCGCCATCGCTCGCGAGCACAATGACGTGGCGCTCTCCGCCGGCGTGCACCCGCTGCATCTCGTCGACGAGGAACCCGGCATCGAGGCGATCAAGGACGCTGCAGAGCGCTTTGGCGCCGTGGCCATTGGCGAGTGCGGCCTGGACTATCATTACCTCGACAAAACCCCTGAAAAGGTGCCGTCCCGGGACGTACAGCGCGAGCGGTTTCGGCGCCAGCTGATCGCCGCCACCGAACTTGAGCTGCCGGTGATCATCCACACCCGGGAGGCTCGCGAGGAGACCCTCGAGCTGATACGCCAGCATACCGCCCCGGCCATTGGCGGCGTACTGCACTGTTTTACCGAGGATCTTGACATGGCTCGTGAGGCGGTGCGACTCGGCTTTTATATTTCGCTCTCCGGCATCGTGACGTTCCGCAACGCCGAGGCGCTGCGCGAGGTGGCCCGCAAGGTGCCCCTCGACCGGCTGCTGATCGAGACCGACAGCCCTTATCTCGCCCCGGCTCCCCACCGCGGCAAGCCCAACGAGCCGGCCTGGGTGGTAGAAGTGGCCGAGTGCATTGCCGCCGAGCGCGGCATCAGCGTGGAAGAGGTGGCGATGCAGACCACTGCCAACTTTTACCGCCTGTTTTCCGCCGCCGCCCCGGACGCCCCCGCCGAACTGCGCGAAACCCTCCGGGGCGCAGGCCTGCTGGGCTGATTCCTCGCATGACTTCACCGCATGACTCCATCGTATGACATGGGAGCCGACATGAATCTCGATCCGCTGCTGGCCCATATCGATCCCAAGGGCAAAATTCCGCCCGTGGACCGCTGGCATCCCGGGCATGTCGGCGAGATGGACCTCGTTATCGTCACCGACGGCCGCTGGATCCATGAGGGAACCCCGATCGCCCGGCCCCGGCTGGTGCGCCTGCTCTCGACGATTCTTCGCCGCGAGGCGGACGGGCGTTATGCCCTGGTCTCTCCGGTCGAGAAGCAGTTCATTAAAGTGGAGGATCACCCTTTCCTGGTGGTGGATGCCGATCTGGATCAGTCAGGCACCTGGTGGCTGACCACCAACGTGGGCGACCGCCTGGCGTTGGGAGGGGAGCAGCGGCTGTCGCTCAGCGAAACACCGGCGGGCGAGACGGTGCCCGAGGTGCCGGTGCGCTTCGGGTTGGCAGCGCGGTTGGGGCGCAACGTCTACTACCGCCTGGTAGAGGCCGCCGAGCGCCGAGCCCTGCCCGGCGGCGGCGAGGAGCTGGGCTTGGTCAGCGATGGCGTCTGGCAGCCCCTCGGGCGTCTGGAACACGGCGAGACGGCGTGAGGCTCACCGCCGAACAGCGCGCCGTCGTCGAGCACGTATCCGGCCACGCTCGGGTCGCCGCCGTGGCAGGCTCCGGCAAGACCACCACCATGGTGGCCCGGGTGCTGCATCTGCTGGCCCGGGGCGTCTCCCCGTCGCGCATTCTGGTGCTGATGTTCAACCGCTCGGCCAGGGAAGACTTCCAGGCGCGACTCGCCGCCATGGCCCCTGCCGGGCAGCCGCTGCCGGACGTGCGGACCTTTCACTCCCTGGGGCACCGCCTCACCGCCAGCTTGACCCGCTGGGGGGCGCTGGCCCCTCGTCAGCTGCTTACCGCCGACTGGCAGGCCGAGCGGCTGCTGCGCCAGGCCACCCAGCGTGCCCTGGGTGACGCTCCCGAGGCGGGAGAGGCCGCCCTGGACGCCGAGCGCCTGGAGGCCCTGTCTCACTTCTGCGCCCTGGTGAAGGCCGAGATGGTCCCCCCGGCGGAGCTCTTTGCCGGGCTCGACTTCGGCGAAGCCACCGAGCACTTCGTGTCGGCCTTCGACCATGCCGAAGAACTTTTCGCCGACCAAGGTCTAATGGGCTATGCGGATCTGCTCTATCGCCCGCTGCGCGCCCTGGAGTCTGACGACGCCCTGCGTGGTCGGGTCCAGGGTTTCCTCGATCACGTCATCATCGATGAGTACCAGGACATCAACGTCGCCCAGCAGCGCCTTCTCGCGGTGCTGGTCGGTGACCGGGCCGAGGTGATGGCCGTGGGCGACGCCAACCAGTGCATCTACGAGTGGCGCGGCGCGCATCCGGATACCATGCTGGAGCGTTTCACCGCGACCTTCGGCGCTGCTATCGACTACCCGCTTTCTACTACTTTTCGCCACGGCCACGCCTTGGCCCTGGCCGCCAACCATGCCATCGAGGCCAACCGGCGCCGCCCGGATCAGCTCTGTCTGGCCGCCCCCGGCAATCCGCGGACCCGCCTGGCTGAGTCCCAGGGCAGTCGCGCCCTGCTCGAGGCGCTGGCGTCCTGGCAGGAGGAGGGGCGAAATCTCAGCGAGGCCTGCGTGCTGGTGCGAAGCTGGTCGCTGTCGGTACCGCTGCAGCTGGCCCTGCTACGCGAGGGAATTCCCTTTCGGCTCTCTCGGGAGGATCGCTTCGTATTTCGCCTGCCGCTGGTGCAGGCCCTGGCCGGCTATCTGCGCCTGGCCCGGGAGCCGACCCTGTTGTCCGACCCGATACACTTGGCGCTGCTGCTGGGTCAGCCGACGCCCTTTGTGGCCCGGGAGCGGCTGGTGCGGCTGGCCACGCTGCTGGCCGAGACCCAGCGCTGGCCGGAGCGGCACGACCCGCTGCTCGCAGGCCTCAAGCCCCACCAGCAGCGCACCTTGAAGAAGCGCTGGGCGCTGCTCTGCGAACTGCCGAAGCGAGCGGCCTGGCCGCCAGCGCGGCTTCTCGCGCATGTGGTAGAGGTGGTGGAGGCCGAGAAGGTGCTCAAGCGCTCCGCGGCACGGCGTGACAAGGGCGAGGAGGACGTGCGGCTGCTTGACGTGCTGCTGGAGCAGGCCGCCGAGCTGGGCAACGATCCGGAGGCGTTCATCGAACTCCTGCAGCGGCCGGTTCAGAGCGATGCGGACGGCGTGCTGATCACCACGGTGCACGGGGCCAAGGGGTTGGAGTGGCCGCTGGTGGTTCTGGCCGGGGTCAACGAACAGGATTTTCCCCACTACAGCCGCGATAATCC
Organism: Halomonas sp.; assembly: GCA_020201075.1. GTDB lineage: Bacteria > Pseudomonadota > Gammaproteobacteria > Pseudomonadales > Halomonadaceae > Halomonas. Next base: position 14,437 of record JAIVHL010000140.1, on the reverse strand, counting down.
GCTGACGGCTCAGCGCCTCGAAGAGGAGCGTCGGCTCTTCTATGTGGCGATCACCCGAGTCCGGGAACGGCTGCTGCTGCTTCACGACGCCGGTGATCACCGACCGAGTCGCTTTCTGGCCGAGAGCGCCTGGGAGGAGTGCCAGCGGGTGGCCGAGCGGCTGGACGCAGATCCGGGTCCCCCCCTTACGGTAACGCGTCTGCCCCTGATGGAGCGTTACCTGGCAAGGCTCGGCACCTCGCTACCGCTGACGGCAGCGGTCTCGGGCGTGGCCGAGTCTTCCAGTGACTATCGGATCTTCGACGTGGGGCAGCGGCTGCGCCATGCTGTCTTTGGTGAGGGTGAGATCGATTTGGTGGAGGGTGACCCGGACAATCCGGTGATCGAGGTGCGCTTTCGCCACGCCGGTCGGCGGCGCTTGATCGCGCGCCGAGCCCCCATCGAACTGCTGGAAGGAAACCGCCCATGAACGCTCCCCTGACAACCGTATCCGAATTGGCCGAGGCCCTCGATAGTCGCCGGCCACCGCGTCTGCTCGACTGTCGGGCCCGGCTGGGTGATGCTAATGCCGGGCACACCCTGTGGTGGGAGGCCCATCTGCCCGGCAGCTTCCATCTGGATCTGGATCGTGATCTGGCGGCCCCGCCGGGTCAGGGCGGTCGTCATCCGCTGCCCACCCGCGAAGCTTTCACGGCCACACTGCAGCGGGTAGGCCTCACCCCGGAGGTACCCGTGGTGCTCTACGACGATATGGGGGGACAGCTGGCGGCAGCGCGGGCCTGGTGGATGCTGACCTGTTGGGCAGGTCATCCTGACGTTAGCGTGCTCGACGGGGGCATCAAGGCCTGGCTGGGTAGCGGTGGGGAGCTCGCCGAGGGAGATCCCGTGTGGCCGACCGTCAGCCGTTGGGTGCCGGCGTTTCACGACGAGCAGTGGGTGGGGGCCGCCCAGCTGTTATCTGGGCAGGCACAGCTCGTGGACGCGCGCAGTCGCGAGCGCTTTCGAGGCGAGGCCGAACCCATCGATGCGGTGGCGGGGCACATTCCCGGCGCGGTGTCTCGGCCCAGTGCGGACAACCTGACCCCCTACGGTCGCTTCAAGTCCGCCACCCAACTCGCCGCCGAGCTTCCTCAAGCCGACGAGGTGATCGCCTACTGCGGTTCCGGCGTTACCGCCTGTCACACCATCCTCGCCTACGCCGTGGCCGGCCGCCCCCTGCCAAGGCTCTACCCCGGTTCCTGGAGCGAGTGGATCCGAGATCCCGCACGGCCCATTGCCACCGGCGACTAGTGTCTGCGCGTTGCTTCTGTCTCACATTACTGGTGGGCTCTGCCCGGCGGTGTTGCTTGCATTAGCTGACACCGCCTGGGAGCCCTTCGGTCTCCATTCGCTCCGCAAAGCGTTGCTCCCACCAGAATCAACAGTCCCAGTGGCAACTTCCCAACAGAATCAACAGTCCCAGTGGAAAATTGCCACCAGAATCAACAGTCTCAGTGGCAACTTTCCACCAGAAGCAACGGCCTCAGCTAGCTAGCTAGCTGCATGCCTACATATTGGGATAGTTTGGCCCGCCGCCGCCTTCAGGCGCCACCCAGGTGATGTTCTGAGCCGGGTCCTTGATATCGCAGGTCTTGCAGTGCACGCAGTTCTGGAAGTTGATCTGGAACTGCGGCTTGCCGTCGTCGCCTTCGATCACCTCGTAGACCCCGGCCGGGCAGTAGCGCTGAGCCGGCTCGGCGTATTCCGGCAGGTTGTCGCGGATCGGCAGCTCCGGGTCGGCCAGCTTCAGGTGGGAGGGCTGATCCTCCTCGTGATTGGTGTTCGAGAGAAACACCGAGGAGAGCTTGTCAAAGGAGAGCTTGCCGTCTGGCCTGGGGTAGTCGATCTTCTCGAACTCGGCGGCGGGCTTGAGCGTCGCGTGGTCTGGCGTGGTGTCGTGGACGTTGGGCAGCTTGCTGCCGAGCAATTGGTTGAGGAAGTTGTAGGCGCCGCCGCCAATGGTGCCGTACTTATGGATCGCCGGGCCGAAGCTGGCGCTCTCCTTGAGCTCGGCGAAGGCCCAGCTCGCTTCCCACTTATCGGTAAAGGTGGTGAGCTCCTGGCCCCCCTCGTCACCGCCGGCGATCGACTCGAACGCGGTGTGCAGTCCCTTGATCTTGGAGAAGTTCAGCGTGCCGGCGTCGCAGCCGATCAGCAGGCCGCCAGGAAAGGTCATCTTCGGCAGGCAGTTGAGGCCGCCCTTGGTGATGGCGCGGGCGCCGTAGGCGATGCGCTTGCCGCCCGTGAGGTGCTTGGTTACCACCGGATGGTGCTTCATGCGCTGGAATTCATCGAAGGGCGATAACCAAGGGTTCTGATAGGCCAGGTCCATGATCAGACCCACGACCACCTGCTGATTTTCCGCGTGGTAGAGGAACCAGCCTCCATGGGTGTGCTTGTCCAGCGGCCAGCCGGAGCCATGGAGTACCAGGCCGGGCTCATGCTGTTCGGCCGGGACGTCCCACAGCTCCTTGAGGCCAATGCCATAGTGCTGTGGGTCCTTGCCTTCGTCGAGCTTGAACTGTTCGATCAGGCGCTTGCCCAGGTGGCCACGAGCGCCCTCGGCGAAGAGCGTGTACTTGGCGCGCAGCTCCATGCCCGGCATGTAGCCGTCCTTGTGCTGACCCTCGGCACTGACGCCCATGTCACCGATCAGGATGCCCCTGACCACGCCATCCTCGACGATGGCCTCCTGGGCGGCGAAGCCGGGGAAGATCTCTACGCCCAGTTCCTCGGCCTGTTCGGCCAGCCAGCGGGACAGGTTGGCGGCGCTGATCACATAGCGGGTTTCATCGCCGCCGGTGTTATGCATGGACTTGGGCACCAGGGCGTTGGGCAGCTTCTGGGCCTTGTCGGCATCCTTGAGGAGGTAGAGCTCGTCGCGGGTCGCTGGCGTCGTCAACGGAGCGCCGCGCTTCTCCCAGTCGGGGAAGAGTTCGTCCAGGGCACGAGTCTCGAAGACGGCGCCGGAAAGGATATGGGCGCCCACCTCTGACCCTTTCTCCACCACGCAAACGGTCAGCTCCTGCTCGGCTTCACTCGCCTGCTGCATCAGACGACACGCCGCGGCCAGCCCCGAGGGCCCAGCGCCAACGATGACCACATCAAAGTCCATTGAATCGCGTTCTACTTGTTCCACCTGGGTATCCTCCCTCGCTGCGCCGCCAATGGCTTGCCATCAACGTCGTAAGCAATTAAAACGGTCGTTTGCTTCTTGCCTGACTCCATGATAGGCATAATAGCCGACTCAGGTCACCCCCTCGATGTGTTAGTGATGCGTTAGCGCCGACGAGGAGGGCGTCCGAACGTGGGATTGTTGCCAGGCCGCCGGCTATGGCACATTAATAGTGTTTTTCCTATGCGGGCCTATCAAACGCTCGCATGAAATCTGACAGGGCATGCCGCACCGTTCCATGCGGCCCGTTTCAGGACGGTGCGAATAGCAATGTCGCACCAGAAACCAAGCGAGGGCACCATGAAAGTACTCGTCGCGGTCAAACGCGTCACCGACTACAACGTCAAGATTCGGGTCAAGCCGGATAACACCGACGTTGATCTTACCAACGTCAAGATGGCCATGAACCCCTTCTGCGAAATCGCCGTGGAGGAGGCGGTGCGCTTGAAGGAGCGCGGTGTGGCCACCGAGATCGTCGCCGTCACCATCGGCCCCAAGGCCGCCCAGGAGCAGCTGCGTACGGCCCTGGCGCTGGGTGCCGATCGCGCCATTCACGTCCAGACCGACGACCGCGTTGAGTCCCTGGGGGCCGCCAAGGCGCTGGCCAAGCTGGTGGAAGAGGAGCAGCCCGGCCTGGTGATCCTCGGCAAGCAGGCCATCGACACCGACAACAACCAGACCGGCCAGATGCTCGCCGCCCTCAGCGGCCTGCCCCAGGGCACCTTCGCCTCCGAGGTCGTCGTGGAGGGCGACAAGCTCAAGGTCACCCGCGAGGTCGACGGCGGCATGCAAATCATCGAATTGAGCCTGCCGGCCATCGTCACCTCCGACCTGCGCTTGAACGAGCCCCGCTACGCCAAGCTGCCCGACATCATGAAGGCCAAGAAGAAGCCGCTGGACGTCAAGACCCCGGAGGATCTCGGCATCGAGGTGGCCTCCAAGGTCAAGCTGCTCAAGGTCGAGCCGCCGGCCGAGCGCCAGGGTGGCGTCAAGGTGGGCTCCGTGGACGAGCTGATCGATAAACTCAAGAACGAAGCGAAAGTGCTTTGAAAGGAGCGGATCTCATGAGCATCCTGGTACTTGCAGAACATCACGACGGGGCCCTGGCCGTTGCCACGGCCCATGTGGTTGCTGCGGCACAGGCCATCGGTGGCGACATCCATGTGCTGGTGGCCGGCGAAAACGTCGGCGCCATCGCCGAGGCCGCCGCGAAACTCGATGGCGTTGCCAAGGTCCTGGTGGCCGACAACGCCGCCTACGCCCACCTGTTAGCCGAGCCCACCGCGGCGCTGCTCAGTGAGCTGGCCGGCGATTACGGCCACCTGCTGGCCGCCGCTTCCACCAACGGCAAGAACGTGCTGCCCCGCGTGGCCGCCCTCAAGGACGTGGCGCAGATCTCCGAAATCATCGCCGTGGAATCCCCGGACACCTTCAAACGCCCGATCTATGCCGGCAACGCCATCGCCACCGTGCAGAGCGAGGACACCCTTAAGGTGATCACCGTTCGCTCGACCGGTTTCGATGCCGTCGGCGAGGGTGGTTCCGCTACCATCGAGGCGGTGAACTTCGTCGCCGACAACACCCAGTCCACCTTCATCAAGGAGGAGCTGGCCAAGTCTGACCGTCCCGAACTGGCCGCTGCCAAGGTGGTCGTCTCCGGTGGCCGCGGCATGGGCAACGGCGAGAACTTCAAGCTGCTCGACGGCATCGCCGACAAGCTGGGCGCGGCCATTGGTGCCTCGCGCGCCGCGGTGGACGCCGGCTTCGTGCCCAACGACATGCAAGTGGGCCAGACCGGCAAGATCGTCGCCCCGGAGCTCTATATCGCCGTGGGCATCAGCGGTGCGATCCAGCACCTGGCCGGCATGAAGGACTCCAAGGTGATCGTCGCCATTAACAAGGACGAGGAGGCGCCGATCTTTCAGGTGGCCGATTATGGCTTGGTCGCCGATCTCTTCCAGGTCCTGCCGGAGCTTGAGCAGAAGCTGTGAAGAAGATCGGGATCTTCCAGGTTCTGTCGGAGCTCGAAAGCAAGCTGTAAGCATTCCACGGCAAGCGTGCCGAATTTGCCGTCGCCGGCCTCCGAAGGGGGGCCGGTTTTTTCTGGTTCTTTGCCGGCCGGCGCCCCGTGACGATGACACCGGGCATGCCCCCCGCGGGGCGGCGCTGTAGGCTACGAGGTGGTCGCCCTGGGCGGGTTCGGCCTGCTCGCCGCGCTGCTCCACTATGCTTACCTGCGGGTGGTCAGCCTGCAACTGCGCCGTCAGAGGCGGCGGGTGAGCAGGTCGGTCAGTTCCTTGTCGTTAAGCACCAGCGGGTTGGTTTTCATGCTGCCGCCCCTCGCTGCGGCCACCACCCGTGCCAGGTCGTCGGTGACCATGCCGAACTCGCCCAGGCGTGGCATGGCCAGGCGGTGGGTCCAGTCGCGCAGGGTCGCGACCAGGGCGTCGCAGGCCTCACGGTCATCCCGGTCAGGGGAGACGTCGAGCAGTCGGCCGACGCGGGCATATTTCGCCAGGGCCTCGGGGGCCTCCCCGCGTTCGCGCAGGGCCGCGATGTTCACCGCGGTGGCCTCGGCGAGCAGGGTGCCACACACCGCGCCGTGGGGGATCGGAAAGAAGGCGCCCAGCGGCGACGCCAGACCATGAACGGCTCCCAGGCCCGCCTGCGCCAGGGTGATGCCGGACATCAGCGAGGCATAGGCGAGCCCCGGATAGCCCTCCTCGGCACGCCGAGGGTCACTGTCCAGTGAGGTCCAGAAGCCCTGGCAGAACGCCTGCATGCCGGACCAGGCAAGCGCATCGGTGGGCGCAGTGGCGTTGACGGACAGATAGGATTCCAGCAGCTGGGTAAAGGCATCCATGCCGTTGGCGGCCAGCTGGTCCGCAGGGCAGCCGGCCAGCAGGTCCGGGTCGACCAGGGCGACCCGGGCCATCAGGCGGTCATCCCGGAATGATTTCTTGAAGCCGTGCGGCCCCTGCTGGCTCAGGACCGCATTACGGGTGGCCTCGCTGCCGGTTCCCGCGGTGGTAGGCACGGCGATCAGCGGTACGGCGGGCCCGGGGTAGGGCAGGCCTCGGCCCACTCCCTCGAGGTGGTCCATCACCGAGGTGCCGGTGTGCAGCAGGCCGGCCACGGCCTTGCCCGCATCCAGGGCGCTGCCGCCGCCGATGGCCACCACAACCTCAATTCCCGAATCGCGGTGCGCCGACACGATCTCATCCACCTGACGAGGAGAGGGTTCCCCCGCGACGCTGACGTGCTCCCAACCCACCTCGTGTTCGGCCAGCGCCGCCTGGAGCTGCGGCCAACGGGGGGAGTCGACGAAGGAGCGTTGACCGGTGACCAGCAGGATGCGCCTGCCGTGCCGGGCGATCAGCGACGGCAGCCGTAGAATGACCTGGCGGCCGAAGTGGATCTCGGGAAGGGCCGAGAGGCGAAAGGCGTCGATCCGTTCAAGACGTGACGTGTCCGACATATGACGATTCCTGGTGTGGCGGGCAGGGTTTTTACTATAAGGGCTTGATCAGACCCATGACCACACCGCCGCCTGGCGTGGTCAGGCTCAGAGGTCGAGGTCGGTCCACACCGGGGCGTGGTCGGACGGCTTCTCCATACCGCGCAAGACATAGTCGATCCCGGCGTCCGTGACCTTTTCGGCCAGCGGTGCGGTGACCAGGATATGGTCGATGCGCAGGCCGCGTTTCGGCTCCCGGTCGAAACCCTTCGAGCGGTAGTCGAACCAGCTGAAGCGGTCGTCCGTTTCCGGGTAGCGTATCCGGTAGCTGTCGGACAGCCCCCAGGCCTTGATGCCCGCTAGCCACTCCCGCTCCACCGGCTGGAAGCTGGTCTTGCCCTCGCGCAGCCAGCGCCTGCGGTTGGACTCGCCGATGCCGATATCGATGTCCTCGGGGGAGATGTTGAAGTCGCCCATCACCGCGAGGCGCTCGTCGGGGCGATGCTGGCGCTCCAGCAGGCGTCCGAGCTGTGCGTAGAACTCGCGCTTGTGGGGGAATTTAACGGGGTGCTCGAGATTCTCGCCCTGGGGAAAATAGCCGTTCCATATCGTCAGCGGCTCGCCGTTGGCTGGACAAAGGCTCACGCCGATGATGCGCCGCTGGGCGGCCTCGCTGTCGTCGGGAAAGCCGTAGTGAACCGTCTCGGGTTCGCCGCACTGGGCGACGTCGACCATCAGCGCCACCCCGTAGTGGCCCTTCTGGCCGTGGTAGAAGACCCGATAGCCCATCGCCTCCAGCGTCTCGCTTGGGAAGTCGGCGTCCTGAACCTTGGTCTCCTGCAGGCCGACCACCGCCGGGCGCTGGTCGTCTACCAGCGCCTGGAGCTGATGGAGGCGGGCGCGGATGCCGTTGATATTGAACGAGACCAGACGCATTAGCTCTCCGAGCTCCCCTGACCGGGGCCTTCCGTGCCGGGGCGCTCAGTCACGGCGGTCTCAGTCGCCTGCTCGGGATGGATGGCAATGTCCTGACCGGCCTCATGGCGAGCCATCTTGCGTGCCGCCTGCAGCTTGCGCTGCTGGCGTTTCTTTTGGGTGTAACGCGTGGACGAGGTCACCTGGTCGGGATTGTCGTGGCGCCACTTCTTGAAATCCTTGCGCCGACCGGTGCGGATCTGCACCTTGTCGGCCAGCGAGCGGGTCTTCTTGCGACGGGTCATGGAAAAACTCCTGTGGTCTGGCAAGCATTCTAACAGGCCCGCCGCGTCGGCCACAGGCGAAGCGCTCACGACACGCGCCCTTCGACGCATTGGCTGTTACAATGCGTGTTTGTGTCATGTACTCAACCAGCCAAACGGACAGACAGCAGCCTATGAGCGAGTCGGATCAGATCAACGCACCGGCCCAGGATCGCAAGCCCAAGCGTCGTCGTCGCAAACCGCGTCGCCGAAACGCCTCCGGCTGGGACCTGCGCCAGTTTCAGGTGCCTGCCGTGGCGGGCAAGTGGCGCTTCCATGATTTCGACCTGCCGCTGCCGCTGATGCACGCTATTCACGCCCTGGGTTTCGAGTACTGCACCCCGATCCAGGCCGAGGCGCTGACCCACACGCTGCTGGGCGGCGACGTTGTCGGCAAGGCTCAGACAGGCACCGGTAAGACGGCCGCCTTCCTGATCTCGATCCTCGCCTACTTTCTCGAGGAGGAGGCTCCCAACGGCCAAAAGCCCGGCGCACCGCGTGCCCTGATTGTCGCCCCGACCCGTGAGTTGGCCCTGCAGATCGAGAAGGACGCCAAGGCGCTGGCCCGCTTCACTGACCTCAAGGTGGCAAGCGTTGTCGGCGGCATGGACTACCAGGCCCAGCGGGAAGCCCTGGCCAATCGCGTGGATATCCTGGTGGCCACCCCGGGCCGGCTGCTCGATTTCCACCAGAAGCGTGATGTCGATATCACCCAGGTCGAGGTGCTGGTGCTCGATGAAGCCGACCGCATGCTCTCCATGGGTTTCATCCCCGACGTCAAGCGCATCATCCGCCATACGCCGAAGCCGGAGGAGCGCCAGACCTTTCTTTTCTCGGCGACCTTTACCGAGGACATTCTCAACCTGGCCAGCCAGTGGACCTTTGACCCGACCCACGTCGATATCGCGGTCACCGTGGAGAACGCCGCCAACATCGACCAGCGTGTCTACCTGGTTGGCGACGAGGACAAGCAGCGCCTGCTGATCAATCTGCTCAAGCAGGAGAGCTTCGATCGCGTTCTGGTCTTCGGCAATCGCCGTGACCTGGTGCGTAAACTCGACGAGCTGCTCAGGAAGGCCGGCATCAACGTCGCCATGCTCTCCGGCGATGTGCCCCAGAACCAGCGCATCACAACTCTCGAGCAGTTCCGCGAGGGCGAGATCCAGGTGATGGTGGCCACCGATGTGGCCGGCCGCGGCATCCACATCGAAGATGTCAGCCACGTGATCAACTACACCCTGCCGGAGGATCCGGAGGACTACGTCCACCGCATCGGCCGCACCGGTCGCGCCGGCGCCAAGGGCGTATCGATCAGCTTCGTGGGCGAGGAGGACGCCTTCTCGCTGCCCGAGATCGAGCGCTTCATCGGCGACAAGCTGCCCTGCGAGCACCCCCCGGAAGGTATGCTCTGAGCCCATGCTCGACGAGGCGCTGAAGGACGAGATCCAGACGGCCTATCGCCGTGTGCTCGAGGGCCTCGATCTGACGCCCCGCTATGGCCAGCGGCTGATGATCGCCGAGATTGCCCGCACCCTGGCGGGCATCGAGGTCGATGAGGACGGCAAGCGCGTAAGCGACGAGCACGTCTGCGTGCTCGAGGCCGGCACCGGTACCGGCAAGACCCTGGCCTATCTGCTGGCGGCACTGCCGGTGGCCAAGGCCCGCGGCAAGCGGCTGGTGGTGGCCACGGCCACCGTGGCCCTGCAGGAGCAGGTGCTGCATCAGGATCTCCCTTCACTCAAGGCCCACAGCGGCATCGATTTCAGCTACGCCCTGGCCAAGGGGCGTGGCCGCTATATCTGTGTGGCGCGTCTCGACCAGACCCTCGACGGCACCGAGGACAACCCCACCTATTCGCTCTTCGAGCGTGAGCTCGCCAGCGGCGGCGACGATTTCCAGGCCCTGGCTCAGTCCCTGGGCGAGGCCTATGGCAACGGCCGCTGGGAGGGCGATCGCGATAGCTGGCCCGAGGCCATCCTTGATGACCACTGGCGCAAGCTCACCGTCGACCACCGCCAGTGCACCAACCGCCGCTGCGGTCATTTCGCTGCCTGCGCGTTCTTTCGTGCCCGGCGCGACCTCGAGCAGGCCGACATCATTGTCGCCAACCATGACCTGGTGTTGGCCGACCTCTCCCTGGGCGGTGGCGTGGTGCTGCCCGACCCGGGCGATTGCATTCATGTCTTCGACGAGGGCCACCACCTTCCCGACAAGGCGCTCAACCACTTTACCCACCGCTTCGCCGTTGGCGGCGCCCTGGGGTGGCTGCGGACGCTGAAGAAGTCGTTGACCGAGCTCAACCAGGCCCTGGCCGTCCAGCCGACCCTGGCACGGCTGCTGGCCACGCTGCCCCAGGCCATCGAGGCGCTGGAGCCGAAACTCGGCGAGGCCTTCGCTCTGGGCCACCAGCTGGCCGGGCGTCCTGAAGGCCTCATCGACGGCGAGGACGCTCGCCAGCACCGCTTCGAGATGGGGCGTGCCCCCGAGGCGCTCAGAGAGCTAGCCGAGGCCCTGCTGGTGATCTTTGCCGAGCTCTCGCGCACTCTCGAGAGCATGGCCGACATCCTGCGCGAGAGCCTCGATCCGGATAAGCACACCGGGCTTCCGCGCGAGCAGGCCGAAGCCTGGTTGCCGCTGCTGGCGCTGTTGCACGGCCGGGCGCTGGAAGCCCACGCCCTGTGGCAGGCCTTTGCCGAGACAGACGCGAAAGGCGAGCCGCCCCGCGCGCGCTGGCTGGTTCTCGAACGCTTCGGTGCCGACCCGGAGCTGACCTTCTCGGCGAGCCCCGTCTCGGCGGCCCACACCCTGGCGAAGAGCCTGTGGGGGGCCACCTTCGGTGCCGTGATCACCTCGGCCACGCTGACCGCACTCGGACGCTTCGAGCGCCTGCAGGAGCGCGCAGGGCTGGCCAATCGCTATCGCTACCAGCGCCTGCCCAGTCCCTTCGATTACTCCCGGGCGGTGCTCAGCGTGCCCCGGGAGGCCGTCGATCCGGCCGATCGTGAAGGTCACGAGCGTGCCATCGTCGAGTTCGTCCAGGCGCTGGGCAAGCAGGAGGCGGTGCTGATGCTCTTCTCGTCGCGGGCTCAGCTGCGCGCCGTGGAGAAGGCGTTGCCCAGGGCACTGGGCGAACGGGTGCTGGCTCAGGATCGCCTGCCCAAGCGCGAGCTGATCACCCGCCATCGGGCCCGGGTCGACGCGGGGGAGGGCAGTATCATCTTTGGCCTGGCTAGCTTCGCCGAAGGGATCGACCTGCCCGGCGACTACCTGACCCACGTGGTGATCACCCGGCTGCCCTTCGCAGTGCCCGACGACCCGGTGGGCGCCACGCTCGCCGAATGGATCGAGAGTCGCGGCGGTAATCCCTTCATGCGCATCAGCGTCCCCGACGCCTCCATCAAGCTGGTGCAGGCATGCGGTCGATTGATCCGCAAGGAGTCTGACAGCGGCCGTATCACCCTCCTCGATCGCCGGGTGCTCACCCGCCGCTACAAACGAAAACGGGCCCGCCAATTGGCGGGCCCGTTTTGCGTCAACTGCGCTGCGTCAGGACACCCTGCCGGGAGAGTTCACGCCGTTTCGAGACGCTTGGCCAGCACCGGGGCGAGCTTCTCGTCCATCGCCTTGAAGGCGCGGTCGGTGGCATCCCAGTCGATGCAGGCGTCGGTGATGGAGATGCCGTACTGCAGCTGGCTCAGATCCGCTGGCACTTTTTGGCTGCCCCACCCGATGTGAGACTCGACCATTAGGCCGATGATCGAGCGGTTGCCTTCGAGAATCTGGTTGGTGACGTTCTCTAACACCAGTGGCTGCAGGGCCGGATCCTTGTTGGAGTTGGCGTGGGAGCAGTCGATCATGATGTTGGGCTTAATTCCTGACTTTTTCAGCTCCCGCTCGGCCAGGGCCACGCTAACGCTGTCATAGTTGGGCTTGCCGTTGCCACCGCGCAGCACTACATGACCGTACGCGTTGCCGCGGGTGCGGATGATAGCTACCCGGCCGGCAGAGTCGATGCCCAGGAAGTTGTGGGGGTGCGCTACCGACTGCAGGGCATTGACGGCCACTTCCAGACTGCCGTCGGTGCCATTCTTGAAGCCAACCGGGCAGGAGAGGCCCGACGACATCTCGCGGTGCGTCTGGGACTCGGTGGTACGGGCACCAATGGCCGACCAGCTGATGCAGTCCTGCATGTACTGCGGAGAGATCGGATCGAGGGCCTCGGTGGCCAGCGGCAGTCCCATCTCGGCCAGCTCCACCAGCAGGCGACGTGCGATGTGCAGGCCTTCTTCGATCTCGAAGGAACCGTTGAGGTGTGGGTCGTTGATGAGGCCTTTCCAGCCCACGGTGGTGCGGGGTTTCTCGAAATAGACCCGCATCACGATGTAGAGGCTATCTTTTACTTCATCGGCCAGGCGGCGCAGACGGCGGGCATAGTCGAGGGCGGCGTCTACGTCGTGAATGGAGCAAGGGCCCACCACCATCAGCAGGCGGGGATCGTCACCGTCGAGGATGCGCTGAATGGTCTCGCGCCCTTCGATAACGGTGCGCTCGGCAGCCTCGGTAAGGGGGATCTCCTGTTTCAGGTCCTCAGGAGTGATGAGAACGTCCTGGGAGAGGACGTTGAGATTGCTGACCTGCTGATCTGTCATGCGGCTACCTGTATGTCGTGTCTGAGCTGATGCCCGGGGCAAGTGATAACTTTCCTTCTACTATACACCGGAGGGGCCACATGAGATCAAACGCGGAACCTCGGCCCACCGGCGTGGTCACATCGCCGGTCCTGCGGTCTATTATGGTGTACCGATGACTCGATCCGTTACAACGGGTTGATCGGCGGCCAGGAAAAGGGAACACTTGTACAACTTTGGCTACGGCCTCCGGACACTTCGCCGCCCTTAAGGGCTCCAGGTTGACGCCATGTACGCAATTTCCAACATGACCGCCGCTCTACGAGTGCGCTCGTTGCGCCCTCTTCGTCTGTCGGGGAGGCCGTGAATGAGTGCCAGGGAGACAGACCAGCAGCTCGTCGAGCGCGCCCAGCAGGGCGATAACCGCGCCTTCGACCTGCTGGTAAAGAAGTACCAGCACAAGATCATCGGACTGATCGGAAGGTACGTCCACGACCACTCCGAGGTCCAGGATGTGGCCCAGGAGGCGTTCATCAAGGCCTACCGGGCGCTGGGCAAGTTCCGCGCTGAAAGTGCGTTCTATACCTGGATGTACCGCATCGCCATCAACACGGCCAAGAATCACCTGGTCTCGAGAGGGCGCCGTCCTCCGGGCAGCGATCTGGATATCGCCGATGCCGAGATCGTCGACCACAGTGGACGCCTGGCGGATTCCGAGACGCCTGAGGCCGCCATGGCCCGCGACCAGCTCGAGGCCGCGGTATTCGAGGCCATCGATAACCTGCCCGACGACTTGCGAACGGCGATCACCTTGCGCGAGCTGGAGGGGCTTTCCTATGAGGATATCGCCCAGATCATGCATTGTCCGGTGGGCACGGTGCGTTCGAGGATTTTTCGCGCCCGCGAGGCAGTGGATCAGCACATACAGCCGCTGGTCACCACGTCACGCAACCGCGAGACGGTCGAGCAGTAGCCGCAAAGCGAGGCGGGTTGCACACTTTTTGTCGATTGGCTGAACTGTCCATGGCCTTTGGCGTCATAAGCAGTGTTCGATCCGCTTTTAGGCGGAGATAGCGTCGACATTCCCGGGCATGACCGGGAATGTCGATTCCAGGCTGATATAAGGGAGCAGGGCGGAATGCCTTGCCACTGCAGGGGGTGTTGAGAATGAGTCAGAACGCACGGGAATCGCTTTCTGCCCTGATGGACAACGAGGGAGATGAGCTCGAGCTTCGCCGGCTACTCAAGACGCTTGACGCCTCTCCCGATTCCGCAGAGGCATGGCGCCGCTATCATCTGATGCGCAGCATGATGCGTCGGGAACCCGACGTCGATGTCTCTACCGACCTTTCCGCCGGCATCATGGCCCGCCTGGACTATGAAGAGCTGCCGCAGATGGATATCGCACCTCCGGCCCCGCGACGCTCTCTGCCCTTCGCGCGTAGCGCCGGCATTGCGGCTGCCGTATCGCTGATGGTGATTACCGGGGTGCAGTTCTACTCAGGCGGCACCCCGGACGGTGTCCCCAACGGTGCGGAGCAGGGTGTGGTAGCGGGTGCCGGTTCTTCCCAATCGGCCCCTGCCAGCCTGGCCGCCAGCGATAACACGCTTTCTCGTCCTTCGCTGGTCGATCTGCCGCTGTTTCAACTTCCTCAGAGCAATCGTCAGGGCGGCCAGGGGTTGATGACCGTGGGCGTCGGCGGCGAATCTGCCCCTATGTTCATGGCCCCGGGTCAGCGTCAGTCATTGCTGGCCGACGAGGAGCAGGCACGTCTGCTGCAGTCCTACCTGGATCGCCACGCCGAGGGCGCCGCCTTCCGCAGTGGTGATACCTGGCTGCCTCTGCTGCGCGCCTCCGGCATCGATAATCTCGGTCAGCGCTGAGCGTAGAGAGGTGACG
>JAIVHL010000139.1 GCA_020201075.1 Halomonas sp. | reverse complement strand
CAAGCAGTTCGTGGAGCCGGCCCTGGCTATCCAGGCAGCGGGCACCTCGGCAGCGGCCGGCGATGTCATCGATCAGGCCGATGGCGGTGAGATCGTCCAGCACCTGGATGGCCGGGTGGGCAGCCACTTTAGCCTGAAGGGTTTCCATCACCGCGAGGCCCGTGGCGTCGGCTGCGTGAATGATGCGTCGCGCGCCGTGACCGCCCTCGCGGGTCAAGTGGTAGGGATAGCTGGCATCCGGGCTCGAGTCCGGCGTGAAGGGAACCCCCAGGGAGAGTAACCACTCGATGGCGGCCGGACCGTTTTCCACGGTGAAGCGCACTGCTGCCTCGTCACACAGGCCGTCTCCGGCGACCAGAGTGTCGGTGATGTGGGCGTCGAAGTCATCGCTGGGTGAGAGAACCGCGGCGATGCCGCCCTGAGCCCAGCGGCTGGCGCCCAGATCGTCGCTGGCAGGGCGCAACAGGGTAACCCGCCGCCGGTCGGCGATCTCCAGGGCCAGCACCAGGCCGGCAACGCCGCCGCCGATGATCAGCACATCATGGTTGCCTTGGGTCATCTCGCTTTCCTTTGTCGATCTTGGCGATGGCGCGTCGCGCCCATTTGCGATTCGAGGCGCGGTGCAGGCGGCGGCTGGGCAGGCGAGTCAGGCCGCCCAGACGGTCAACCAGGTCGCTGGTCAGTCGTGCCAGCTCGCGGTTGAGCCATAGATAGCCACTGGGGCTGAACAGAATGCGTCCCTCGTCGCTGCGTGCGCTGGAGGCCAGTTCGGCATGGCGCTGCAGGTCGAACTGAGTGACCGTGATCGCGATGGGCTGGCCGGTGCGAACCTGGAAGGCGAGAGTGCCAAGATCACGGGCCAGGCGGTGCTGCTCACTGCGCAGGCCCTCCATGGCCTGGATGCGGTCGTGGCCTTCTCGGGTGGTCCAGTGGGTCTCCAGCAGCAGCTCGATGGTGGAGACCATGCGGCGCTGCAGGGAAATGATGTCGTCGATTTCGTCGCGATTCAGCCGTCCCTCGCGATGGATGGCGTCAACCAGGCCTCGCTGCTTGACCAGGGCCGAGCTGGTGGCCTTGAGCAGGGCGCGGGTATCCACGTCCAGGGCGGCCTCGGCGGTGGTGTGGGCATGAAAAAGACGCGCCAGGCGGTCGAGGTTCTCGGCCAGCATGAAACGCATCATGTCGGTGGCCTTCTGGGGGAGTACCAGTACGGTCACACTGATGCCCACCACGGTGCCCAGGAGCACGTCAAAGGCTCGCCACAGTCCAATGTCCATGGCATGGCTGCCATCGCCGATGACAAGCAGCAGGCTGATAGCGAACATCAGGCCGCTGTAACCGTGGCGGTTGCCAAAGGTGAGCCAGGTGGCGATCCCGATGGCGGCGAGGCTGCCGACGGGGATCAGCAAGTGCATGGCGGGAGGAAAAAGGATCAGCAAAAGACCCGTGGCTGCGCCGAGTACGGTGCCGAGCAGCCGTTGGCGGCCCTTATCGAGCACACCGCCGATGTGCGGTAAGTTGCCCATCACCATGACGGTGCTGACGAGCGCCCAGCTCGAATAGGGAATCTCGAATACGCGAATGACGCCGAAGGTGATCATCAGCGCAAGCATCACTCGCAACACATGTAGGCGGCGGCGATAGCGATAAGTAAAGAAGGGGTCGCGCAGGGGCGGCAGATTCATGAGGCAGCGCCTCGCAGGTTTGCCACTTTGATGTCGGTCCAGGCTAGAAACTAAGTGTCTGGTGCCCGGAGCCGGGCTCGAACCGGCACGGTGTCGCCACCGAGGGATTTTAAGTCCCTTGCGTCTACCAATTTCGCCATCCGGGCGGCTCGGTGTCGAGCAAAAACAGGGAGGTGTGGAGGCTGGAGTCGGAATCGAACCGGCGTGCACGGAGTTGCAGTCCGCTGCATAACCACTCTGCCATCCAGCCTCGTAGAGTCTTCTTGAATCGCCTTGGAAAGGCGATGGAGCGGGAAACGAGATTCGAACTCGCGACCCCAACCTTGGCAAGGTTGTGCTCTACCACTGAGCTATTCCCGCCCGACTCGAGAGCGAATTATACGGATAAGTCGGTAACTGTCAAACGCTTTTGCAGGCGGCCTGCCTCAAGTGCCGAGCGCTGGGTCACATGGAGTCGCTGAGGTGCGGCCAGGCGGCCCGCAGGTAGAGAATCATTGACCAGAGTGTCAACACAGCAGCCGCATACAGCGTGATGACGGCCAGCAGCGCAAGAGGGGTGCCGGGAGAGAAGGCCAGCAGCATGAAGATGGCGACCATCTGCAGGGTGGTCTTGACCTTGCCGATCCATGAGACCGCCACCTGGCCGCGCTTGCCCATCTCCGCCATCCACTCGCGCAGCGCCGAGATGACGATCTCACGGCCGATGATCACCAGTGCGGGAAGCGTTAGCCATAGGGCGTCGTAGCGCTCGATCATCAGCGCCAGGGCCACGACCACCATCAGCTTGTCTGCGACCGGGTCAAGGAAGGCGCCGAAGGGAGTGGCCTGGTTCCAGCGCCTGGCCAGATAGCCGTCGAGCCAGTCGGTGATCGACGCCACGGCGAATAGACCAGCGGCTACCGGCATGCTCCACGAGAAGGGCAGATAAAAAAGCACCACCAGCAGGGGAATAAAGCCGATGCGGGCCAGGGTGAGAAGATTCGGGATGTTCATCGCGTGACGCTATCCTTGGCGGTGGGGCGGTACCTAACGCTGGTTCATTCTATCGCCCTTGGCGGCCTTCATCCATGCAGGGCACGATGAATTGCCTCGGCCAGGGTGGCGCTGATGCCGGGAGCCCGCGAGAGCTCCTCGCGATTGGCCTGCTTGACCCCCTGCAGCCCGCCGAAGAAGCGCAACAGCTCACGCCTGCGCTTTGGCCCGACGCCGGGGATGCCCTCAAGCGTCGAAGTGCGGCGTGCCTTGTCGCGGCGGTTGCGGTGGCCGGTGATGGCGAATCGGTGGGCTTCGTCGCGTACGTGCTGGATCAGGTGCAGGGCGGGTGAGGCGGGGTCAAGATCTAATGCACGGTCCACGGTCTCGAGAAACAGGGTCTCCAGGCCCGCCTTGCGAGTGGTGCCCTTGGCGACGCCCACCAGCGCCACGCCGCTGACGCCGAGCTCGACGAACACCTCGCGGGCGAGGTTGAGCTGCCCCTTGCCGCCATCGACCAGCAGCACATCGGGACGCTCCCCCTCGCCGTCTGCCAGGCGTTTGAAGCGACGAGTCAGTGCCTGACGCATGGCAGCATAGTCGTCGCCGGCGGACACCCCCTCGATGTTGAAGCGTCGGTAGTCGGACTTGCGAGGGCCGTTCTCATCGAATACCACGCAGGAGGCCACCGTGGCTTCCCCTTGGCTGTGACTGATGTCGAAACACTCCAGGCGTCGGGGGGTGTCGGCCAGGCCAAGCGTCTCGCGAAGGGCTGCGAAGCGACGGGCAAGTTGGGCCTGGCTGGCCAGCTGGCCAGCCAGCTGCTGCTCGGCGTTGGTGACGGCCAGAGACTGCCATTGGGCGCGGTGGCCGCGTACCCGATCGGTGATGCGCACCCGCTTGCCGGCACGTTCGCTGAGTGCGGCGCCGATCAGCTCGCGATCCGTTAGAGCGTGGCTGGTGATCAGCTCTCGTGGGATCTCGCGGGTCTGACCCAGGTAAAACTGACTGACGAACTCTGCGAGCAACTCGTCGGCGGGCAGGTCCAGCCCGTTGGCGGGCGCATGGTGGCGGGCACCGAGCAGCCGGCCGTGGCGGACGCTGAGCACCGAGATGCACAGCGCGCCGGGGCGGGTGGCCAGGGCGAAGATATCGGCATCGCCGTCGCCGGTGTCCACAAACTGGCGCTGCTGGAGCTGACGCAGCTGCTGGGTCTGGTCGCGCAGTCGGGCGGCTTCTTCGAAGTCGAGTTCTCGGCTGGCCGCCTCCATGGCCGAGGTCAACTCCTGGGTGACCTGGTCGCTCTTGCCCTCCAGACACTGTACCGCGTGTTCCAGATCGCGACGGTAGTCCACCTCGCTGATGTGGCCCACGCAGGGGGCGCTGCAGCGCTCGATCTGAAACTGCAGGCAGGGCCGGGTGCGGTGGGCGAAGACGCTGTCCTCGCAGTTGCGAATGCGAAAGATCTTCTGCATCAGCGACAGGCTCTCGCGCACCGCCAGACTGCTGGGATAGGGACCGAGGTAGCGGCCGTCATCGCGACGCGCCCTGGCTCTCTTGTACTCGAGGGCGGGGAAGGGGTGGCGGTCGGTAACAAAAATAAAGGGGTAGGACTTGTCGTCCCGCAACAGGATGTTGTAGGGCGGGCGCAGCTCCTTGATCAGGGTCTGTTCCAGCAGCAGAGCCTCGGTTTCGCTGTTGGTTACCGTGACCTGGATGTCGGCGATGCGCGCCACCAGCGCCTGGGTCTTGGTGTTGAGTGCGCCACGAAAGTAGCTGGCCAGGCGCGCCTTGAGGCGCCTGGCCTTGCCCACATAGAGAGTATCGCCCTGGGCGTCGAGCATGCGATAGACACCCGGGGACTCGCTGGCGCTGGCGAGAAAATGACGGTAGTCGAAGCTCATGGGAAAGGTGCAGTCGCAGGCTAAAACGCCATCCTAGCAGATCAGGCCGGGCGGAAGCCCGAGCGCACAGTCACGGCAAGCTGGCGAAGCCTTCCACCAGGCCGTGTCGAAGGCCGAGATGGGTCAGCTCCACGTCGGTCTGCACGTCCAGCTTGTCGAAGATACGGTAGCGGTAGGTGTTCACCGTCTTGGGGCTGAGAAAGAGTCGATCGGAGATATCGGCCACCTTCTGGCAGTTGATGATCATCATCGCCACCTGCATCTCGCGCTGTGAGAGCTGCTCGAAGGGGTTCTCCGACGCATCGATGCGCGACAGCACCAGACGCTGGGCGACCTCGGGACTGACATATCGCTGACCGTGAAAGACGCCGCGAATGGCCGAGACCATTTCGTCTTGCTGGCAGCCCTTGCTGAGAAAGCCGAAGGCGCCGGCGTCGAGCAGGCGCTGAGCGAAGGCTTCCTCGAGCCAAGCGGTCAGCACAAGAACGCGGGTGTCAGGCTGGGTGCGGTGGATCTTGCGGGTGGCTTCCAGGCCGCCAATCCCGGGCATGCGGATATCCATCAGCACCACATCGGGGGATAGGCGGCGAGACTCGGCGATGGCGGTCTCGCCGTCCGAGGCCTCGCCGACCACGCTGAGATCCACTTCAGCGTTCAGCAGGTGGGCGATGCTGGTCCTCACCAGGTGATGGTCATCGGCAATTAATACCCGGATCAAGGCGGCGACTCCTGAGCGTCTTGGCTGATAGGCGGCAGGCGGTGGAAGATGGCCGCTAGTCCAATGAAGAGTGGCACAATTTCGGTGGAGGTGGAAAGTCTCCTTGGGTAGGGCACATTGGAGGGTTGACGCTATCCCCTAGCCTGCGTAATATCTGCCTCGTTCTCGCGAGGCGAGACAGCGTGGGGCCTTAGCTCAGCTGGGAGAGCGCAACACTGGCAGTGTTGAGGTCAGCGGTTCGATCCCGCTAGGCTCCACCAAAAAGACACAGCGAATCAGCCCCTTGGCATAGTACGCCAGGGGGCTTTTTTGTGCGCGCGGAAGACGTCTTGCATAGGAAAACCCCGCCGTGGACACCCAGGGCGGGGCGATGGACTGTTGGGTATGGTCTATCGCGACGCGACGTTACCTTACTGTGACATTAGGGTTGTGGCATCAGTGACGGCTCGCTATCAGGCGCAGTTATCAGGCGCAGTCGGCGGCGCCTTCGCCGAACATGTCGAACAGCAGTTCGCGGCCGAGCGGGGTAAGCACGAGTCGATTGTGCTCATTCCAGGAAGCCGCTTCGCTGTTGATCAAGACCTTCTCGCAGGTCTGCCATTCTCTGGAGGCACTCGAGAGATTGGCCACGTCGTGGCGGTCGAGGCCACGATGGGGGACGGAGACGGTTTCCAGCACGTGGCCATGGTGATAGAGCAGGGCCGCCATGTTGGAGAGGCATTGTCGCAGGCTGCGCTGCATACCGGCGAGAGGGGAAGCGTCGATCATCATGTGCCGAATTTCCTTTCACGCTGAATGTATGTTGCAGCGCAGTATACTACTAACGTCTGAGTTATACAAAGGTCTTACGTGAAAGGCCGGTGATGTCCCCGTGGTGGAGCGCCACGGGGACTCTTCTCGATCAGCCTGTCTCGATCAGCCTGCGACTCGCCCGAGCAGCAGGAACTCGATCAGCGCCTTCTGGGCGTGCAGGCGGTTGCCGGCCTCTTGCCACACCACGGCGCGTGGATCGTCGAGCAGGGTCTCGCTGATCTCCTCGCCTCGGTGGGCGGGCAGGCAGTGCAGGAAGAGGGCATCTGCCTTGGCACGGTCAAGCAGGGCCTCGGTTACCTGTAAGCCGGTGAAGTCGGCCTCGCGCTTGGCCTGTTCCTCCTCCTGGCCCATGGAGGCCCACACATCGGTGGTGACCAGGTCGGCATCCATGACCGCGTCGGCGGGGTCGCGCAGGATGACCACACGATCGCCGGCGGCCTCGAGAATATCCTGACGCGGCTCGTAGCCCTCCGGGCAGCAGATGCGCAGCTGGAAATCGAACTGGCGGGCGGCGTTGATCCAGGAGTGGCACATGTTGTTGCCGTCACCGATCCACACCGCCGTGCGCCCGGCGACGCTGCCGCGCAGCTCGGTCCAGGTCATCACATCGGCAAGCAGCTGGCAGGGATGATAATCGTCGGTTAGCGCGTTGATCACCGGCACCGAGCTAGCAGCGGCATACTCCTCCAGCCCGGGATGGGAGAAGGTGCGGATCATGACCGCGTCGACCATTTCCGAGAGCACTCGGGCGGTGTCGGCGATGGGCTCTCCGCGGCCGAGCTGGGTGTCGCGAGGCGACAGGAACAACGCATGACCCCCGAAGTGCGCCATGGCGGTTTCGAAGGAAACCCGGGTGCGGGTCGAGGACTTCTCGAAGATCATCGCCAGGGTGCGGTTGCGCAGGGGAGTATAAAGCGGGCCCTGGACCCTCAGCTCGTTCTTGATGGTGATGGCGCGCTGGATGAGGTAGCGCAGCTCGTCCTGGCTAAGGTCCAGCAGGGTCAGGAAGTGGCGGGTGGCCATTGGGCGTGCTCCACGAGAAAAAACGTCCATCCTAGCCAGGCGGCAGGGGATGCGCAACGCGCGCGGGATCAGTAGAATAGGCAATCAAGACCTAGCGCCGAACTCGGGTATTGGCCCGCATCGGCATTCGCGACATGAACAGGGAGACGCCATGAGCACCACCCTCGAGAACATCCAGCGCCAGATCGGCGAAAATCCCATCCTGATCTACATGAAGGGCACCCCGCAGCTGCCCCAATGTGGTTTCTCCGCGCAGACCGTCCAGGCGCTGATGGCCTGCGGCGAGCGCTTTGCCTTCGTCAATATTCTGGACAATCCGGACATCCGCACCGAGCTGCCCAAGTTCGCCAACTGGCCGACCTTTCCCCAACTGTGGGTCGAGGGTGAGCTGGTGGGCGGCTGCGATATCGTGGTCGAGATGCATCAGACCGGCGAGCTTGAAAAGCTGGTCAAGGAAGCGGCCGCGAAGCATCAGGATGATCAGCCCGAGAGCTGATCTCGCTTGGTTGATCGTTTTCGCCTATCGTTTTCGTCCATCGTTTTCGTCTAGGTAGCAAGCGGTCACTCGCGCGAAAAAACAAACGCCCATCCGGTCAATTGGATGGGCGTTTTTGCGTGTCGCGTCAGCACGTCGCATCCCGCCTAGGGCTGGTCGTCCATCCCCTGTTCGCGCTGTGCCTGGGACCAGCCGCCGAGATCCTTGTAGCGGTTGACCATTGCACAGAAGAGCTCGGCGGTGCGTTCGGTATCGTAGCGGGCCGAGTGGGCTTCTCCGTTGTCGAAGGGCACGCCGGCGGCGCGGCAGGCCCTGGCCAGCACCGTTTGGCCATACATCAGGCCGGCCAGCGACGCGGTGTCGAAGCTTGAAAAGGGGTGAAAGGGGTTGCGCTTGATGCCGCAGCGGTTGACGGCGGCATTCAGGAAGCCGTGGTCGAAGGCGGCATTGTGGCCGACCAGCACGGCGCGGGTGCAGCCATGGGCCTTGATCGCCTTGCGCACCGGCCGGAAGATGTCACCCAGCGCCTGGGCCTCGGAGAGCGCGACCTGCTGGCGCAGCGGGTCGTCGAGATTGATGCCGGTAAAGTCCAGCGCCGACTGCTCGACGTCGGCGCCCTCGAAGGGCGTCACGTGAAAGGCATAGGTCGATTCAGGCAGCAGGTTGCCTTGGGCATCCATGGTCAGAGTCACCGCGGCAATCTCCAGGATTGCATTGCGTTCGGCGTTGAAGCCGCCGGTCTCCACGTCTACCACGACCGGCAGGAAGCTGCGGAATCGCTGTGCCAGCAGGTCGCGGGCGATCGCCTCGCTCATTCACCCTCTCCTTGCGTCTTTCGGTCTCTGTCTTCCCCGTCATGACAGCCCCGGGGCGAATTCGCGCCAGTCTAGCAGGTTGACTTGCGGGCGTCCCGGGGACGGTATTCGCCTTGCCCGTGGCGCGCTATACTGCATCCCCTGATGCCAACCCCCTAGCTTTCATCGAGGAGCCCCGAATGTCCGATGTCAAGAAGGTCGTGCTTGCCTACTCCGGTGGCCTGGACACCTCCGTTATCGTCAAGTGGTTGCAGGAGACCTACAACTGCGAGGTGGTGACCTTTACCGCCGACATCGGCCAGGGCGAGGAAGTCGAGCCGGCACGGACCAAGGCCCAGGCCCTGGGCGTCAAGGAAATTTACATCGAGGATCTGCGCGAGGAGTTCGTGCGCGACTACGTCTATCCGATGTTCCGCGCCAACACCGTCTACGAGGGCGAGTACCTGCTCGGCACCTCCATCGCGCGCCCGCTGATCGCCCGGCGCCTGATAGAGATCGCCAACCAGACCGGCGCCGACGCCATCTCCCACGGAGCAACCGGCAAGGGTAACGACCAGGTCCGCTTCGAGCTGGGTGCCTATGCGTTGAAGCCCGGTGTCAAGGTGATCGCCCCGTGGCGCGAATGGAACCTGACCTCTCGCGAAAAGCTGATGGCCTACTGCGACGAGCACAGCATCCCGGTCGATTTCTCCTCCAAGAAGAAGAAGTCGCCCTACTCGATGGACGCCAACCTGCTGCATATCTCCTACGAGGGCGGCATCCTCGAGGATCCCTGGGCCGAGGCCGAAGAGGACATGTGGCGCTGGAGCGTCTCCCCGGAAACCGCACCGGATCAGCCCACCTATGTGGAACTGACCTACGCGAAGGGCGATATCGTCGCCATCGACGGCACGCCGCTGCGTCCCCATGAGGTGCTCGAGACCCTCAACAAGCTGGGCGGCGACAACGGCATCGGTCGCCTGGATATCGTCGAGAACCGCTACGTGGGCATGAAGTCCCGCGGCTGCTATGAGACACCCGGCGGCACCATCATGCTCAAGGCCCACCGCGCCATCGAGTCCCTCACCCTGGATCGCGAGGAGGCCCACCTCAAGGATGAGCTGATGCCCAAGTACGCCGAGGTGATCTACAACGGCTACTGGTGGAGCCCCGAGCGCCGCATGCTTCAGGCCGCCATCGACGAGACCCAGCACAACGTCTCCGGTGTCGTGCGCATGAAGCTCTACAAGGGCAACGCCATCGTGGTGGGGCGCAAATCCGAGCAGTCGCTGTTTGATGAATCCATCGCCACCTTCGAGGATGACGCCGGCGCCTACGACCAGAAGGATGCGGAGGGCTTTATCAAGCTCAACGCCCTTCGCCTGCGGATCGCCGCCGGCAAGGGGCGCAAGCAGGACTGAGTGGCGCCTGTTCAATCTGCATGCGACGCCGGCTGATGTCGGCGTCGTTGTTTTGATAGAGAGACTTTTTAGAGAAAGACTTTTTTAAAGACCAGGAGACGACACAATGTTCAAGAAACTGCTCTCCGGCCTGCTGGGCGGCGGCGACAGGCAGCCCAACGCTTCGGCGCCCACCAATGCGCCGGCCGCCGAGCCGGTGGAGTACAAGGGCTATCGGATCATCTCCGAGCCCGCTGATCAGGGCGGCCAGTATCGGGTGAGCGGCTGGATCTGCCGGGACGGAACAAACGGAGAATTGCAGGAGCACCGCTTCGAGCGTTCCGACATGGTGTCCGGCCGCGAGGCATGCGACCAACTGATGGTGAGCAAGGCCCAGCGCTATATTGACGAGGTAGGCGAGGAGATGTTCGGTCCGCGCTGAGCGCGCGACTCATCCCTCTTCGCCACGGTCTTTGCCATGCCCCTTTCGCCCAAGTGTGTCCGGGCGGGCTCGCCGCTACACTGGGGCAGTGCCTGCTGCTCGGATTCGCCATGCGCCTGCTTCACCGTGCCTCCTCCTGGCGTTCGCTGTTCGCCAACGGCGAGCTTCCAGACCCCGCGCGACTGCCGCCGCTGATCGCCCCGCTGCGCGATGCCCTGGCCGAACTGGGGCCTTCGCCGTCCCTTCCCGACGCCCACGCCTGGCAGCTTCGCCTGGTCGAGGCGCTGACACGGCTCGATCTTCCCGCCTGGCGCATCGGCCAGCTGATCAGTGACCATAATGACTGGCTCTATCGCCGCGCCATCCAGCTTGCCCTGAGCGAAATGCAGGGACAGGGCTGGGGCGTGCCTCCCGTCGCCTTCTGCGTGTTGATCATGGGGTCGGGTGCCCGCCAGGAGAGCCTGCTGGGACCCGACCAGGACAACGCCATGATCATCGCCGACTATCCTGACAGCCGGCATAGCGAGATCGACGGCTATTTCCAGGCGTTGGGCGAGCGCTTCACCGACCGGCTGGACCAGGCTGGCATCCCGCTATGCACCGGTCACGTGATGGCGCGCTGGCCCATGTGGCGCAAGCGGCTTTCCGAGTGGGGCGAACAGCTGGCCATCTGGACCGCCGAGCGCAGAACCAAGCGCGTGCAACAGGCCAATATCCTCCTCGACTTCCGTCCGGTCTACGGAGAAGGTGCGCTGGCCGATGCCCTGGCCGACCGCGTGGCCCATCTGATGCCGCAGGCGGGGCTGTTCCTGGACGAGATGGGGGTCCTGCTCGACGAATTGCCAACGGCCCTGGACCGCTTGGGGCGGCTGTCGGGCTCATTGGAGGGAGCCCCCCACGAGCACGCCATCAACCTCAAGCAGCAGGGGCTGCTGCCGCTGGTGGGCGCGGTTCGGCTTCTCGCGCTGCGCCATGGCGTCCGTGAGGTCGATACCCGCGAGCGGTTGGCGGCCCTGGTGGTGAAGGAGGTGCTGCCCGCGGAGCGCTGCCGTGCCTTGACCGCCGCCCTGGAGCGGCTGCAGGGGCTTCTGCTGGAGGAACAGTGCCGCCGTCTCAGGACGGGGCATGGCGCCGATGCCTGGGTAGACGTGTCGCGATTGGGCGAGGATCAGCGCCTGCTGCTGCGTCATGACCTGCAGCAGATCCGTCGGCTCAAGCGGCGGGCGAAGCGGGGATAGCGTCCGGTGCTTCCGGCAACTCCATGGTCAGGCAGGCACCGCCCAGGACAGGAGCGTCTTCCACCCACAGTCGTCCGCCCAGATGGGCGACAATGCCGCGGCTGATGGGCAGCCCCAGCCCGCTGCCCCGGGGGCGTCCGCGAATCTTCTCGGGGGACTCGCCGGGACGCTGAATCTGGTGGAACTTCTCGAACACCCGCTCGCGCTCCTGTTCGATGATGCCCGGGCCGTTGTCCTCCACCGACAGGCGGAAATGATGCTTGTAGCGCCCCAGTCTCAGCATCACCTTCGGGCTGGTCTCATCGGCAAACTTACCGGCGTTGTCGAGCAGGTTGATGATGACCTGCTCGAGGCGATCCGGGTCGCCCACCACGGGCGCCTGGTCGACCTCGATCTGCACCTCCAGCGCCACGCCGCGATTCTCCTGCATGTGATGCACGGCATCGACGCTGTGGCGGGTCAGCTCTACCAGGTCCAGATGCTGGGGATTGAGCGTGAGTCGGCCGCTCTCCAGACGCGCCAGGTCGAGGATCTCCTCGATCAGCCGTGAGAGGCGCTGGCTCTCCTTGACCACCACGTTGAGAAAATGCACCCGCTTCTCGTCGGGCAGGTCGTCGCTGTCGCGCAGGATCTCCGCAAAGGCGCGGATCGAGGTGAGCGGGGTGCGCAGCTCGTGGCTGACCATGGCCACGAACTCATCCTTGAGGCGGTCGAGCTCGCGCAGGCGTTCGTTGGCGGCGCGCAGCTCCTCGCTGGCGCGGGCCAACTCCTCTGACTTCTGTTCCAGACGGCGGTTGACCTCAAGGGTCTCCGACGTGGTGTCGAGGATGCTGAGGATCGACTCCAGGTCCAGCGCCTCGCCGCGCACCACGGAGTTGATCAGCACCCGCGCCGAGGCGTTGCCCAGCGCTCCGGAGAGCGCCTGCTCGGCCCGGGCGATCATCTCCGGCGGGGCGGGCTGGTCGTTGCCCAGCTGGCGGTCGCCCTGTTCGGCGAAGACCCGGGCGGTCGCCGCCGTGCCCAGATAGCGGTCAAGGAGATTGCGCAGCTCGCCGCGGGTGGTCTGGCCGTGCCACAGCGAGGTCTCCATCAGGCTGGGATGCATGGCCTCGGTGAACAGCGCCGCCTGGGTCTGCTCGAGAGGCGATTGGCGGGTGAACAGCGAGACACCCACCAGCAGTCCGACATTGGCGGTCAGGCTCCACAGCAGCGAGTGGGAGTAGATGTCCCAGTCCTCCAGGCCGAACAGGGCGTAGGGCCTGAGCCACTCCAGGCCGAAGGGGCCCAGCGTCAGGAAGGTGTCGTCCACCCAGCCGGACTGGGCGAAGCCCGGAATCAGCAGGGTCCAAGCCCATATCAGGGTGCCGGCGATGAGGCCCAGGGCGGCGCGATCAACACGATGGCGACTCGACGAATGCCCAGCAGCCAGCCGGCCAGTTCGCCGCGGCTGCCCAGGTGCAGGCGCCGAGAGCGCAGCAAAAGCGGCATGATCAGCTGGTTGCTGACCATGGTGGATAGCGCAATGGTCTCGACGATCACCATGCCGGTGGCCGCCGAGAGCCCGCCGATGAACACCAGCAGCGGCAGTGCCTCGAGCCCCGCCGATAGCGGAAGGGTCAGCACATAGCTGTCAGGGTCGCCGGCGGAGAGCAGCATGCCCGCCATGGCGATGGGAATCACAAAGAGATTGATGGCCAGCAGGTAGAGCGGGAAAAGCCAGCTTGCCCTCTTGAGGTGGCGCTCATCGACGTTCTCTACCACCAGCACCTGGAACTGGCGGGGCAGGGTAATGAAGGCCAGGAAGGCCAGCACCAGCATGCCGATCCAGCCGCTGGCGCCACCGGGAACCGCTTCCAGCCCCAGGGCGCCGACCAGGTCGGGGCTGGCCGCCACCTGGGCGAACAGGTCGCCGGGGCCGTGGAACAATACGAACACCACGAAGATCCCCACCGAGAGAAAGGCCACCAGCTTGACCAGGGATTCGAAAGCGATGGCGGCCACCATGCCCTCGTGGCGTTCGCTGGCGTCCAGATGGCGGGTACCGAACAGGATGATGAACACCGCCAACACCAGTGCCACCCAGAACGACTTGTCGGCCCAGAAGGCCTCCTCGACCAGGCTCAGCGCTGGGGCCTGGGGGTAGTTGATCAGCACCGCGTGGCTGACCGTAATCGCCTTGAGCTGCAGGGTGATGTACGGCGTGATACCGATCAGGGCAATTACTGCCACCAGGGCGCCCAGGCTCGAGCTCTTGCCGTAACGAGCGCTGATAAAATCGGCGATGGAGGTGATGCGCTGGGCACTGGCGATGCGCACCATCTTGCGGATCAGGAACGGTGACAGCAGCATGGCCAGCGTCGGACCCAGGTAGATCAGCAGGAAGCTGGGGCCAAACTGCGCGGCGCGCCCCACGCTGCCGTAAAAGGTCCAGGCGGTGCAGTAGACGGCAATGGAGAGGGCATAAACGGTGGGCGAGCCGATCAGCGAGCGCCCCTGTTCGGCACGACGGTCGCCCCAGGCCGCAATCACAAACAGCAGCGCCAGGTAGCCGAAGGCGACGCTGAGGACGACCGTATCGGTTCTCATGGTTGCGTCCCTCTCATCCTCACTCTCCCGAGCGCTGCTCAAGCAGCCAGGCGGCCAGGGCGATAACCGTTCCCCAGGCGATGAACAGATAGAGCGGCAGCCAGGAGAGACCGCCCGCCGGACGGTCGAAGACCAGCAACAGCGGCGGTGTGAACAGCAGCGTGGCCAGCAGCACCAGGGCCACCAGCCGCTCACCGAGGCGCGGGATGTTCATGCCGACAGTCGCCGGTGCGTGGGGCCTGAGCTCATGAGGCGAAGGCATCCTCCTTGTCGAGGGCGCTGGTCTGCAGGGCCAGCGCCTTCCCCAGCGTATCGATACCGCGAGCCTCCAGGCGCGGCAGCAGGGCCAGCCATAGCTCGGCGGTGACCCGAGCGTCGCCCAGAGCGGTATGCCGGGTGCCCGGTGGGAAGCTGAGGCCGTAGCGTTCGGCCAGGCTGTCCAGGTCATGGCCGTCCAGGCTGGCATCCAGGGCCCGTGAGATCAGCAGGGTGTCGAGCACCGGCATATCCAGTGTCACTCCGGCCCCCGGGGGCTGCAGGGCCAGCAGGTCGAAAGCGGCGTTGTGGGCGAGAATCACCGCCTCGCCCACGTAATCGCGGAAGCGCGGCAGCACCACCGGCAGCGGTGGAGCGCCCTCGACGTCGGCGTCGGTAATGCCATGTATGGCCGTGCTGGCTGGAGGAATCGGTTTGCCGGGATCGACGCGAACATCGAACACCTCGCTGGCCAGCAGCCGGGTGTTGACCACACGACAGGCGCCGATGCTGATGACGGTGTCGCCGCGGCGAAGTTCGAGGCCGGTGGTTTCGGTATCGAAGGACACCACCTCCAGCGCGCGTAGCGGCCGGGCCGCCAGTTCGGCATCGGGGTGTGGCAGTTCGGCGATGCCGAAGTCATGGAATTCCGGGCGTGGTGGGGTGACCGGCCGCGGGGCGCCTACCCGTTCGGTGGCGGGCAGTGGGAGCCTTAGCCTGGCATGTACGCCATCGTCATCGGCCAGGCTCCAGGCGTCGCTCGCGTGCTGGCGCAGCACGTCAGAGACGCGCGGCGACAGGGGCAAGTCGTCCAGGCGCTGCTGCTGCCACGCGTTAAGCTGCCGCTCGCCGAGTGGCGTCCCGCGCCAGATCAGGTCGAGGTAGACGCGCTTGTTGCCCAGGCAGACCTCTCCTTCGAGCTCCTGTGGGTCTCGATGCTCCTGCAATGCCTCGATGAGCGAGCCGAGCAGCACCAGCAGCGGCATGGCGTCGCCCTTGAACCAGGCGGGCATGCCGACCGGCACCACCGTGACCTGGCCGGCACGGCGCTCGTTGAGGGCCTGCCACAGATCGTTGGACCACAGCGGCACTAGCCGCTCCCCCTCGTGCTGCATTTGCTCCACCAGGGCGGCAAGCTGTTCGATGTCCTGGCCCAGAGACTGGCTTTCCTCGTCGATCACTTTCTCGAGGCGCTGGCGCATGTCTCCCGAGGCGTCTCCCAGGGACGTCAGGGCGTCGGCCGCACTGGTCAGACTGGCGCTGTGACGGCGCAGGCGAGGCAGGCTATCGAGCAGGTCGGCCCGGGCGCCCATTTCGCTGGTCCAGGCGGCGGTGGTGTCGCTCAGAGTGAGCAGGGTCTCGCCGTGGCTGCCCGGTACCCGACGCATCACGGCTCGCAGCCAGCGCTCATCGCAGGGCACCAGCACCTCCCGTGAAGAGCCATCACCGGGCAGCTGTCCCAGGGCGTCCTGGAGACTGACGGCGGGCAGCAGGCTCTCCAGGCGCTTGCCCAGGCCTAGCCCGTGATGGTCCTCAAAAAGGTGCTCGGCTGCCTGGTTGAAGAGCAGTACCCGGCGGTGCTGGTCGCAGAGCAGCAGCGGGGTGTCGAGCACCTGGAGCAGAGTTTCGAGTTCCTGGCGAATGCGCGCCGCGCTGCGGGCTCCCTCGGCGTGAGCGGTGGCCAGGCGGCCGCGATCGGTGCGCCAGGCATCGCGCACCCTCACCAGGTCAGGGCCCAGCGCGCGCAGCCAGCCCTCGGGAGGGTAGTCCTCCCTGGCGTCGGGATTGGCCACCAGGCGGGCCAGTTGGACCTGCAGATGGCGCAGCGGCGTGAACAGCTGACGCTCCAGCAGCAGGCCCACCAAAAAAATGGTACCGCCTCCGGAGAAACAGCCCAGCCACAATACCAGGCGAGCCAGCCCCGCAGGCTGGAAGAGGGTGTCGAGCCACAGGGCAAAGATGGCACCGCCAAAGATGCTGATGCCGCTGAGCAGAAGCCAGAGACCGATCAGCCGCTGGCGGCGCGGCAATCCGGAGAGACGTCGAGCCATCAGGAGACCTCGGCGAGCAGCGCCTTGACCTTGTCAACCAGCGCCTGGGTGGAAAAGGGTTTGGTAATATAATCGTCGGCGCCTAGCGCCAGGCCCTTCTCGCGCTCGACTTCACGGCCGTGGGCGGTGAGCATGATGATCGGCAGGCGGGCATGTTCGGGATCGGCGCGCAGGCGTTCGAGCACATCGAAGCCGCTGATGCCCGGCAGGCTGATGTCGAGCAGCATCAGGTTCGGGGTGCCTTCGGCGACGCGCGCCAAAGCGCTTTCGCCATCTTCGGCGGTGACCACGTCGAAGCCGGCCTGCTGCATCAGGAACTCCAGCGACAGGACGATATTGGGTTCATCGTCTACCACCAGAACCTTGGCCATGGCGTTCTCCATTTTTCGTTGTCGTCGTTGTTGTCTGAGAGACTCGTTGATGTTCAGTCTAGTGCCCGACCGAGCCTCAGCAAAGGCGACCTTGGCAGGACATCGCGAGTGATCGGCGGTAGGGTGCGGTGACGATTCAACGCGAGGAAACAACATGATCGAAATTCATCATCTGGAGAACTCCCGCTCCCAGCGCGTGGTCTGGCTGCTGGAGGAACTGGGCGTGGAGTACGAACTGATTACCCATAGTATGAACTGATCACCCATCGGCGCGATCCGTCGACCCTGCTGGCGCCGGATTCGCTGCGCGCCGTGCATCCGCTGGGCAAGGCGCCGGTGATTCGCGATAGAAACCGCAACGGCCGGGTAATTGCCGAGTCGGGTGCCATCATCGACTACCTGATCCATCATCATGATGCCGAGGGACGGCTGGCCCCGCCAAGAGGCAGCGATGCCTGGGAGCGCTACTGTTTCTGGCTGCACCACGCCGAAGGCTCCGGGATGCCGCCGCTGGTCATGGGCTTGGTGTTTTCGCGGCTCGGCCAGCCACCGGTACCCGCCCTGGCGCGCCCGCTGGGACGGCTGTTTGCCCGCGGTGTGGAACAGCAGTACCTGGGGCCGGAAATCCGGCGGTTGCGAGATTTCTGGGAGAGCGAACTGGTCACGGAGCCCTGGTTTGCCGGCAAGGTGTTCAGCGCCGCGGACATCCAGATGAGCTTCGCGGTGCTGGCCATGGCCGGGCGAGGCGGACTTGCCGGCTACCCGCGCCTCGAGGGATTCCTGGCCGCCTGCCGCGAGCGTGAGGCCTATAGGCGCACGGTGTCTCTCATCGGCGAGTTTCGCCTTGTCGGCGACTGAGCGTTAGCGCCTCGGGCGGTCCTGCCCCTGGGCCCGGGCGGCGGGGCCGAAGGGGCCGAGCCATTGGCCAGGGGGATTAGCAGGTCCTGCATGGCGATCTCGCTTTGGGTTGTGGTGCGAGAGGTAATACCATCCGCGCCGATCAACCGCCAATGCCGCCTTAGGTGGGGGGAGGGCTCTGGCGGAGACAATGGCGGCGGGCAGTCGTCGGCCCAACACAGGCAACCCCGCGGCCAGGGGACGCGGGGTTGGCGTTTGCGAGCCGTCGAAGGATGGCTATCCTTGCGCCACTCGCCTGCTGCTGCGGATTATTCCAGTCCCAACTCGTGGGTGGCTTCCTCGCGCATCTTGAACTTCTGAATCTTGCCGGTGACGGTCATCGGGAACTCATCGACGAACTTCACGTAGCGCGGGACCTTGTAGTGGGCGATCTTGCCCTTGCAGAAGGCCTTGAGTTCGTCGGCGGTCAGCTCCTGCCCGTCGGCGAGTTTCACCCAGGCCATGACCTCCTCGCCGTACTTCTCGTCGGGAACCCCGATCACCTGGACGTCAGAGATCGCTTCATGGGTATAAAGGAAGTCCTCGATTTCGCGCGGATAGATGTTTTCGCCGCCGCGGATGATCATGTCCTTGATGCGCCCGACGATGGCCACATAGCCCTCTTCGTCCATGGTGGCTAGATCCCCCGTATGCATCCATCCAGCGCTATCGATGGCCTTCGCGGTGGCTTCCTCGTTGTTCCAGTAGCCCAACATCACGCTGTAGCCGCGGGTGCACAGCTCGCCGGTCTCGCCGCGGGCCACCGCCGCGCCGGTTTCCGGGCTCACCAGCTTCACTTCTAGGTGAGGATGAATGGTGCCCACAGTGGTGACGCGCTTCTCCAGGGGGGCGTCGGTCTGGGTCTGGAAACTCACCGGGCTCGTCTCGGTCATGCCGTAGCAGATGGTGACGTCTTTCATGTTCATGCGCTCGATCACCTTGCGCATCACCTCAATGGGGCAGATGGAGCCCGCCATGATCCCGGTGCGCAGGGAGGAGAGATCGAATTGCTCGAACTCCGGGTGCTCCAGTTCGGCGATGAACATGGTCGGCACGCCGTAGAGAGTGGTGGCCTTCTCATCGGACACTGCCCGCAGGGTCGCCTCCGGGTCGAAGCCGTCGCCCGGGTAAATCATGGTGGCGCCGTGAGTCACGCAGCCCAGGTTACCCATTACCATGCCGAAACAGTGGTAGAGCGGCACCGGAATTACCATGCGGTCATGTTCGGTAAGCGCCATGGTGCGCGCCACGAAGAAGCCGTTGTTGAGGATATTGTGGTGGGAAAGGGTCGCGCCCTTGGGGGCGCCGGTGGTGCCGGAGGTGTATTGGATGTTGATCGGGTCGTCGAACTGCAGCGTGGCCTGAACCTCGGCCAGGTGCTCGGCGGAGACCTCGTCAGCATGGGCCAGCATCGACGGCCAGCTGAACATGCCGGTCAGGGCGCGATCAGCATCCAGGCAGACCACCCGCTCGAGCTCAGGCAGCTTGGCGCTCTTGAAGGTGCCGGGGCCGCCTTCGCGTATCTCCGGGACCAACTCTGCCAGGGTCGCCACGTAGTCGGAGCCCTTGAACCTGCCCTGCAGGACCAGCGTGGAGGCGGCGGACTGTTTCAGCGCGTACTCCAGCTCATGGGTGCGATAGCTGGGGTTGATGTTGACCAGAATGGCACCGATCTTCGCTGTGGCAAACTGGGTGATTGTCCACTCGGCGCAGTTGGGCGACCAGATGGCCACACGGTCATTTTTCTTCACGCCCAGGGCGAGCAGGGCACGAGCGGCCTGGTCGACGGCGGCCTGGAGTTCTCTCCAGGTATAGCGCAGGTCCTGGTGAAGGCTGATCAGCGCATCGCGATCCGCGAAGCGTGCCACTGTCTCATCGAAGCAGTCGCCAATGGTCTGGCCCTTGAGGGGGGTGTCGCTGATTCCGCTGACGTAGCTGATCGGGGTATGTTGGCGTGTCATCGTCTACCGTCTCTTTGTTGTTGCTGGGTGTGCAGTGGGCAACGCGTTCATGGTCCGGGGCTTTGGGAGTTCAGCGCTAAGGACTTCAATGCCTCGGCGGGTCAACGCCCAGACCTGAAAGCACCTCTCGGGCGCGGCTCTCCACGTCGTCGAGCTCCTTGTGCATCAGCCGGATGTCTTCCAGTTGCCGCTCCAGATTGGCGCGTTTATCGGCCAGGATCTCCAGAAGACGCTGTAGCTGACGGGCATTGCCGTCGGGCATGGCGTCATACATCATCACCACTTCGCGAATCTCGGCCAGCGAGAAACCCAGGCGCTTGCCTCTCAGGGTCAGCTTGAGGCGTACCCGGTCCTTCTCACAGTAGATGCGCGTCTGACCGCGTCGCTCGGGAGCCAGCAGTCCCTCCTGCTCGTAGAAGCGGATGGTGCGTGGCGTCACCTCGAATATCTTGGCCAGTTCTCCGATGCTGAAGGTGCGTCGTTGGCGGGGTAGGCCGCCGGTCTGTGCCGCGTCGCTCGCTGTGGACTCAGTCATGAGCGTCTTCCTTTATTTTGTGGCGGGGCAGGGCGCAAGCCAGCCGCCTGATGGCAACACTAGCCGAGGTTTACGTTAACGTAAAGTGCTTGTTCGACCATGGGGTGATGTAGGATAAACCTAGCAAGTGCTAGGTTGGTGTCATGGGCGCCTGCCGGATAAGCATCGACCGCATGCGCCCGCACCAACTGCAGAATCCAGTCAACCAGTCAACAACAACGCAACTGATTATGCGTGACGAGGATACCACCATGGACTTCTCCCTGAGCGACGACCAGAAGGCTCTGGTTCAGGCCGCTGCCGACTTCTCCAAGGCCGAGCTGGCCGACCACGCCGCTGAATGGGACGCCAATTCTCACTTCCCGCTGGAGGTGATACGCCGCGCCGGCGAGACCGGGTTTCTCGGCATCTATACCCCGGAGGAGCACGGCGGCCTGGGGCTCTCGCGGCTCGACGCGTCGCTGATTTTCGAGCAGCTTGCCCAGGGGTGCGTAGCAACCACCGCCTACCTCACCATCCACAACATGGTGACCTGGATGATCGCCAGCTGGGGCGACGATGCCCTCCGCGAGACCTGGGTGCCCGCCATGGTGTCCGGCGAGGCGCTGGGTTCCTACTGCCTGACCGAGCCCGGCTCTGGTTCCGATGCCGCCAACCTGCGCACCAAGGCGGTCAGGGAGGGCGATGAGTACGTTATTTCGGGTTCCAAGATGTTTATTTCTGGCGCTGGCGCCACCGAGGTGCTGGTCGTCATGGCGCGAACGGGCGAACCCGACAGCGGTGCCGGTGGGGTCTCGGCCATCGTGATACCGGCCGATGCCGCAGGCGTCGAGTACGGCAAGAACGAAGACAAGATGGGCTGGAAGAGCCAGCCGACGCGTCTGGTCAGCTTCGATTCCGTGCGAGTGCCGGTCGGCAATCGACTGGGCGCAGAGGGTGAGGGCTTCAGGTTCGCCATGAAGGGCCTCGACGGAGGCCGCCTCAATATCGCCAGCTGCTCCCTGGGGGCCGCTCAGCATGCCCTGACGCTGTCCCGGGATTACATGGCCGAGCGCAAGCAGTTCGGTCGGGCGCTAAACCAGTTTCAGGCGCTGCAGTTCAAGATTGCCGACATGGCCACCGAACTCACCGCCGCTCGCTTGATGGTGCGTCAGGCCGCCTGGCGTCTGGACCAGAACGACCCCGAAGCCACCGCACACTGCGCCATGGCCAAGCGCTTTGCCACCGATGTAGGGTTCAATGTCTGCAACGAGGCCCTTCAGCTTTATGGCGGCTATGGATATATCCGTGAATATCCCCTGGAACGACTGGTTCGCGATACCCGGGTCCACCAGATCCTCGAGGGCACCAACGAGATCATGCGACTGATTGTTGCCCGCCGGCTGATGGCGGATGGCGTGATCGAGTCCATGCAATAAGGAGACACCTTTGATGTCGGATCTTCCCATACGCTTCGACGAGCTGCCCACCCATGATGGTGGGCGAATCGGCGTGGCGACTCTCAATGCTCCCAAGTCTCTCAATGCTCTCTCCCTGGAGATGGTGCATCAGCTCCAGGCCAAGCTCGATACCTGGGCGATGGATCGCAGCATCGTGGCCGTCTGGCTCGAGGGCAACGGCGACAAGGCGTTCTGCGCCGGCGGCGATGTGGTGGCCCTCTATCGCTCGCTCACCGAGGAGGGCGATAATCGCGGCTCGGGTCGCAACAGCCTGCTGGCCGAAACCTACTTCACCGCCGAATACCGCCTCGACCATCGCATACACACCTACCCCAAGCCACTGCTGGTATGGGGCGACGGCATCGTCATGGGCGGCGGTCTCGGCTTGATGGCCGGCGGCTTCCAGCGAATCGTGACCGAGACCACGCGGATCGCCATGCCGGAGATCACCATCGGCCTCTATCCGGATATCGGTGCCAGCTGGTTCCTCAATCGCATGCCGCCCGGCGTGGGCGCCTACCTGGGCCTGACCGGCGCGCAGCTCAACGCCCGCGATGCTCTTGACCTGGGCATGGCGGATCGCTTTATCCCCAGGGAGCGCCGCGGCCTGGTGCTCTCCTCGCTGACCGAGTCGGACTATGGCGATCGCAGCGGTCCGGCGCTGCGCGGGGCCGTGCAGCAGGCACTCGACCTCCACGAGGCACGCGACTGGGCTCCGAAAGGCCAGGTATGGCCAAATCTCGACCATCTCCAGGCCCTGGTGGGAGCAGTCGATGCACCCACCGCGGTGAGGCGAATCCTCGCGGATACGCGTGATGATAAGTGGCTGGCGTCCAACCGCGCGCGCCTGGCCGACGGCTGCCCGCTCAGCGCCCAGCTGGTCTGGCGGATGCTGGCCCGCCACGCGCATACCAGCCTGGCGGATGCCTTCCGCGACGAGCTGGTGCTCTCGGTCCAGTGCTGCCGACACGGCGACTTCGTTGAGGGTGTGCGGGCGCTGCTGATCGACAAGGACAAAAGCCCACGCTGGAGTCATGCCGATGCGGACAGCGTGTCGGAAGAGACGCTACAGGCGTTATTTGCCTCTCCCTGGGAGAGCGACTCTCATCCGCTGCGCGACCTTGGCCACTCGCATAAATTCACGGCTTCATCAGTTCAATAACAAGGAGTACTACTATGAATATCGCTTTTATCGGCCTCGGCAACATGGGTGCACCCATGGCCATCAACCTGATCAAGGCCGGCCACAGCGTTACCGTATTCGACCTGGTAGAAAGTGCCATCCAGGCCCTCGAGAGTGAGGGGGCCAAGCGCGGCGAAAGCGCCGAGGCGACGGCCCGCGGTGCCGAGGTCATCATCTCCATGCTGCCCGCCGGTGCCCACGTCAAAGGGCTCTATCTGGGCCGCAACGGCGAGCCAGGCCTGCTCGATGCGCTCGATGGCAAGCCGCTGCTGATCGATGCGTCGACCATCTCCCCGGAGGATGCCCGCAGCGTGGGCACCGCCGCCGCCGAGCGTGGCCTCAGCTACCTGGACGCCCCGGTCTCCGGCGGCGTCGGCGGCGCCAAGGCCGGCATCCTGACCTTTATCGTCGGCGGCGATGCGGCCGCCTTCGACAAGGCCAAGCCGGTACTCGAGGCCATGGGCAAAAACATCTTCCACGCCGGTGACAATGGCGCAGGGCAGGTGGCCAAGATCTGCAACAACATGCTGCTCGGCATCCTGATGAGCGGGACCGCCGAGGCCCTGGCGCTGGGCGTCAAGAACGGCATGGATCCGGCCGTGCTCTCCGAGATCATGAAGCAGAGCAGCGGTGGCAACTGGGCGCTCAATGTCTATAACCCCTGGCCCGGCGTCATGGAGGGCGCTGCCGCCTCACGCGACTATCAGGGCGGTTTTCTCACCGACCTGATGGCCAAGGATCTTGGCCTGGCCTGGGAGCTGGCTCTGGGGTCGAAGTCCACCGTGCCCATGGGCTCACAGGCCCGCAACCTCTTTGCGATGCACAGTGCCCAGGGTAGCGGCGCGCTGGACTTCTCCAGTATCCAGACGCTCTATCGCGCGGGAGAATAACCGCCAAGACCTGTCACGCAGGGAGCCCTCCAGGGGCTCCCTGGGTAAGGCGCCGGCCCGCTTGGCTCAATCCTGCCTGCCCCCCGTTCGTTGCTGCCGATGTGGCACAATGATCGCCTAGAAAGGCAATGAAAGGATTCGCCCGATGGCATATGTTTTGGTGATGGGCGGTCTGGCACTGTCGGTGAGTTTTACCCTGGGCTGGATGCTGTGGCGCGCCCTGAGCTGGGCCTGGAGTCTGGTGGTCAGGCCTTCGGTGCGAGGAGCAACGCCCAGGCCCCGCGCTCGCAAGGCACCGGCGCCGCGCAAGACGGCCGCCAAACCCGCCACCCAACCTGCTGCCAAGACGACCCCGCGGGAGCCGTGGGCCCTGACTCACTGGCTGGCTGCTCGCCACTCCGCTTTGCCCTTGGCGAGCCTCGCGCTGCTTCTCTATGGCCTCACCCGGGTGGTGGAGTTCGGCATGACTCGGCGTCCACTGTCGCCTCCTGCCGGCTACCACACCCTGGTGGATATCTTGGGCTGGGCGGCGGCTGTGCTGATGACCTTGACGCTGATGAACCTCCTGGCACGTTGGCGCTGCCGCAAGGGGTGAGCGAACGCCAGGTCGCGGACCTGCTGCACGTGGGCCACAGCGACTTTATTCGCACCAAGTTGGAGGTTCAGGAAGCGAGTGCTTGAAAGCTTCGTCTTTCGGTTGGGTCTATAACGGGAAAATACCCTATTCTGAGTTCATCTGACGAAGAATAAATCTTAATTTATATCGCCATGCCGTTGTTATACTTAGCTCTGCTAGACTTTATCCAATGAATGCTCTGCCGAGAGGTGGGGCTTTTTCTTTGGCAGATCGGGGAGGCTTTCATGTCCCGCAACATCATTGTTCTCGGCGCAGGGATTGTCGGCGTCTCGGTTGCCTGGTACCTGGCGCGTCGTGGCCACGCCGTCACCCTGGTGGACCGCCGCGAGCCGGGCCGAGAGACCTCGTTTGGCAACGCCGGCATCATCCAGCGCGAGGCGGTACGTCCCTATGCCTTTCCGCGCGACCTCGGCACCCTGCTGCGCGTGCTGCCCAACCGCCAGGTGGACATTCGCTATCGGCCGACCGGCATGGTCAGTGCGGCAGGGCCGCTGCTGCAGTACTGGATCAACTCGGGCGGGGCGCGCTACGAGCGCATCGTGAACGAGTATGCTTCGCTGATCATGCGCTGCCAGGATACCCACGCGACGATGATCGAAGCCTCGGGCGCCGAGGCGCTGGTGGCCAAGGGGGGGTGGCTTGAGCTATATCGGACGCGTAAGGCCATGGACGAGCGCCTGAAGGAAGCCCGCGAGAATCACGAGCGCTTTGCGGTTGATTACGAGGAGCTCGACGCTGAGGCGCTTCAGGCCAAGGAGCCGCATCTGGCCAAGGGGCTGGTGGGCGCCATTCACTGGACCCAACCCTGGACGGTGGCGGATCCGGGCGCCCTGGTGCAAGCCTATGCGAAGAGCGTCGAGGATCTGGGTGGCCATGTGATGCAGGCCAGCGTCGAGGACGTTAGCCAGGTGGGCACCGGATGGCGCGTGATGACCAGTGAGGGGGCCCTCGAGGCGGACCAGGTGGTCGTGGCCATGGGGCCCTGGACCAGTGAGCTGCTCTCGCGGCTGGGCCTGGATGCGCCGCTGTTCGTGAAGCGTGGCTATCATATGCACTATTCAGCGGAGGAGGGCGCGGCGCTCAATCACTGGGTGATGGATGCCGAGAAGGGCTTCCTGCTCGAGCCGATGCGAGCCGGTATTCGCCTGACCACCGGGGCCGAGCTGGCCGACCTGGATTCACCGCCGCGCTA
>JAIVHL010000082.1 GCA_020201075.1 Halomonas sp. | reverse complement strand
CGTCAGACCCTGGAAGCCCACCCGGACAAACTTCGCCTGGTCGAGGAGCTGGGGCCGGCGCTGGATGTCTGGGTGCTCTACGGCCCCGCACCGCTGCCCGAGGGTCACCCGCTGGTGCTGGCATGAGTCGCTCGCCGACTAAAGCCACCATCACGTCTAGCCTTAGCGCTTGCCTGGCATCCTCGTCGATTATCGTGGAGGGCATGACGGCTTTCTCCTGGAGAGGGGGCGGCTTCCGTAACGGGTAGAGCGCATTTTCCTGCCTGTTGTCGCGAGGGGCAAGATGGCGACGCTGGCTGCGCCTCAAGGAGGGCAACGACCTGCGCCGTCGGCTGCATGCCGCGCGCCGCTGACTACCAGAGAGAATCCGAGGTGAACTCGGCGCGTAGCCGCTCCCGGGCAATATAGAGCGCGGCGATGGCTCTGGCTTCGTGGAAGTCTTCCCGGGTGAGCAGCGAGGAGAGCTCATTGATCGAGTGGGTCTCGACGATCAGCGGTTCGGGCTCGTCGCCGGGCAGCCGCTTGGGATAAAGGTCCTTGGCCA
Organism: Halomonas sp.; assembly: GCA_020201075.1. Lineage (GTDB taxonomy): Bacteria > Pseudomonadota > Gammaproteobacteria > Pseudomonadales > Halomonadaceae > Halomonas. The sequence continues at coordinate 3,458 of JAIVHL010000082.1, read as the reverse complement.
GCATCACCTGCATGCGGTGGCGCATGTAGTTGGGCGCCAGCGAGAGTTCTACCAGCGGCTCCATGCTGCGCGCACCGAAGCCGCACTCCTCCATCAGCTCGCGGTTGGCGGCGGTGACGATATCCTCGCCCGGGTCCACCAGCCCCTTGGGCAGGGTCAGCACATAGTCCTCGAAGCCGGCGGCATACTCGCGGATCAACAGCACGTGTTCGGGATCGGGCATGGCGACGATCATTACCGCGCCCTGGTCGCTGCCGGTGAGCCGCTCGAAGGTGCGCTCCTCGCCGTTGGAGAAGCGCAGGTCGAGAGACTCGACGTGAAACAGGCGGCTCCTGGCCACCGTCTGGCGGGCGAGAACGCGGGGCTTTTGCGGCCACTCTGAGTCTGATCCGGGGGCGTTGGGCGCCGAGGCCCGGGACCTGGGGGGGTTGGACATACAGGCTCCGTTTCTGGGTAGGGAGGGCGCCTGATACAATAGCATCCCTTGTCTGCCACCACCCGGGAGTCGTTATGATCGACTGGCGCGCCATCGATACCGTCCTGCTCGACATGGATGGCACCCTGCTGGACCTCCATTTTGACAGCCACTTCTGGCTGGAGCACCTGCCCAGGCGCTATATGGAGCTGCATCAGCTCGACGAGGCCACCCAGGAGGTGGTGCGCTCGAAGGTGCTGCACGAGCAGGGCACCCTCAACTGGTACAGCCTGGCCTACTGGAGCCGCGAGCTTGACCTCGACATCATCGCCCTCAAACGCGAGATTCAGCATCTGATCGGCCTGCGCGGCGATGCTCTGGACTTCCTCAAGTGGCTCAAGCAGGCCCACCCCCGGGTAATACTGGCGACCAATGCCGATCGGGCCAGCCTCGAGCTGAAGCTGCCGTTGACCGGCCTGGAGGAGTACCTGGATGCCATCGTCTCCTCGGCGGATCTGGGCGTGCCCAAGGAGGCCCAGGCGTTCTGGTTTGCGCTGCAAGAGGTCGAGCCCTTCGACCCGGCGCGCACTCTGTTCATCGACGATAATCCCCGGGTGCTGGAGAGCGCTCGAGAGTTCGGCATTCGCCACCTGCTGGGCATCAAGCAGCCCGACAGCACGCGGCCGGAGAAGGAGCTCGAGGAGTTCATTGCCCTGGACCGCTTCGCGTCGATCTTTCCTGGTAACCTGCCCTCGAACCAGCGAATCGCCACGGGGCGCACGCCGGAGGAGGGAGCCCATGGATAGCGTCCGGCTCGACAAGTGGCTGTGGGCGGCGCGCTTCTTCAAGACCCGGGGCCTGGCCAAGAAGGCTATCGAGGGCGGCAAGGTGCACTATAACGGCGCCCGGGCCAAGACCAGCAGGAACGTCGAGCTGGGTGCCCTCGTCCGCGTGCCCCAGGGCTGGGACCAAATGGAGGTGGAGGTCGTCGCGCTCTCCGACCAGCGTCGCGGCGCTCCCGAGGCGCGTGCGCTTTATCGGGAGACCGAGGAGAGCGCGGTGCGCCGTGAACGCGAGGCCGAGGCGCGTCGTCTCACCAACCAGGCCATGCAGCACCCGCTCAAGCGCCCCGACAAGAAGCAGCGCCGCGACATTCAGCGGTTCCAGCGTCAGCAGCCCGACGACTAGCCAGAGAGCCAAGATGACCGACCAGATCCAGCGTTTTCTCTTCGATAATACCAACGTCCGCGGTGAGCTCGTGACCCTCGAGCAGGCCTATGCCGAGGTGCTCCTACGCCACGACTATCCGCCGGTGGTCAATCGCCTGTTGGGTGAGCTGCTCGCTGCCGTGGCGTTGCTCACCGACACCGTCAAGCTCGATGGCACCCTGAGCATCGAGGTGCGTGGCAAGGGGGCCCTAACCCTGCTGATGGCCGAGTCCAATCCCGGTGGTGAGCTGCGCGCCATCGCCCGTCTGGCCGAGGACGCCGCGGTGCCGGCCGACGATGTGGGCTTCCTCGAACTGCTCGGCGGCGGGCAGATCATGATTACCCTGGACCCCCGGGAGGGCAATCGTTACCAGGGCATCGTCGCCCTGGACCATGACAGCCTGGCCGGCTGCCTGGCCGCCTACTTCGCCCAGTCGGAGCAGCTGCCCACGCACCTGTGGCTGGCGGCGGACGGTCACCGCGCCGGTGGGCTGCTGCTGCAGCGCATGCCCGACGAATCGCAGAACCAGGACATTGACGCCTGGGATCGCAGCGTCGTGCTGGCCGATACGGTCAAGGATGACGAGCTGCTGGCGCTTGCTCCTGAGGCGCTGCTGCAGCGTCTTTACCACGAGGAGCCGGTGCGGGTCTTCGACCCCAAATCGCTGCGTTTCGGCTGTACCTGTTCTCGGGAGCGGATTGCCTCTGCGCTGCTGACCCTGGGCGAAGCGGAATTGCGTGAGGTGCTGGCCGAGCACGGCAGCATCGATACCCAGTGCCACTTTTGCCACACCCGTTATCACTTCGGCGAGGTTGACGTCGAGGCGCTGCTGGCCGAGGGCGAGGGGTCACCCCCGGTGATTCACTGAGGTCATTGTTGCGGCGCACCATGTTTCCTGCAGTCAAATGGCGCCATGTTGTAGAAAAACTACACGAATTTCGGCCAAAAACAGCGTTCCACGCAGCGACGGTTTTTGCCATAATGGCGCCGCTTTTTCGGCTCGATCGTTTCGCCACCAGACGGTAAATCCGCAGCGGCGATCGATGGCAGGTACCCGCTGCGTCGCCACCGACGCCCGGCACACGTGAGAATCGGCCGCAAGGCCCCAGGAACCGATATGACCACACCCCAAGCTCCCAAAGCCCACGTCAACCTCAGCAGCGCAGAACTGATTGAGCGTGCAGTGGCCACCGGCGAGGGCCGCCTGGCCGCCAACGGCGCCCTGGTGGTGAATACCGGTGTGCGCACCGGGCGCTCGCCCAAGGACCGTTTCCTGGTCGACGAGCCGTCCACCAGCGCGCAGATCGACTGGGGCAGCGTCAACCGTCCCTTCGATGCCGAGACATTCGATGCCCTCTGGGCCCGCGTCGAGGATTACCTGCTGGGCAAGGAGCACTTTGTCTCTGAGCTCCACGTGGGCAGCGATCCGAGCTTCTATCTGCCGGTACGCGTTCAGACCGAGACCGCCTGGCAGAACCTGTTTGGTCGCACCATGTTCGTGCGCCCGGAGGCCTACAACCCCTCCGCCAAGGAGGAGTGGACCATCATCAACGCCGCTGGCTTCGAGTGTGACCCGTCCCGCGATGGCACCCACTCCGACGGCGCCGTAATCATCAACTTCGCTCAGAAGAAGGTGCTGATTGCCGGAATGCGATACGCCGGCGAGATGAAGAAGGCCATGTTCTCGGTGCAGAACTTCCTGCTGCCGGAGTTCGACGTGCTGCCGATGCACTGTTCCGCCAACGTGGGCGAGGACGGCGAGACCTGCCTGTTCTTCGGTCTCTCCGGTACCGGCAAGACGACCCTCTCCGCCGACACGGCTCGCTACCTTATC
>JAIVHL010000081.1 GCA_020201075.1 Halomonas sp. | reverse complement strand
TCAGTCCCATCTGTTCCGGGTCATAGCCCAGGCTCAGCACCTGACTGGCGAAGGCGGGGTCTTGCTGTTCTACCAAGGCGGTGAACTTGCGCGGCGAAAGCACCGGGGTGGTCAAGATGATGCGGTGGGCGTGTTCCGGGGTCGCCTTGAAGACGTTACGCTCGGTGCCGATGCAGGTCTCCAGGGACATTACGATCGCCTCGCGCAGCGAATCGATGGCCGGGTTGGTGACCTGGGCGAACTTCTGTCGGAAGTAGTCGGTGAGAAGCCGCTGCTTACCGGATAGCACCGCCATGGGCGTGTCGTCACCCATGGAGCCCACCGCCTCCTGGCCGCTCTCGGCCAGCGGACGCAGCATCTGGTCGCGCTCCTCAAAGCTCACCTGAAACATCTTCTGGGCCACGTTCAGGGCGTCAACGTCCATGTTCTGGAAACTGGCCAGCTCGGTCAGCGCCGACTCGAGGTACTGGGCCTCCTGCTTCAGCCACCGCTTGTAGGGATAGGCCGACTTCAGTCGCGCGTCGATATCACTGGTGTGAAGGACTTCACCGGTCTCGGTGTCCACGGCGAGAATCTGGCCGGGGCCCACTCGGCCCTTGGCCACCACATCCTCGGGCTTGTAATCGTAGGTGCCGATCTCCGACGCCAGGGTAATGAAGCCGTTCTTGGTGATCACCCAGCGGGCCGGGCGCAGGCCGTTACGGTCGAGCATGCAGAGCGCCTGGCGGCCGTCGGTCATTACCACGCCTGCGGGACCGTCCCAGGGCTCCATATGCATGGAGTTATACTCGTAAAAGGCGCGCAGATCGCCGTCCATCAGCTCAACGTTCTGCCAGGCCGGCGGCACCATCATGCGCACGGCGCGGTGCAGTTCCATGCCCCCCGTCAGCAGCACCTCAAGCATGTTGTCCATGCTCGAGGAGTCGGAGCCGACGGTGTTGACGATTTCGTCGAGCCCTTCAATATCGGGCAGGCGCTCGCAGACGAAATTCTCCTTGCGGGAGTTGGCCCAGCCGCGGTTGGCCTCGATGGTGTTGATCTCACCGTTGTGGGCCAGCAGCCGGAAAGGCTGAGCCAGCGGCCAACGCGGCGCGGTATTGGTCGAGAAGCGCTGATGGAAGACGCAAATGGCGGTCTCCAGGCGCTCATCGCCAAGGTCACGATAGAAGGCCGGCAGGTCCACCGGCATCACCAGTCCCTTGTAGGAGACCACCTCCGCGGAAAGCGAGCAGACATAGAAGTCCGGCTCGTCGCCCAGGGCCTGTTCGGCCAAGCGACGCGCCATGAACAGATCAACCTCGAAGGTCTCGGCGCTCCCGTTCTTGCCCGGCTCGACAAACAGGTGCCGGATCCGCGGCAGGCACTCGAGGGCCATGGGGCCACAAACGCTGGGATCCACCGGCACGTCGCGCCAGCCGCGAATCACCACGCCGCGGGCTCGCAGCTCTCCCTCGAGAATATCGCCGACTTTTTCGGCGCGGATGTCGTCATCGGGCAGAAACACCACGCCCACCGCAAAACGCTCGCCAAGTTCGATATTGAGAGCGTCCTGGGCGGCCTGGCGCATGAAGACGTCGGGCATCTTCAGCAGTAAACCGCAGCCGTCACCGGTCTTGCCGTCCGCAGCGATGCCGCCGCGGTGGGTCATGCAGGTCAGCGACTCGATGGCTGTCGTGAGCAGCTGGTGGCTGGCTCGGCCCTCCATGTGGGCAATCAGGCCGAAACCGCAGTTGTCACGGAATTCGCCGGGCTGATGGAGACCTCTGTTCATGGGCGCGCCTCGAAGATAGGGTGTTTTTTCTGCAGCTTTGTCGTGATATGATTGTGGGTTTTTATTTTTTTGATGTGCTGATGAGGACGACGGAGCTACGCGGCAAAAGGCCGTCCAGCATAGTCAATCGGCCCGGAAACACGCAACGCTGTGACACCTGCCCAGACAAAAAATACCCAAAAATCCGCGACTTGAAAAAACGGGCTAATCAGAAAAAGCACGCAACTCAATAACTTGCAAATGGCATAGACGTAATTTCAACGGCTCACACACACTATTAGACTTTAGGTGCATTCAGCGTGACCGCTCCATGCTGATGACGCATATGGCATGCGGATTATCATCTTAGGGAAAAAGAACAGGGGAGCCCGGCGGCGGACGCTGCCCACCAACGCCGACGCCCGCACACCATGGTGCGGGCGTCAGAACTCAGGTCGAGATAGCAGAACCGGCGGAGCGTCAGGCGCGGGGGAACGCTTCGATCAGGGCGTCCAGCTGTTCGGGCGTCGTCTCGTCGGACAGGCAAGCATCGCCCAACGCACGCAGCAGGATCAGACGCAGGCGGCTGTCGATGTTCTTCTTGTCCAAGCGCATACGGACCAGGAAGTCCTCCACCGACATATCGGCCGGCGCCGACAGCGGTAACCCTGCCGCCGCGAGGATATTCCGCACGCGCGATACGCCAGATTCATCGAGCCAGCCCAGCCGGGCCGAGAGTTCAGCCGCCATCAGCATGCCCGCTCCTACCGCCTCGCCGTGCAGCCACTTGCCATAGCCCTGGTGCGCCTCGATGGCGTGACCGAAGGTGTGCCCCAGGTTGAGCAGCGCCCGCACGCCCTGCTCGGTCTCATCCTCGGCGACGATCTGGGCCTTCAGGGTACAGCTGCACTCGATGGCCCGGATCAGGGCTGCCGGCGCCAGGGCGCGCAAATCCGCCATGGCGCCCTCAAGCCAGCCAAGAAAGTCGGCGTCACGGATCAGCCCGTATTTGATCACCTCGGCAAGCCCCGCTGAAAACTCTCGCGCCGGGAGCGTCACCAGGGTCTCGGTGTCGATCAGCACCGCCCGAGGCTGCCAGAAGGCGCCGATCATGTTCTTGCCCAGCGTGTGGTTAACCCCGGTCTTGCCGCCCACCGAAGAGTCCACCTGGGAAAGCAACGTGGTGGGCACCTGAATGAAGGCCACGCCGCGCTGGTAGCAAGCCGCGGCAAAGCCGACCATGTCCCCGATGACCCCGCCGCCCAGGGCGACCAGGGTGCAGCGACGGTTGAAGCCCGCCTCGAGGAGGGCATTCCATATTCGCGACACGCTTTCCAGGGTCTTGGTGGCCTCGCCGTCGGGCAGCACCAGCTCACGCACCTCGGCGTCGGCGGGCAGCGAGGCTCGGCAGCGCTCGAGATAGAGCGGCGCCACCACCTCATTGGTGACCACCATGACCTGACGGCCGGCCAGCCAGGGCGCCAGTGCGTCCGGCTCACCCAGCAGGCCGGGACCAATATGGATGGGATAGCTGCGCTCGCCCAGGGATACCTCGAGGGTGCGCTGACCGGTGGAAGTCTCGATCATGGTTTCATGCCTTGCATTGGAGGGGGTCGACCAGCCGGGTGGCGCGCCTGACGATATCGTTGACCACCGCCCGCGGGCCGCGGCGATCGGTGCGCACGGTGACATCGGCGGTGGCCCGGTAGAGGGGGTCGCGCACGCCGAACATCTCGCGCAGCACCGCTTCCTTGTCCGGTCGCTGCAGCAGCGGGCGGTTGCGATCCTTGGCGGTGCGCCTGAGCTGCTGCTCGACGGTGGTAAACAGGTAGATGACTGTGCCCCGCTCGCGCAGCATGCAGCGGTTCTCCTCGCGCAGCACGGCGCCGCCGCCGGTAGCGATCACCACGCCCTCGCGCTGGGTCAGCTCATCGATCATATGGGTCTCACGATCGCGAAAGCCGGCCTCACCCTCCACGTCGAAGATCCACGGGATATCGGCGCCGCAGCGCGCCTGAATCTCGTGGTCGCTATCGAAAAAGTCGCGAGAAAGTTCGGCCGCCAGGAGGCGGCCGATGGTGCTCTTGCCGGCCCCCATGGGGCCGATCAGTATCAGGTTGGGCAGTGCCTGCATCAGCGAAGAACCAAGCCGTCATCCAGTATTCGTGGGGTGATGAATACCAACAACTCTACCTTCTCATTGTTCTCTTGGGTATAGCGGAACAGGCGACCAAGCACCGGCAGATCGCCCAGGAAGGGGGTCTTCATC
>JAIVHL010000080.1 GCA_020201075.1 Halomonas sp. | reverse complement strand
CATCGCAGCGCCTTCATCACCGACCCGGAAGATTCGGCTGCGCCGCCCGACGCCGGTCGGAATAGGCAATGACGCCGCGACCGACCACGATATGGCCGACTCGCCACAGGTTCACGCCCGCCCACTAACAAGGTAGTCCAGCCCTGCCGGGGAGACTTGATGCAGATCAGCATGATTTGCGTCATGCCGTGTCGCCGCCGGCAGCGGGTGAAACCACCCAAGAAAGGAGCAGGTGATGGAGATAGCCCTGAAGGAAGTCACCCGAGAGAACTTCGAGGCCGTCATTGCGTTGGAGGTCGCGACAGCGCAGCGTGACTATGTCGCTGACAATATGTACTCCCTTGCCGAGTCGAGCTTTCACCCGACCTATCGGCCCCGCGCTATCTATTGCGACGAGGAAGTGGTCGGCTTTGTCATGTACGAATCCTTCGCCCACAAGGACCGGCCGCCTGCCTACAACATCTTCCGGCTGATGGTCGACCGACACCATCAGGGAAGAGGCATTGGGCACAGGGCCATGCAGTGCGTGCTGGACGAGATCAGGGCACAGGGACCCTTCGAGCGGATAGCGATCTGCTATGTGCCCACCAATCGGGTCGCCCGGGACTTCTATGCCAGCCTCGGCTTCCAGGAGGCGGGGCTGAGCGAGGAGACCGGCGAGGTCATTGCCGAGATCCGGGGATAACGAGGAGTGGACCTCGTCCTCCACGCCGGTGAACAACGTTGGCAGCCAGTGGCGGTCCTCAACGGCGACGGCGGGCGAGAGCGTCTTCGCGGGCGCCAGGGGATCGGCCTCGGTGGGCGGTCTCGACGCCCCACAGACGCAACCTGCCAGAAGAGCGGCGACGAGAACGACAGTCGGCAACGATGACCTCCATGGCAACATGCCTGACCCTGCTCGTGGTGAACAGCGAGTCGCGTATTCCAGATTCAGCATAGCGCGGCTGGAGCCTGAGAGGCCGACCGACTGACGACCTTCCGGAGAGGACCGGAGCGTCGCCGGAGTGATAATCTCTAACATGCTAGCCTCGTGATACCCCTGGCCTGCGCCGCAGCGGCGACACGGCCCTAGCCCACGAGCCCCATCACCATGGTGGCCAAGCGCCATCACCACGGATAAGAGAGAGTCCCATGAGCAACACCCCCTGGACGAGCCCGATGCCCGAGGCACAATTCGACTTGATGCAACGCATCCTCGCCGCCCCCAGCCCGATTGGCCTGGAGGCAGCCATGACCTACGGTGTGCTCAAGCCTCACTTCGAAAGTTTCGCCCCAGCCGGCTGGCAACTGCACCAGTTCAAGGGCCATGCAGGTGTGGTGCTGGATACTCACCCGGGCCGCGATGACCTGTTCAAGGTGATGCTGATCGGCCACGCCGACAAGATCCGCATGCAGGTTCGCTCCATCGGTGATGACGGCAAGATCTGGATCAATACCGACGCCTTCCTGCCCAACGTGCTGATCGGCCACGAGGTCACCCTGTTCAGCGAGGATCCGGAGACACCCGGAAGCTATCGGCGCATCGAGGGCGGCACCGTGGAGGCGCTGGGCGCCATTCACTTCTCCGACCCGGCCCAGCGCGATGGCAGCAAGGGCATCAAGAAAGAGCAGATCTACCTGGACCTGCAGATCCACGGCGAGAACAAGAAGCAGCAGATAGAGAAACTGGGCGTGCGCACCGGAGACTCGATCATCTTTAACCGCCCCATCCGCCCTGGCTTCAGCCCGGATACCTTTTACGGCGCGTATCTGGACAACGGCCTGGGCTGCTTTGTCGCCGCCGAGGTGGCGCGACTGATCGCCGAAGCGGGCGGCACCGAACAGATCCGGGTGATGTTCGCCATCGCCAGCTATGAAGAAATTGGCCGCTACGGCAGCCGGGTGCTGGCCGGGGAGCTAAGGCCCGATGCCATCATCGCCGTGGATGTTAACCATGACTATGTGGCGGCTCCGGGCATCGGCGATCGCCGCATGCAGTCACTGGAAATGGGCAAGGGCTTCACTCTGTCGGTAGGCGCCATCGCCAGCGAACAGCTCAACCGGATCGTCGAGTCCACCGCTCGCAAGCATGATATTCCGATGCAGCGCGATGTCGTCGGCGCCGATACCGGCACCGATGGCATGGCCGGCGTGCTGGCCTCCGTGGACTGCGTAGCCACCTCCATCGGTTTCCCGATCCGCAACATGCATACCATCTCGGAGACGGGTAATACCCAGGACGTGATGGCGGCCATTCACGCCATCACCCACAGCCTCCAGGCGCTTGACGCCCTGCCCGACCCTCACCGTGAGTTCCTGGATAACCACCCGCGCCTGGACCAGGCCGGGCCGCTGGGCCATCAGGGCGCCGACAAACCCGAAACGAAAGACAAGTAGTCTTCGAATACCGGGAAAGCAAAATACCGGTAAAGAGACACGCGGAGGGGCGAGCCGAGAGGCTCGCCCCTCTGTCATATCAGCGCGGCGAGGGCCTCGGCCAGCACCGGCGCCATGGCGATGGCGTTGCTCTCGTGAGCGATACAGTCGGTACTCCAGACCTCGCCGACACCGGCATCCCGGATCACCTCGAGTGCATCGCCGGCAAACAGCGCATGGGTCAACGCGACATCCACGGAAATCGCCCCGGCGGCCAACAGCGCCTCAGCGGCACGAGCCACGGTATGGCCGGAACTCGCCACGTCATCCATCAGCACCACCGCTCGCCCCACCAAAGGAGTGTCGGGCAGTTGGATCTCGACGTCGCGGTCGCCACGGCGGACCTTGCGGCAAGTCGCGTGGTCGAGGCCGGTCAGCTCGGCGGCCTGGGCCACCCACTGCAACGCCTCCTCGTCGGGGCCCAGCAGCAGCGCCCCGGGACGTTTCTCGAGAATCAGTTCGGCCAGCCGCGGGGCACCCGAAAGGGCGATGGCATGGTCGATGGGAATCGCCTGACCAAGGCGCTCGATGCGGTGAAGGTGAGGGTCCACGGTGATCACCGCATCGAACAGTTCGGCAAGAAACCCGCCAACAATGGTCTGACTGACGACCTCTCCGGCGTGGAAGGCGATGTCCTGGCGCATATAGGCGAGATAGGGAGCCACCAGAACGAGGCGGCTCACCCCGTGGCCACGCGCGTGGCGTGACAGCAGCAACAGCTCGACCAGCTTCGTGTTGGGCCGATCCAGGCTGCGATAGATCACCAGGGTCTCGGGAAAATCTCCCGCCTCGGACAGGGGCAGGGTGAGCTTGAGCTCGTCATCAGGAAAACGATGGCACTCGACCTCACGTGCAGCAAGGCCGCAGGCCTTGGCCAGACGACAGGCCGGCGCAGCCTCGTCGGGAAAGTGCAGCAGTACAGTGGTCATCGGGCCTCCCTGATAAGAACTTGCCGTTCAGAAATCGACGTTCAGAAATTTACGTTCAGAACTCGACGTTGAGCCGGATAATCTGGTCGGCCTCTCCGAGGCTGAAACCGCTGTCCCGCTCGCTGGACTGGTGGGCGAAGGCCAGCTCATTGCGAAAGGCCGCATAAACCCGATAGAGCGTCTGTCCCTCCTCGACGCGGTCACCAATGCGCGCCAACAGATCGACGCCGGCCCCAGCGGCCTTGGGCGCCCCGGCCAGACGGGCAATCCGCGCCAGCTTGAGGTTGTCGATGCCGATCACCACGCCGCTCTCGGCTGCTACCACGTCAAAGGCGTGGGGTGCCAATGGAGGAGCGTCAGGGTCGAAAGGCTTACCCCCCTGGGCCGCGATGATCGCCTGCATCTTTTCCAGAGCACGGCCGCAATCGAGAATATCCCGGGCGATGCCGAAGCCCTCGCCGCCGCGCACGTCAGGGTCGAACTCCAGCATGCGACCCGCCAGTCGCAGTGCCTTTTGGCGCAAGTCCATGGGTGCCTCGGGATGGTTAGCAAGCACACGCATCACGTCGCGGGCCTCCAACACAGGACCAATGCCCTGCCCCACCGGCTGGCTGCCGTCAGTGATCACCACGTCCAGGGTCAGGCCCATGCGTCCGGCCACGAACTCGAACAGCTTGCGCAGCTGGC
>JAIVHL010000079.1 GCA_020201075.1 Halomonas sp. | reverse complement strand
GCGGTATGGCGCCGGGCAGCGAGGTAGAACTCAAGCTGATGCGTGATGGCCAGCGTCGCGAGCTCAGCATCACCCTGGGTGACTGGCCCGACGTCGAGCCCGCCACCGCCAGCCGTCCTCAGGAGAACCGTCAGGCACGCCTGGGCATTTCGGTGGGCGAACTGGAGCCCGCCGAGCGCGAGCCGCTTGGCATCGACGGTGGCGTGAGGGTCCGCGAGGTCGACCCCAACGGCGTCGCCGCCGCGGCTGGCATTCGCCCCGGCGACATCCTGGTCAGCATCGACCATCAGGCCGTCAACGATCCCGACCAGCTGTTCGAAATGGTCAGTGAGCTGCCCAACGACCGCGCCGTGCCGGTACGCCTCTTCCGCGACGGCCGCTCGATGTTCGTGGCCCTGCGGCTAAGCGCCGAGTAACGATGGATTCCCGCTTCACAGGAGCGCAATCAACTGCGCTCCTTTTTTATGTCCCTGAAATATCCAATAAGCTTGACGCTTTTCAGGTGGCTTGAACCTACTGGTGGGAGATCCGCTCCGCCGAGCGAATGGCGCCGCTCGTTAGAGTAATAGTGGAGGAGGCAGATAATCATCTCATCATGTTCGGTAATGTGTCGGTGACTTGGCGGGTGATTGTTGACATTGCTTTCACCCGATGGTGTCAGCAACGGGCGCCGAATGTTGTGACCTTTGTCGTAGATTGCCGGGTGCATTTTTCTTTGTTTTGCGTATTCGAATGTGTAAAGTTGTCGTCAGTTCAAAGGGAGCTTGAACTCGCCGTATGGCCTGCATGTGAGCCCTGACTGACCATGGCGAGACCTTCCAGACTCAGAGCAAACGAACATCGGGAGTCGTTGGCCCCTCCCGGTAGGCAAGAAAAACGAGGCCGGCAATCTGGAACAAAGGGAACTGACATCATGAAAATCGTAACTCTCTCCGCGGCCGCTCTGGCCGGCAGTTTGATGCTGCTGGGCACCGCTTCGGCCACCGCGGCGACCAACAGCAACATCAACCCCTGGCAGCACTGCGGTATCGGCGCGATGATCTTCGACGACAACACCACCGCCGCTGCCATCTCCAACGTGATCTGGGATTTGGGCACCACCGCGGTGACTTCCGCGACCATTTCTCCGGATACCTGCAACAGCAAGGATATCCGGGTCGCCCAGTTTATCGACGAGACCTATGACCAGCTGGCCATGGAAACTGCCATGGGAGAGGGCGAGCACCTGGCCGCTGCGCTGGGCCTAATGAACTGCAGCGCCGAGGCGAACCAGCAGGTAGTCAGCCAGCTTCGCACCGATCTGCAGGGCGCAAGCGCTGCCGCCGGCTATGCCGATGAAGCCCACGCCGACAAGGCGTTCCAGTACTACAACAGCCTGAACCAGGCGGCGGCCGCCTGCTCCGCAAGCTAAGCGTTAATCGGGGCCTGGAGTTTCTCCGGCCCCGTTGAGTTTTTTCTCCTCCCCTTTTTTTACTGCAAGGACGAACACGCCATGCGACGCCTGCTGGTGACGCTGTCGGCCCTGCTTTGCCTGCATGCCGGCGTCAGCCAGGGCGATGCACCGGTCATGTCCCCCACGCTTGCGGATCATCCTCAGTGGCTGTCGCTGCTGCACTTCGATCGCGACGGTTTCTTCAGCGAGCCGCGCAGCGCAGTGCTGGATGACGCCTTCTTCCTGGCCAATAAAGGCCGGTTCGACCCCGAGGCCGAGCTGGCCGCCACCCTGGGAGCCCTGCGCGGCCCTGGAGTAGACAGTGAGCCCCATGCCCGCTGCCGATTCCCCGCCCGCGCCCTGTGGTTGACCCGCATGACGGGCGAGACGTGGCCAGCGGCAGAGTGCCCGGAGTGGCAGGCCTGGCAGCAGGAGCACGACGGCGCCGAGGTGGGGCTGATGTTTGCCTCGGGGTATCTGGGTAATCCCGCCTCGTTTTTCGGCCATCTGATGCTGCACCTGGAACGCCCCGCCAACAATCAGGCGGTCACGCTGTCGCGGCTGCTGGATACCAGCCTCAACTTTGGGGCCGATGTGCCGTCGGAGGAGGGCCTGGTGGCCTACATGGCCAAGGGGCTTTTCGGTGGCTATGAGGCCAAGTACTCCCGTGCCCCCTTTTATCGAAACGCCACCCTCTATTCCGAGCGGGAGATGCGCGATCTTTGGCACTATCGGCTAGCGCTGCCCGATGCCGAGCGTGAGCTACTGCTGGCCCATCTGTATGAGGTCATCGGTCAGGACTTCGACTACCTGTTCCTGACCGAGAACTGCGCCTCGCGCATCGCCCGCACCCTGGAGCTGGTGGTGCAGGCGGATCTGACCCCGGGCAGCGCGCCCTGGGTGGCCCCGGAAGCCCTGGTGCGTGCCATCAGCGAGGCGAACATCGCCGGGCAACCGCTTTTGAAGAGCGCGCGTCACGTGCCCTCGCGGCGGTTGCAGACCGAATGGCGCTACCGCGCTCTGGCCGCCCAGGAGCAGGCCGCTGCGCGCGCCGTGTGGTCGGCGGTGGACCGGCTCGAGCTGGCTGCCGAGGCGTTCCGTGACCTCCCGCCGCCCGGGCAGGCCGCGGTGCTGGATACCCTGCTTAGCCATGCGGCCTTTCTCAAGCAGACCGGCGAGGAACTTCGTCTGGCTGAGCAGGAGCGTCAGCTGCTGCAGGCCCGGCTGCGGTTGCCGGCGGGGAGCGAGCCCTTGGCACTTAGCGAGCGAGTGCCGCTTCACGAGGCCACGCCGCCCGCGCTGGTGCGGGTGGATGGCGTCTATAACGATGCGCTGGGCGGCGCGGCTCGTCTGATCCTGCGCCCGCTGCAGTACGACCTGCTGGACAGCAACGCCACCCGTATGCCCAACGCTGCCCTGGAGTTTGCGCGCGCGGAAGTCGTCATCACCGATGACAGGGCGCGTCTGGATCGGCTGACGCTGTTCGACGTCACCAACCTGCATGCCAGCAGCGTACCGCTGCCTGCCCTACCAGGTAGCGCCTGGCACGCCTCCGGCGGTATCGAAGGCAGCCGCCTGGACTGCCGCCGCTGCCTGGATGGCCACATCACCCTGCTGGCCGGCAAGTCTCGCCAAGTGGGTTCCCACCTGCCTTTCGCCCTCTTGGGCGGCCAGCTGCGCACCGAGCGCTACCAGGCCGGCCCGCTGGCACCGCTGGCGCAGCTGGGCCTGCTCAGCGACTGGACGGCGAATCAACGTTCCCTGCTGCAAGTCAGCCACGCCGACGCACTGAAGGGCGAGGCGGGCCGCCGCACGCGCTGGCTAGTGCAGCACCGCCTGGCGCTGGGCAAGACGCTGGACCTGCGTGCGGGCGTGGAAGGGGACGAGCATGCCCAAGAGGTGAGCCTGGGGCTCTCGTGGTATTTCTGAGGTTGAAAGGCGAGATGCCGACGCCGTCGGTTTGTGAAGGTGCCAGCGTAGTATTCAAGTTCAAGCGTTAAGAGATGCCTGCTCGCTGGCCACCGCGCTGGGGCTGTCGCCGACCTCCATGATTGCCACTTCGGAGGTAGCGAAAGCCTATATCGCTACTGGGTCGCCACCCAGGCAGTAGCCTTCACGCCGAACATGGCGCGAGAGGTGCTGAGGGAGGACCTGAAGGCGTAAACTCGCTACCCGGCCTGCTTCGACCACGTTTATCGCGCCATCGACATCCCACTGTCCCGCGACCCTTACACCGTGGTCAGCGGTCAAGAGAGTGCGTCTGACGACAACCCCGCCTCCTCGCTGTACAATACTGCCAACCTTTATTCTCGCGCTCGCCAGGGTACCCGCTCAGCCTTGTCACTGGGTGCGTACATGAACCGGATTATGATGCATGTCTAATAGCGAAAACCGTAATAAAATCAGCCATATACGGAATTTTTCGATTATCGCCCACATCGATCACGGCAAGTCGACCCTAGCCGACCGCCTGATCCAGAGCTGTGGGGGGCTGTCCGAGCGCGAACAGAAGGAGCAGGTGCTCGATTCCATGGACCTCGAGCGCGAGCGCGGAATCACCATCAAGGCCCAGTCTGTGACCCTGGACTACCACGCCCAGGACGGCAACACCTA
>JAIVHL010000010.1 GCA_020201075.1 Halomonas sp. | reverse complement strand
CGTCGCCGGCTTCGCCATGGCCACCCGGCGCTTCCTTCAGCACCGCAACTTCTACGATAGTCGCCACGCCTACCTGGAATACCGTCACGGCATCGGGCGCTCCATACTACTGGGGCTGGACTTTCTGATCGCCGGAGATCTGATCAAGACGGTGATCGTGCTCAACACAGGTGAGAGCGTGGTGACCCTGGCTGCCGTGGTGCTGATTCGCGCCTTCCTGGGCTTCACCCTCCACGTCGAGGTGGAAGGCCACTGGCCCTGGCAACCCCCCCACCCGCCGGAACGCCGTCGCAGGCACCTGTCCAATGACGATGGCGAGACCCAACCCACGACCGCACGCCCTAACGGAGAGTGACATGGAACACACCGACCTGCCCGGTCAGCACGAGCTCTCCATGACCGTGCTGATGACCCCCGACATGGCCAACTTCAGCGGCAAGGTTCACGGCGGTGCCATCCTCAAGAAGCTCGACGAAGTGGCCTTCGCCTGTGCCAGCCGCTACTCGGGCCACTATGTGGTGACCCTCTCGGTGGACCAGGTGCTGTTCAAGCAACCCATCCTCGTCGGCGAGCTAGTGACCTTTCTGGCCAGCGTCAACCACGTGGGGCGCTCGTCATTGGAGATCGGTATCAAGGTATTGGCGGAAGATATCCGTCAGAAGGTGATCCGCCATACCAACAGCTGCTATCTGACCATGGTGGCGGTCGACGACAAGGGACAGCCCGCCCCGGTGCCCCCGCTGGCGCTGACGACCCGCCTGCAGAAACTGCGCTTCGAGAAGGCGGCGCTGCGCAAGAAGCTGCGCAAGCAGGCAGAAGAAGAGGAGCGCCGCACTCAGGCGGAGCACGACAGCGACGATCCGGATCTGACTACCCAGGGTTAACCGCAGCCGATCTCGGTAATGACATCGCCCTCATCCAGGCGGACGTTGAGGCGATCCGGGCGATAATCGAGGGTAACCGCCTCGCCGGGACGGATCACCCGCATGGCTACCGCACCGCTCTCGGCGTGTATCGCCTCGCCCAGGGCCGCACTGTACTCGCGACCCACTCGGTCCTGCACCTGTGCCGCACCGCATTCACCGCGGGACACCACCAAGGGTGGCGGCGGGGCCGACTCATGACTGGGAGGGGAGGTCAATCCGGCACAGCCGGCCAGCAGTAAACCTGCAATGACAGTGGGGAACAGCTTGAGGGTCATGGCCTTCTCCTCTTCCTTTATGAAAAGGCCGGAGCGGGTCTCCCCGTTCCGGCCTGCGTCTGACCTGCTCGATGAATCAGTCGGTGGAGCGCTGTATCGCCTCACCACCACTCTCGATGTCCTCTCCTGCCCCGCGGATAGTGTTGCAGCCGGTAAGCAGCGAGAGGGTGAACAGCGACAGCATCACGATAGCCATGGTGCGTTTCATTGGATTGGCTCCTTGCCTGTGGATCTTGAGTAACCCCATGCAATTTAGCACCACCGGCATCGATTTGCCGGGTTATCCCAGCAGTAGCCGCAGAATGATCGCAGTGATGACTGCGACGGTCAGCCATTTCACCACAAAGGCTCCGCGCGGGCTCATGTTGACCTTCACCGCCAGCCAGGCCCCGCTCATGCTGCCGGCGGCCAGCACGAGGCCATAGTGCCAGCGCACCTGGTCATTCAACAGGAAGATAGCCAAGGCCGGGAGCGTGTAGATCAACACGATCAGCACCTTGAATACGTTTACCTGGGCCAGGTCGATCTTCAACATGCGATAGAGCACCACGATGAACAGGATGCCCACTCCGACCTGAATGAAGCCGCCGTAGAGCCCGATAAAAAACATGGCCAGATAGACCGCCGGGGTGAGCCGCTCGGGTGTCAGCGGGCGAGTGTCCAGCCGCGGCTGTGGCAGTAGCATCAGCACCGCCGAGCCTGCCATCACCGCAATCAGGATCGCCTCGAAAAGAGCATCGCCTGTCTGCAAGGCCAACCAGGCACCGGCTAGGGAACCCACTACCGCGGGCACCGAGAGTCGCAGCGACAGGCCCACATAGCGCGCCCCGGCGCGGAAGAAACTGGTGACCGCCGAGATACTCTGCAAGGCGATGGAAACGCGATTGGTGCCGTTGGCTGCCTGAGGAGGCAGGCCTAAAAACATCAAGAGCGGCAGGGTGAGCATCGAGCCGCCCGCCGATAGCACGTTGATGAAGCCGGCCACGGCGCCGATGAGCAGCAGAGCCAGGCCTTCTAACAGTGTCATGGAGCCTCCTCATCACGACGCCCGGTCAAGGGGGGCTGAGCACAGCCGCGGCGGTGAGAAAACTCGAGCCGGTCAGTGATATGGCATGATGCCATATCACTGACCGGCATGAGGAAAGGACATGCAAGACGCCGCACTCGATGAGCGCCTGGAAAAAGACAGCTACCCCGTCACCGAGCTGCCTCTGTGCCAGCTGCGCCTGATGGACGACACACGCTATCCCTGGCTTTTGCTGATCCCTCGGCGGCGCGGAGTCAGCGAGATATTCGACCTGGATGAGGCCGACCAGCAGCAGCTATGGCGTGAGGCCAGCCTTGTCGGTCAGGCTCTCAAGGAGTTCCTGAGGGGCGACAAGCTCAACGTGGCCAGCCTCGGCAACGTGGTGCCCCAGCTGCACGTGCACCTGGTGGTACGCCGCGAGAGCGACGAGACCTGGCCGGGAGCGGTATGGGGCCAGGGCGAGCCGCACCGCTACAGCCTTGACGAGCTCGCCGCCATGCGCGACCGGGTGCTGGCCCTGGTAGAGGGACTCGACCTCAAGGCCGATTGACACTCCGCTTAGCCGCCAAAGGGATGGCGACTCGGCGCTGGCTCGGTCGGGGCACTGCGCGATGGCGGCTCACCCAGCAGCGGCGCCCCGGAGGGTTGGCTGACGCCGGTCACCGCCAGCGAAACACCCAGCGCCACAATAGCCAGGCCGCCCGCCAGCGAGGCCCAGCCTAGTATGCGCCCGGCGCGGCGCGCCTGGTCCAGACTGGTCAAGCGTCGTTCCGCCCAGTTGCGGGCGTAGACGCTGGCCAGCGCCAGAGCAGAAACCGTCAGCGCCGTGCCCAGCGACATCACCATCACTGCGGCCACCCCCACCGCGAAGTGGCCGAGCAGGGTCGCCGCCCCCAGCAGCAGCACCGCCCCGCTGCAAGGGCGAATACCGATGGCCACTACCGTGGCCAGGGCGGTGCGCCAGTCGCCAGCCCGCTGCGGATCCACATGGTGGTGACCGCCGCAACACTCGTGGCCATGCTCATGGCCGTCATGATGCCGATGCGCCGGATCCCCGGCATGGGCCTGGAGGGCCGCCGGCTGCCGACGCAGCTGGTGGATCGCACGCAGGCAGAGCCAGACTCCCAGCAGCGCCACCATCACGAAACTGGCCTGCTCCACCCACACCACGCTGCCCATGGCCTGGCGAGTCAGCCAGCCCAGGCCGTGCACCAGCACCACCACCAGGGCAATCGCTACCAGCCCCTGCAACAGCGAAGCGGCGAAGGAGAGCCCCAGCGCCCGGCGCCGAGCACCGCCCTGGGAGATCAGGTAGGTGGAGAGTACTGCTTTGCCGTGACCTGGCCCGGCGGCGTGGAAGACCCCGTAGCCGAAGCTGATGCCAAGCAGAGTCGCCCAGGCAGCAGACGACTGCGCGCCAGAAAAGTCGCTGATGGCCAGCGTCAGAGCACGATGGAAGCTACGCTGCCAGGCCACCAGCTGCAGGCTCAACCCCTGCAGCGCCGGCTGCAGCAGCTGCCAGGTCAGCAGGACGATCACCAGCACACACGCCAGGCCTATCAGACGCCATACCGTTACCGACATGTCACCTCTCCGGTTTCGGCGAAGTGTCGCCCAAGCCCCGGTTCAGCGGCATCGTCGACGTCCAGCATAGCGGCCTGCATGACCTTCTCGGGGTCCGGATCGGGTGGCCATATGCGGGTCTCGCACGCTAGCGCACCGCCCACCAGCAGAGCATCGTCTGCCGGCTCGCGATTCTCCTCTTCATGGACCATCTCGATGTAATAGGTGGGATCGAACACCTGATAGCGTAGGGTTTGACCGGCCAGCGGCTGCGGCTCGGCCAGGGGCAGCAAAAAGACGAACTCGACCCGGCCTCCGCGCTCAAGCACGGTGTAGTCGTTGACCTCATCGAAGCTCAGCGTCTCGCCTGCCAGGGTCAGCTCGGTGTAATAGCCGAAGGCCACCAGGTTGTCGCGGATCTCGCTGCCGAGCTGGTCCAGGGCAGCGTCGAGGCCGCCATCGCCGCCGACCTGATTGAGTTCCTCCAGCACCACCAGGCTGTAGAAAGGATCCATGCGCCAGGATTGATGCAGGCCAGTAAGTTGGCCATCGTCGTCCACCACCAGGCGCATGCGCAGATCGATCCAACCGTGGGGGTGGGCATTAACCAGGCTGCTCATGGTCAGGCACAGCAGTGCCGTAGCGGCCAGGCCGAGATATCGTTGAAGCTTATCGAACATGGCGTCTCTCTGGTGTTCCAGCCTTTTATTTTGCAGAGCGTGAGTCGTCTCGAGAGCGATCAGCGCCACATGCCCAGCCGGTCCTGCATCTCCACCAGCAGGCGATCCAGCGTCTGCGGCGGCAGTGGGCGCCCGCCCCGGGTGGCGGTGAGGCTCACCCGGCTCTGCTCGCCCTCCCCCGAGACCTCCACCAGCACCCGGTAGCCGGGCCAGCGTGAGAACACCGCCTCCAAACGGCCCAAATCGCTATCGGCATGGCGCACCACATAGCCGTTGGCCATGAGGACCTGGGCGGAGGCCCGCAGCGTAGTCTCGGGGGCGAAGGGGAAGTCCAGCTCGCGAGGCGGCTCCCGGGGCGGCGAGGTGGCGCAGCCCGCCAGAAGGAGGGCCAGCAGCAGCGCAGGCAGCAGGCGGTTCATCGGTCACCCCCAGCTTCGATGGCGCCGCGCAGTCGCTGGCAGAAGTCCGCGGTGCTGGCGCTGCGCGCCTCGGCCAGCTCGCCGCGCCAGTCGATCAGCTGGATATCGCGGCTTACCCGCACTTCGCCATCGCCGGCCAGAAGTGAGACCCGCTCCAGCTGGGTCGCATCACGGGTCAGGCTGCCCACCCCGCCGAAACCGATCATCACGCCGCTACTCACCCCACCGCTGCCGCCGCCGATGCCGATACCGCCGAACATGCCGCGGGTCTCCCAGCGATCATAGCGGTCCCCGTAGCCGGGCAGAATGCGGGTGCGCTCGGCGCTCACCAGACCCAGGGCCAGGTCGGTATGGCGAATCAGGAAGCCCTCAGCCTCCAGGGCTGCCACGGCCCCAACCAGTACGGCCCGGGGCGCCTGGTCGTTCAGCGGCCAGGTGCAGGCCGCCGCGGGACGAGGCTCCGCCGCCGGCAGGGTGGAGGGAGTAGTCTGACATCCTGCCAGCACCAGCATTGTCACTAGCACTATTGCCAGTAGGGGGGGCAACTGCCAGAGGCGCATGGCCTTTCTCCCAAGGGTTAACGGAAAAGCAGTGTACGCATCGGGCGCGGCGGAAGAAACGCCGGCGCTTCAGCTCTTGCTCTGACGAGGCTAAGCTGGTCGGGATTCCCTTGTCGAGAGCCATCATGAAGATCCTCATCTGCCCGGATAGTTTCAAAGACGCCCTGCCCGCGGCGGCTGCGGCCCGTGCCATCGCCTGCGGCATCCGCCGCCTGGGGGAGGAGATCGAGCTGGTCGAGTGCCCGCTGGCCGACGGCGGAGAGGGCAGCCTGGATGCCCTGCTCGCTGCCACCGGCGCCGAGCGGCGCACCGCCAACGTGCAAGACGCCCTGGGTCGCCCGACCCACGCCGCCTGGGGCTGGCTGGCCGAGCGCCGCACCGCCTTCGTGGAACTGGCCGAGGCCAGCGGCATCCAGGCGCTAGCCCCTGCCGAGCGCACTGCCCTGCACAGCACCACCCATGGCGTCGGCGAACTGATTCGCGCAGCGCTGGACGCCGGCGCCGAGCGGCTGCTGCTGACTCTCGGCGGCAGCGCCACCAACGATGGCGGCGCCGGTATGCTGATGGCGCTGGGCGCCCGGCTGCGGGATATCGACGGACGCGACCTCCCCCCTGGCGGCGCAGCTCTGGAGCACCTGGCCGAGCTGGACCTTTCGGGGCTTGACCCGCGCCTGGCCGAGCTGCACGTCGAGGCCGCGGTGGACGTAGACAATCCCTTGCTCGGGGAGCGTGGTGCCAGCGCGGTGTTCGGCCCTCAGAAGGGTGCCACTCCCGACGATGTCGCCCGGCTGGACGCCGCCCTGGCGCAGTTTGCCGATGCCGCCGCCGCGGCAGTGGGCCAAGAGCACCGAGATCTGCCCGGCGCCGGCGCCGCCGGGGGCATGGGCTTCGCCGCCCGGGCTTTCCTGGGCGCCGAGTTGCGCCCGGGCATCGAACTGGTTATGGAACAGGTCGGCGTCGCGGCGCTGCTGGCCGACGCTGATCTGGTGATCACCGGCGAGGGCCAGCTGGACGGCCAGAGCCTGGCCGGCAAGACCCCGGTGGGCGTGGCTCGAGCCGCGCAGACCCGCGGCGTACCGGTGGTGGTGCTGGCCGGACGCCTGGCGCCTGGCTGGCAGGCGGCCATGGCCGAAGGCGTCACCGCCGCCTTCGCCCTGGCCGACGGCCCCATGGCCCTGGAAGAGGCGCTTGCACGATGCGCCGAACTCCTCGCCGACCGCGCCGAGAGCGCGGTGCGACTGTTTATCGCAGCCCGGACGTGACCCGGCCCACTTGAAATCGGCGTCGACCGCCAGCATGTCGTCAGTATCTGCCAAGGTGGCCATCATCATCCTTGGTCCTGTTGCCTCGCGGCAGCGGGCCAGGCGTCTTCCACCTTGTCTTTGCCTATCACCATTAAGGAGCCATACGCATGAGCGACACCAATACCATCGGCCTGCATGAGGGTAGCGCCAGCCACCTGGCAGAGAAGCTCAATGAGCTGCTGGCCAACTACCAAATCTTCTACATGAATGTGCGTGGCTACCATTGGAACGTGAAGGGTCCGCAGTTCTTCGAGCTGCACGCCAAGTTCGAAGAGTTCTATACCGACCTGCTGACCAAGGTGGATGAGGTTGCCGAGCGCATCCTGACTCTGGGCCATCAGCCGGTTCACGCCTACAGCGACTACGTGACCATGTCGCGCATCGCTGAGGCGAAGAACGTCACCAACGGCGAGGCCTGCGTACGCGGCACTCTTCAGGGCTTCCAGACCCTGATCGAGCTGCAGCGCGAGATCCTGTCGCTGGCCTCGGATGCCGACGACGAAGGCACCGCTGCCCAGGCCGGCGACTATATTCGCGAGCAGGAGAAGACCATCTGGATGCTGAACGCCCACCTGGGCTGAACATCGACGGTCTACTGTCTGATGCAACCACGACACCGCCCTCAGGCGGTGTCGTGGTTTACGGTGGTTGACTCAGCGGGCCAGGTCCTCGACCAGCGCCCGCAGCAGCGTCCAGAACTCCGCCACCGAGGCGATCTCGACCCGCTCGTCGGGCGAGTGGGCACCGCGGATCAGCGGCCCGAAGGAGATCATTTCCAGTTGCGGATACTTGCCACCGAGGATCCCGCACTCCAGTCCCGCGTGGATCACCTTGACCGCCGGGTCGCTGCCCATTGTCTCCCGATGGAGCCGGCAGAAACGTTCCAGCAGATCGCTACCCGGCCGGGGCGTCCAGCCCGGATAGGCGTTCTCCACCCGCACCCGGGCGCCAATCAGTTCGAACAGCGCCGTGAAGCGGTCGGCCAGGTCGACAGTGGCGCTGTCGCGCAGCGAACGCACCAGGGCGCAGAGGTGGAAGCGCCCGGCCTCCAGGCCGACCACACCGAGGTTATTGGAGGTCTCCACCACGCCGGGCACCTCGCTGCTCATGCGTTCCACACCGCAGGGCGCCGCATGCAGGGCGGCTACCAGCAAATGACTCGCCTGGGCGGTCAGCGCCTCGGCGAACGTCGACTCCGAGGGTGAGAGCACCAGCGCCAGGCCGTCATCGACGCCGGCCAGCTCGGCACGCAGTTCGGCCTCCAGCGCCGCCACGCGACTCAGTGCCGCCTCGCGCTGATCGGAGGGCAGTACCAGGATGGCGAAAGCCTCCCGCGGCAGGGCGTTGCGCAGGGTACCGCCGTGGTAGTCCACCAGCCGAATCTCACAGCTTTCCAGGGCCCGTAGCACCCTGACCAGCAGACGGTTGGCGTTGCCCAGCCCCTTGTGGATGTCCATGCCGGAATGGCCGCCCCTCAGGCCGGTGAGCGAGAGACGCATCGCGACCTCGTCCTCGGCCAGAGGCGAGGTAGGCAGCTGCGCTTCCACCACCACGTCGGCCCCGCCGGCGCAGCCGATATAGACCTCGCCGCGATCCTCGGAATCCAGGTTGAGCAGCCGACTTCCCTCCAGCCAGCCTTCGGCCAGGTTAAGCGCGCCGCCCATGGAGGTCTCCTCCTCCAGGGTGAAAAGCGCCTCCAACGGGCCGTGAACCAGAGTCTCGTCCTCGAGGATTGCCAGCGCCGCGGCCACGCCGAGGCCGTTGTCGGCGCCCAGAGTGGTCTGAGTGGCGCGCAGCCAGCCGTCGTCACCCACCCGGGTCTGGATCGGGTCACAGGTGAAGTCGTGGGCATGGTCGGCATTGGCCTGGGCCACCATATCCAGGTGGCCCTGAAGGATCACCCCGGGAGCCGCTTCGTGGCCCGGGCTAGCAGGCTTGCACAGGCGCAGGTTGCCGAAGACGTCGCGGTCATGGGCCAGGCCCCGAGCGTCGGCCCACTGCTCCAGAAGGGCCACCAGCGCCGCCTCATGTCCGGAGGGACGCGGGGTCTCGCAGAGGGTGCGGAAGTGGCGCCACAGCGTCTGCGGCTCAAGGGCTTCAAGATGTGCGTTCATGTTGTTCCTGCTCCAATATAACCAACCTAGCTTACTGAGTCCGCCCCGAAGGGAGAAGCTGCCTCTCTGTCCGACATCCGACGCGCCGGGGACAGTTCGTAGAGGGGGTCCTATGCCAGGGATGGCATCGGTAGCGTACAGGGAGGTATTCACAGCGCCCCCTCGTAGAACTGTCGCCGGAACAGCGTCGGTGTTCCAGTCTGCCTCACCCCTTTATCAGCGCTGCCGTAGCCTGGCGCAGCCGAGCAGTGACTTCCCGGCGCCCCGAGACGCCGAGCCGGGTGGCCAGCCAGGCGGCACTGCGCCCCTGGAAGCCCCAGGCCACCAGCAGGCAAAGCGGTTCGTTACCCGCCGGAACGCCCCTCGCCAGGGCGTCGCGCACCAGCGCCTGCAGTGCCGGGCGAGCCAGGGCCGGTTCGCGCCGCGCGAAGGCCACATCTTCCACGTCGCGGCGGTCTCCGGCGTCAAGCGCGGGACGTCCCCCCTCCGCCAGCAGCGCAGCGGCAATCTCCGGCTCCAACTCGCACAGCTCGAAAGCCAGCAGCCCAGGCAGAGCGCGCTGAAAACGGGCGGTCAGCGCCGACGCCAGCGCTTTGCCGTGCTCGGTCAGCGGGCGCGCCACCATCAGCGCATGTTCGCCGGTGGCGGTCTCCCGGGTCAGTCCCAGGCGCAGGGTGACAAAACCCAGCGAACGCCAGAAGGCAATCAGCCCCGGCTCGGCGCCGAAGCTTGACCCCAGCAGGTCGATGCCCTCGTGGCGTGCCCGCGCGACCTCGGCCTCGATCAGCCGCCGCCCCAGCCCGCCCCGGCGATGCGAAGCCGCCACGGCGATGCGCACCACTCGGCGCAGCCGGGCGGTCAGCGCCTCGCGACAGCCGGCGTGGGCGGCCAGCGACTGGGCCATCAGATGGCCGCGGGGGCGGCGCTCGCCGCGGGCGACCCGCTCGGCCAGTTCGAGGTCAAAACCGCCCTCGTCGCCGGTAAGCACCACGCCCACCGGCGTCTTGTCGGCAACCAGGGCACCGATGCCGACGCCGGGGCCGTCCAGCAGCCGACGCAGGTCGGCTGGGGTGGTGCGATAGTGGGCCTGCACCAGCAGGCCGAACAGGGCACGCAGCCGAGGCTCATCATCCGCCAGCTCGTCCGGCAACAGTCGCTGCCAGACCGGCGAAACCGATGACGAGGCCGGTGCCGGTGCCGGTGCTGGCTCGGCATCCAGTAGCAGCAGGCGATCGACCAGGCCTTCCACCGGGTCATCCGCCGCCCAGCGGATCGGCTCGCTCAGGTGCAGGCCCTGCCATTGCGGAGCCTCCCGGGAAAGGCGCTCGAGAAATCGCACCGCGAAGCCGCGCCCGGAACCCTCGTAACCGTGAACCGTGGTCGCGAAGGCGATACGCGGAAAGACCGTGAGCCACTCTCCAAGTAGAGCGGTGGGAATGGCGGCCGCCTCGTCCACCAGCAGTCGCGCACCGGCGCCGCCGGCCTCGCCCTCCCGGGCCAGACGCGTCAGCTCGTCGGGAGCGACGAAGCGCACTCGCCGCTCATCCAGCATGAAGACAAGACCCTGGCGTTGCCCTGCTGGGCAGAGTACCTCGAGCCGCCGGAAAAGGCTCTCCACCGCCGCCGGACGCGGCGCGGTCACCAGGATCTCGGGCTCGCCGGCGGCCAACAGCCGCGCGCAGGCAATGCCCAGCGCCGCGCTCTTGCCGCGACCGCGGTCGGCGGTGATCACCAGCGGGCGCCGCCGGCGCTGCCTCACCAGCCGCGCCACCGCCTCGGCCTGGTCGACGGTCAGGCAATCGGCATCCGCAAAGGGTGGCACAGGAGACCGAGCCGGTGCCGGCAGCAGCGGCAGCAACGGCTCGTCATCTACCGGCCAGCGGATCACCTCGGGTGCCGCCCCCAGCAAGCCGGCCAACCGCTTCAAATAGCGGGCGGTCAGCTGCTCGGGGCGAAAGGGATGCTCGGCCAGACGGACGTAGTCGGCGTCGGGGCGCTCACCCCAGACGGGCGGCGTCATCAGAACCAGCAGCCCACCGGCGCGCAGAGTGCCGGCCAGGGCCCCGAAGGCGTCGGGGTCGAAGCCGGCCCCCTCTGACACCGCATCCACCACCAGCAGGTCCTGCTCGCCACCCAGCCGGGTGCGGGCACTGCCGGCGGCCAGACAGTCAGCCAGGCGCAGCACCGGCGGAGCCTCAGACGCCACCCACAGCGGTGCCTGCCAGGCGCCTGCCTGCCATAGCGCAAGGGCAGCGTGACAGCACGCATTCGCCTCACCGGTCAGCCATACCAGTCCCCGCCAGCGCCGCTCCGCCAACTCCGCGGCTCGCACCACCAGCTGCTCCACTCGCTGTTCCACTATCCGCGTCACTCTCGGCTCCAACAGGGGCTAGCTTGCCACGGCTCGCGGCAGGCTTCTTTCTTCCCGGCGATAGCTACGACCTTGGTCGCAACGCTCGCCTCATTCAACGCTGCCGGATCCGCCTCCGGCATCGCAAAACGACCATAAAATATTGATTTAATTATACTAAATAGCCATATCAGGCACCCAAAACCACCGCATAGGCGCCCCACGACTCGTCTCCAGCAGGCTATCGATTATGACAGTGGCCTCGTGCTAGCTTGGCGAGGCTGCCAAGCCTGCCCGTCCGGTCAACTACCGGCTGCAGGTGTCGCCTGCCCCTGCATCGTGGCATGACAGGGAATGGCTATGGCACCCAAAACGTCATCTCGATCAACACCAATAACCCGTACAGGGAGCACACCATGAAGAAGATGACCAAGTTTACCCTCACCGGCCTGGCCGCCGGTGTGGCGCTAGCTGCCATCACCA
Source organism: Halomonas sp. (assembly GCA_020201075.1). GTDB lineage: Bacteria > Pseudomonadota > Gammaproteobacteria > Pseudomonadales > Halomonadaceae > Halomonas. Next base: position 12,722 of record JAIVHL010000010.1, on the reverse strand, counting down.
CCACTGCCCAGGCTCAGGAACAGTGGACCATGACCACCACCTGGCCGGACAACCTGGACCTGATCCAGATTGACCGCCACTGGGCCGATCTGGTCAACAAGCTCGCCGGCGACGAGGTGCAGATCGAGTTCCGCGCCGGCGGCACCCTGATGCCCGGCACCGAGGTCTTCGATGCCACCGAGACCGGCAGCATCGAGGCCGCCGGCGACTGGCCGGGCTACTGGGCCGGTCGCAGCCCGGCCTTCTCGCCGCTGGCCACCACCACCAGCCTGTTCAATGGGGTCGACTACCTTAACTGGATCAACCAGTGGGGCGGCTTCGAGCTCTACCAGGAGGTCTATGGCCAGTACAACATGGTCTACCTCCCCTACGGCATCACCAACAACGAGTCCGGCTTCCGCGGCGGCACGCCCATCGAGAGCCTGGCCGATCTGCAGGGCAAGCGCCTGCGCCTCTCCGGCCGGGATCAGGGCCGCGTGCTTGAGCAGCTCGGCGGCTCCCAGGTCACACTGGCCGGCGGCGAAATCTACCAGGCCATCGAGCGTGGCGTGGTTGACGGTGCCGAGTTCTCCACGCCTGGCGTGGACTACAAAGCCGGCTTCTCCGAGGTGGCGGACTACTGGTCAGTGCCCGGCTGGCACCAGTCCGCCAGCGTCTTCGGCGTCATGATCAACCAGGATGCCTGGGACGCCCTCACCGAGGAGACCCAAGAGAAGCTGAAGATCGCGGCACAGGCCACCATGGCCTGGTCACTTGCCTGGTCCGAGCGCGAGTCCACCGAGGGCACGGTGAAGTTCCTCGAGGACGGCACCGAGATCAACCAGCTCTCCGAGGAAGACCTCGCCGAGATCCAGCGCATCACCAACGAGGTGATCATCCAGGGCGCCTGTGAGGACCCGATGCACGCCAAGATCTACCACTCCATGATCAGCTACCTGGAGCACTACGCCAACTGGCGTGACGTCTCGGTGCCTTACAACATGAGCCGCGTCACCGATGACCTGCCCTCTCTCGAGGAGATCGAAGCCTGCATGTAAGGCCTTGCCAGAGCCCTCTTTCCTGAGGGCCTACCGGCCGGCCGGTGGCAGATTGCCGCTGGCCGGCCGAACGTCGTATTCCCACTGATTCACGAGATTCCCGCTGATGAACGCCATTGCCAAGGCCATCGATGCCCTCAACGAGGCATTCGGTCGCCTGATCGCACCGCTGATTGCCGTGATCACGCTGATCGTGATCTACGACATCGCCATGCGCTTTTTCATCGGACGCCCCAGCGATTGGGCCTTCGATACCACCAGCTGCGCCACCACGCCCATGTGGAGGTCGACGTTCTCAAACGGCTACTGTCTCGACGCAAGCAGGCCGCCCTGGAGATACTCGGCTACCTGATCTTCTTCGTGCCCTTCATCTGGATGCTGCTCACCCTGGGCTGGGACTTCTTCATGCGCTCCTTCAGCCGCGGCGAGACCACCTACGGCATGGTCGCTATCCCCGTCTACCCGGTGAAGGCGGTGATCGTCATCGCCGCCTTTCTGATCCTGCTGCAGGCTATCGCCATCGTCATCCGGGCCATCCAGCAACTGCGCGAAGAGGAGGCCGCATGAGCCCCGAAATGCTCACCCTGTTCATGTTCGGCGGCCTGCTGATCGGCCTGTTCATGGGCCATCCGCTGGCATTCGTGCTGGGCGGCGTCGCCGTGCTTGGCGCCTGGCTCGGCCCCGGCGCCAAGATACTCGGCACCCTGATCAACAACATCTACGGCAACGCCATGGACAACTATGTCCTGGTGGCCATCCCGCTGTTTATCCTGATGGCGCGCTTCCTCAACGACTCGGGCGTTACCGAGAAGATGTTCGACACCATGCGCCTGCTGCTGGCCAACCTGCGCGGCGGCCTGGCGCTCACCGTGGTCATCGTCTCGGTGCTGCTGGCCGCCACCACCGGCATCGTCGGCGCCTCCATCGCGGTGATGGGCATGATCGCCCTGGTCCCGATGCTCAAGTACGGCTACAACAAGGAGCTCAGCACCGGGGTGATCATGGCCAGCGGCTGCCTGGGCATCCTGATCCCGCCGAGCATCATGCTGATCCTGATGGCCAGCTACTCGCCGGTTTCGGTGGGCGCGCTGTTCGCTGGCGCCCTGGTGCCGGGTCTGCTGCTGGGGGCGATGTACGCCCTCTACGTGCTGGTGATCTGCTTCATCAAGCCGAGCTACGGCCCGCGAGTTCCCGCCGAGGAGCGCGCCGAGACCAGTACCCCACAGCTGCTGATCATGCTGGCCAAGTATGTGCTGCCGCCCATGTCGCTGATCCTGGGCGTGCTGGGGGCGCTGTTCACCGGCATCGCCACCGCCACCGAGGCCTCGGCCATTGGCGTGACCATCGCCTTCCTGCTGTTTCTGATTTTCGGCGACCGCAAGATCACGACCTGCTTTCGCACCCTGATCGAGGCCGGCAAGACCACCACCATGGTGATGCTGGTCCTGGTCGGCGCCACTGCCTTCACCGGGGTCTTCTCCCGCGGCGGCGGCATGACGGTGATCAGCGACCTGGTGATGGCCATGCCCGGCGGTACCACCGGCGCACTGATTCTGATGCTGTTCCTGGTATTTATCCTCGGCATGTTCCTGGACTGGACCGGCATCGTGCTGCTCAGCTTCCCGATCATGCTGCCAATCGTCGAGAGCATGGGCATCGACATGCTGTGGTTCGTGGTGATGGTGGCGGTGGTCCTGCAAACCTCCTTCCTGACCCCGCCCTTCGGCTATGCGCTGTTCTATCTGAAGGGCGTTGCGCCACCTGGGGTCGAGATCGTCGACCTCTACAAGGCGGTGCTCCCCTTCGTGGCCATCATTGTGCTGGCCTGCCTGCTGATGGCCTTCTTCCCGGTGCTGATTACCGGCCTTCCCGCGATGCTTATCGGCTACTGAACCATTCTCGGCGGCCCCTTGACGCCCTGCCGCTTTTCAAGCGGCGGGGCGTCTTTCATGGACCGAGGCAGTCGTAATGGCTGCAGCCGCAGGGTCTAGCTGATAGAATTCTCACGCGCAAATAGCTCGCATCCACACCGCTTTTAGACACCGCTGGAAGGAGATCTCGTTGACCAGTCCGGCCCGTTCCCGCGCTATCGCCCGCCTATCGCTACCCTTCAACGCCTGGAACGCCCTGACCATTGGTATCGCCTTGATCGTGGCCCTGCCGGTCATTGTGGTGCTGGCACACCTGTTTATCCCCACGGAGGGCATCTGGCAGCACCTGCGCAGTACCGTGCTACCCCGCTATCTCGGCAACACTCTCTTCCTTGTGGTGACGGTGGGGATCGGCACCTTCGTGATCGGCACCGGCACCGCTTGGCTGGTGGTGATGTACCGCTTCCCGGGACGTCGACTTTTCGAATGGGGACTTCTGCTGCCACTGGCAGTGCCCACCTATGTGATCGCCTACGCCTACACGGATTTCCTGCAATATGCCGGCCCCGTGCAGACGTGGCTACGGGAGAGCTTTGGCTGGTCGGCGGGCGACTATATCTTTCCCGACATTCGCTCCCTGTGGGGGGCGGCCACCCTGATCACCCTGGTGCTCTACCCCTACGTCTACATGCTGGCGCGAGCGGCCTTCCTCGAGCAGTCGGTATGCGTGTTGGACGTCGGGCGGACTCTGGGTCGAGGTCCGTGGCGGCTGTTCACCAGCGTGGCCCTGCCGCTGGCACGGCCCAGCATCGTCGGCGGAGTATCGCTGGCACTCATGGAGACGCTTAACGAGTTCGGGGCCGTGCAATACTTTGGCGTTGACACCTTCACTACCGGCATCTACCGCACTTGGTTCGGGATGGGCGAACAGGTCGCTGCGGCCCAGCTAGCTGCGTGCCTGCTGGCCTTCGTCATCGCCCTGGTGCTGCTCGAGCGTGCCTCCCGCGGCAAGCGACGCTATTTCCATACCACCGGCCGCTATCAGCACCTGCCGGAATTTCCGCTCCACGGCTGGCGCGGTTGGGCCGCCACTCTGGCCTGCCTAACGCCGGTGCTGCTCGGATTCCTGATCCCCAGCGGGCTGCTCGGCTATCTATCGTTCCGGGGTGGAGATGCGCTGTTCGGGTCGGCCTTCCTGACCTTTGCCGGCAATAGTCTGCTGCTGGCGTCGTTAGCCTCGGCGGTCGCTGTGGGGTTGGCCCTGTTGCTCAGCTACGGCGCTCGCCTGAACGCCAGCAAGGTCACCCGGGTGGCGACTCGCGTGGCCGCCATGGGCTACGCAGTACCGGGGTCGGTGGTGGCGGTGGGCATTCTGATTCCCTTCGTGTGGTTAGACCATCAGATCAACGACTTCATGAAGGGAGAGTTCGGGATCGCGGTGGGGCTGCTGCTCAGCGGATCAGCCTTCATCCTGGTATATGCCTACGTGGTGCGCTTTCTCGCCGTCTCGTTCAATGCTATCGAGGCCAGCCTGGGCAAGGTCACGCCGAGCATGGACGCCGCCTCCAGGACTCTGGGGCAGACGGCAGGCGGCACGCTGCGCAAGGTGCACACTCCGCTCATGCGCGGCAGCTTGATCGCCGCCGGCATTCTGGTGTTCGTGGATGTGATGAAGGAGCTGCCGGCCACAGTGATCCTGCGCCCCTTCAACTTCGACACTCTCGCGATCCGCGCTCACAGTCTGGCCGCGGACGAGCGCCTGGCGGAGGCCTCGACGTCGTCCCTGGCCATCGTGGTGGTGGGCATCGTACCCGTTATCCTCCTCAGTATTGCGATGCGGCGCTCACGCCCCGGCAGTCGCTAACTCGAGGGGGAAGACGAAGACCTGGGAGGCGTCCAGCCCGATCGTCACAGGCTGGCCTTCCCGGGGCAGGAAGACCCCGGGTGAGCGAGCGTGCATATGGGTCTCCTGGCCGTCGGGCGTGTGGGCGCAGATATGCAGCAGACTGGTGCGTCCCAGCAGCTTGGCCATGATCACATGGCTGTGATGCTGCTCCAGCGGTTCGTCCAGCGGCAACACCCTCAGCGCCTCGGGACGGATCATCACTTTTACGCGGCTACCGTCTGGCAGCCCTCTGCCGGAGACGTCGCCTACCGGTGTGGCAACCTTGCCGTCCACCACCCGTCCTTCAAGTTCGTTCACCTCTCCGAAAAAGTTGACCACGAAGGGATCCGTAGGGGCGCAGTAGAGATCCAATGGCGTACCGGCCTGAACCACCCTCCCCTCGCGCATCAGCACGATGCGGTCGGCCATGAACATGGCCTCCTCGGGGTCGTGAGTTACCAGCAGCACCCCTGCCCCGACCTTCTTCAGCACGTGGAGAGTATCGTCGCGGATACGGTCCCGCAGGCGAGCATCGAGGCTGGAGAAGGGCTCGTCGAGCAGCATCAGTTGGGGCGAAGGCGCCAGCGCCCGGGCCAGTGCGATGCGCTGCTGCTGTCCACCCGAGAGCATATGCGGGAAGACCCTGGCATAGCGCTCCATGCCTAGCAGTTCGAGCAGCTCAAAGGCCCGGCGGCGACGCTGTTCGGCAGGCTGGGACTTGAGCCCGAAAGCCACGTTATCCAACACTGACAGATGGGGGAACAGCGCCGAATCCTGGAAGGCCAGGCCAACGTTGCGCTTCTCGGGTGGCACATGGGAGCGCCCAGCGCGCCCCATTAGTTGTCCTCCCAGCGCCACTTCCCCCCGCTGTACGACTTCGAGTCCGGCGGCGATTCTCAGCAGGGTCGATTTGCCACAGCCAGAGGGGCCGAGCAAACAGACGATCTCCCCCGGGTTGACCTCCAGGGAAACGTCTTCCACTGCCAGGTGCTGCTGATAAGCATGGCGGATTTGGTGCATGGCGAGCACGGGTGCCGTGGCAACGTTCTCGTCGATCTGAGGCATCAGTTGGCTAGTCATAGGATCTGAACGGCCATTGATAAAGGTGTGTGGTGCATGGTAACGCGAAAGCCTCCCGAATGCGTTATACAATCGCTCGCATTTCGCTGCTCGGCGGTCCCTGACCTGAATTCGCTGCCCGGCGGGCCCTGACCTGAATCAGATTACCCACCGACGGGACTTGACGCTGATGGCGGAAGGCGCTTCAATACGATAAATGTAATGCAAAGCATTATCATTTGAAATCTCAACTCGCATATGAGGTGCCTCCATGCTGTACAAACATCGTCTTGCCATGCCCCTCGCCGCCCTGGTGGCAAGCTCCGCCATGGCGTCACAGGCCGCTGTCGCCGATGAGCTCAATGTCTATTCGGCGCGCCACTATGACTCCGACGCGGCGCTCTATGCCGCCTTCACCGAGCAGACCGGAATCGACGTCAACGTCCTGGAGGGCGATTCCGACCAGTTGCTCCAGCGCCTCAAGCTGGAGGGCGAGGCCAGCCCCGCTGACGTGATGATCACCGTAGACGCTGGGCGCCTGTGGCGCGGTGAGCAGGAGGACATCTTCGCCAGCGTGGAATCCGAGGTCCTCAATGAGCGGCTGCCCGACTACATGCGCCATCCGGAAGGCAAGTGGTTCGGCTTTAGCCAGCGCGTCCGGGCAATCTTCATCGACCCCACCGCGGTCGACGCCGGCGAGATCACGAGCTACGAGGATCTAGCAGACCCGAAGTTCAAGGGACAGGTCTGCATCCGCTCATCGAACAACGTCTACAACCAGTCGCTGCTGGCCTCGCTGATCGCCCACCACGGCGAGGAAGAGGCGGAAGCCTGGGCCGAGGGCGTGGTCAACAATTTTGCGCGCAGCCCTGAGGGCGGCGACACCGACCAGATCCGCGGCGTTGCCAGCGGCCAGTGCGATATTGCCCTGGCCAACCACTACTACTATGTGCGCCTGGTCAACTCGGACAACGAGGCCGACCGCGAGGCGGCCGAGAAGGTCGAGATCGTCTTCCCCAATCAGGATGGTCGCGGCGCACACGTCAACGTGGGCGGTGCCGGCGTGGTGAAGGGCGCGCCGAACGAGGAAAACGCCATGCGCTTCCTCGAGTTCCTCGCCTCCGACGAGGCCCAGGCCCTCTTCGCCACCGGCAACTACGAGTTCCCCGCCGTGGAATCCGTGGAGACCGATGGCGTCATCGCCTCCTGGGGCGACTTCAAGAAGGACGACCTGAACGTCAGCGTGCTGGGCGAGAACAACCCGGAAGCTGTGCGTATCTTCGATCGCGTCGGCTGGCGCTGATAGACCGCCCGGGGCTAATCCGGCGATAGGCCCCGAAGTGTCGGACCATCGCGGAGGCGCTGTGAACCCCTCCCTGGGCGCTACCGACGCCATCCCTGGCGTAGGACCTCCCCTTCGACCTGCCCCCGGCGCCCCTCTTGGTAGAAAGGCAAGCTAACTGACAAGGCCCTCGGCTTCTGCCGCGGGCCTTGTCGTTTGCAGACGGTGTCAGTGCGCTTCATCCCAATTGGCCCCGCTCTCGGCCTCGACGATCAGCGGCACGCTGAGGTCGGCGGCGGCCTGCATGCGTTTCTTTACCTCCTCGATGAATCCGTCGACCTGGCCCTCGGCCACCTCGAAGACTAGTTCATCGTGGACCTGCATCACCATCACCGCATCGAAGTCCTCGCCCGCGAGCCAGGTATCCACGTCGATCATGGCGAGCTTGATGATATCCGCCGCGGTGCCCTGCATGGGGGCATTGATCGCCGTGCGCTCCGCCCCCTGGCGACGAGAACGGTTCTGGGAGTGGATTTCCGGCAGGTAGAGTCGCCGACCATACACCGTCTCGACGAAGCCATCCTCGGCCGCCTGTGAGCGAATGCGCTCCATATACCTAGCCACCCCGGGGTAGCGGTCGAAGTAGCGCTCGATCCAGGTCTGGGCCTGGTTGCGATCAATATGCAGCTGGCGACCCAGGCCCCAGGCGCTCATGCCATAGATCAGGCCGAAATTGATCGCCTTGGCACTGCGCCGCTGATCACCGGAAACCTTCTCGAGGGGCACCCCGAACACCTCGGCGGCGGTGGCGGCGTGAATGTCGCGGCCCTCGGCGAAGGCTTCGAGCAGCCCTTTGTCCTCGGAGAGATGCGCCATGATGCGCAGCTCGATCTGGGCGGGTAGTCCAGCGCCAGTTCCTCCAGCACCGCCTCGGCGGTGGAGGGCGCCCCCTTGGGCGTCTTCTTGAGCACCGGAATCTTCTGCTCCTCGAAGAGGATCTGGCCGAGCTGCTTGGGCGAGCCCAGGTTGAACTCGCGCCCGGCAAGCGTATGAGCACGCGCCTCCAGCTCGCGGATGCGCACCTCGAGCTCGCGGCTCTGGGCATGAAGCCGCTCCGGATCCAGCGCCACACCGGTACGCTCCATGCGCGACAGTACCGGGATCAGCGGCAGCTCGATCTCTTCAAGCACTTCGGCCAGGCGACCCGTAACCGCCAGGCGCGGGCGCAGCTCGCCATGCAGGCGCAGGGTGATGTCGACGTCCTCACAGGCGTAAGGGGCAGCCTGCTCCAGAGCGATCTGATTGAAGGTGAGCTGCTTGGCGCCCTTGCCGGCGATCTCCTCGAAGGAGACGGTCTTCTCGCCCAGGTACTTCAACGCCAGAGAATCCATGTCGTGGCGGGTGGCGGTGGAGTCCAGCACATAGGACTCCAGCATGGTGTCCTCCAACCGTCCCGCTACCGCGATGCCGTGGCTGGCCAGCACCGAGATATCGTACTTGAGGTTCTGGCCGATCTTGGTCGTCTTCTCGTCTTCGAGAAGCGGCTTGAGCCTGGCCAGCACGGCGTCGCGGTCAAGCTGTGCGGGGGCGTCCAGATAGTCGTGGGCCAGCGGGATGTAGGCCGCTTCCCCCGCTTCCAGCGCCAGCCCAACGCCAACGATCTGCGCCTCCATGTAGGCCAGGCTGGTTGTTTCCAGATCGAAGCAGAAGGCCTCGGCCGCCTCGAGCCGGGTCAGCCAGGCCTCCAGCTCGGCCTGCTCGAGGATCACATGGTCATCGCGGGGAGCGCTGGCACCGATCTCGTCGGCATCGTCCGGGGTCGGCGTGCCACCGGCCACGTCGTCGACGCCGGCATCGCTTCCCTCCAGCAGTTCGGAGAGCCAGGCCCTGAACTCGAACTCGCGATACAGCTCCATAAGCGTCTCGCGATCGGGATGGGCGATATCCAGGTCGTCGAGGCCTACCGGCAGGTCACAGTCGGTCTTGATCGTCGCCAACTGGTAGGAGAGAAACGCCTGGTCGCGGTGCTCATCGAGCTTCTTGGGCAGGGTCTTGGCGCCGCGAAAGTCCAGCCCCTTGACCCGCTCCAGATCGGCATAGATGGTCTCGAGCCCGCCATCCATGCCCTGCAGCAGACCCAGCGCGGTCTTCTCACCCACCCCCGGCACCCCGGGAATGTTGTCGACCTTGTCGCCCATCAGCGCCAGCAAGTCGATGATCAGCTCAGGCGGCAGGCCAAACTTCTCCTTAACGCCGTCGACGTCCAGGACCTCGTCCTTCATGGTGTTGACGAGAGTGATATGACCGTTGACCAGCTGGGCCATATCCTTGTCACCGGTGGAGATCACCGCGTCGCGCCCAGCCTCGGTGGCGCGACGGGCCAGGGTGCCGATGACGTCGTCGGCCTCGACCCCCTCGATGCACAACAGCGGCAGCCCCAGCGCCCTCACGCAGGCGTGCAGCGGCGCCACCTGGGAGCGCAGATCGTCGGGCATCGGCGGACGATGAGACTTGTACTCGGCAAACAGTTCGTCGCGGAATGTCTTGCCCGGGGCGTCGAAGACCACGGCCATGGGACTGTTTGGGTAATCCTTGATCAGCCGCTTGAGCATGTTGAGCACGCCCTTGATGGCGCCGGTGGGCTGCCCTTTCGACGTGGTGAGCGGCGGCAGGGCGTGAAAGGCACGGTAAAGATAGGAAGAACCGTCGACGAGTACGATGGGAGTGTCGGCCATGCAAGGCATCCATTGAGACTGAGCGGGAAGTGATCCTGATCACCCATGATACGCATTGCCCGGGTGTTTTGCCGCGAGTGGTGGGCCGCGGGGCCGCAACGGCATACACTGATAGCGTAGCCACTACACCCCCCGCGCCGCGGCCAGGAGGCCATCATGATCGTGACACGCACCCTTATAGCCCTACTCCTTGGGCTGGCACTCGTCGCAACGGGCCCCGTCCTGGCCCAGACCTCCGCCGACCTGGAACCAGATATCACCATCCGTCAGGAGGAAGACCGCACCATTCGCGAGTACCGCATCAATGGCGAACTCTATGCCATCGAAATCCGCCCTTCCACTGGTCCCTCCTACTACCTGGTGGACCATGACGGCGACGGCAACTTCGAGCGCCAGGACGGCGACCGCCTAGCCGTGCCGCAGTGGATCCTGCGTAGATTCTGACGAGAAACCACGACACGTGCATCACTCGGCCAAGTCGCTACAATAGGCGGCTTGGCTTCCCCGGGTGAGAGACACATGGCCGTATTCACACCGCTATCCGAGACCCAGGTCGCAGACTTTCTGGCACGCTTCGATGCCGGCTCGCTGATCTCCCTGGAGGGCGTACCCGCCGGCACCGAGAACAGCACCTTCTTCGTCACCACCGACCAGCGTCAGCTAGTGCTAACCCTCTTCGAGCAGGGCGAGTTTAGCGAGTTGCCGTTCTTCGTTGATCTGCTTGACTACTTGGATGAGCATCGCCTGCCAGTGCCAGGTCCGCTGCACGACCGCGATGGCGTGGCCCTGCACCGTCTGGCCGGCAAGCCCGCCCTGCTCTTTCCGCGCCTGCCGGGCAAGCATCCCAATGCGCCCAACCTGACCCAGTGCACCGCCCTAGGGGATGCCCTTGGCCATATGCACAAGGTGTCGCAGCATTTCCCCGGCCACCGTCCCAACCCGCGAGATCTTCACTGGCTGCTGCCCATGCATCACAAGGTGCTGGTCTATCTCTCGCCGGAAGATCAGGCCATGATGAAAGACGAAGTGGAGATCTATCAGGATGCCTTCGGCAGCGCTCTCGATTTGCCCCAGGGCACGCTGCACGGCGATCTGTTCCGCGACAACGCTCTCTACGAGGGCGATCGGCTAGGCGGCATTATCGACTTCTACAACGGTTGCACCGGCGACCTGCTGTTCGATCTGGCCATCGTCATCAACGACTGGGCGACCGATAACGACGGCCACCTGGATGCCGATCGCCATGATGTCATCCTCGCCGCTTACCAGGCGCGCCGACCGCTCACCGCGGCCGAACGCGAGGCGTGGCCGATGATGCTGCGCATGACCGCGCTGCGCTACTGGCTATCGCGGCTACTGGTCGTCTACGTGGACCCTCCCGCCCACGACCTCACCCCCCACGACCCCGAACGGTTTCGCACTATCCTGAAGCAGCGCCTAAAGCACGGCGCCCTTCCCCTCCCGGAGGTGAATGCATGAGTCTCTCCATGGCCAGTGCCGGCAGCCCGGCAAAGCGCGCGCGGCGCGTCTGGAATATCGACCAGTGGGGCAGCGGCTACTATGACGTGGATGACTCCGGACACGCCCTGGTCCGCCCCCTGGGCAACGAGATCGAGGGCCCTGCCCTGCCGCTCGATGACCTGGTCGCGCAGCTCAAGACCGCCGGACTGCGCCTGCCGGTGCTGGTGCGCTTCATTGACATCCTCCACGACCGCGTCGAGCAGCTGTGCGCCGCCTTCGACACCGCCATGGTCGAGGAGGAGTTCAGCGGTGGCTATACGGCCGTCTACCCGATCAAGGTCAACCAGCAGCGCCGGGTGGTGGAGGAGATTCTCGCCACGCCCGAGCGCGGCCGTGACCGAGTGGGTCTGGAAGCCGGCAGCAAGCCGGAATTGCTCGCCGTATTGGCGCTCTCCGGAGACGGCCCCTCGCTGATCGTCTGCAACGGCTACAAGGATCGGGAATATGTGCGCCTGGCGCTGATGGGCGAAAAGCTCGGCCACCGTGTCTATCTGGTGGTGGAGAAACTCTCGGAGCTGCCGATGATCCTGGAGGAGGCCTCAGCGCTGGGCGTCAAGCCTCGCATCGGCCTGCGCGCGCGACTCGCCACCGTGGGCCGTGGCCGCTGGCAGAACACCGGCGGCGAGAAGTCCAAGTTCGGTCTCACCGCCAGTCAGATCCTGGCCGTGGTGGATCATCTGCGCGATGCCAACGCCCTGGAAAGCCTGCAGCTGGTGCACTTTCACCTCGGCTCGCAGATCGCCAATATCCGCGACATCCAGCGTGGCCTGCGCGAATGCGCGCGTTTTTACCAGAGCCTCGTGGAGCTGGGCGCGCCGGTGGACACCGTGGACGTGGGCGGCGGCCTGGGCGTTGACTATGAGGGTACCCGCTCGCGCAGCTTCTGTTCGGTCAACTACTCGATGCTCGAGTATGCCCGCAACGTGGTCTATGCCTTTCGCCTGGCCTGCCAAGAGCGTGACCTACCCGAGCCGCACCTGATCAGTGAGTCGGGCCGCGCCCTGACCGCTCACCATGCGGTGCTGATTACCAACGTGATCGGCGAAGAGCGAATCAGCGAAAACGCACCGGAACGCCGCGTCGAGGACGATCCCCAGGTCAACGAGCTGTGGCGGGTCCACGATCTACTTCACGAACAGGTGGAGCCGCGCGGCCTGGTCGAGGCGTGGCATGACCTGGTGCAGGCCATGGGCGAACTCCATGAACGCTTCGTGATCGGCATGACCAACATCAACGCCCGGGCCGAGGGCGAAGGAGTCTATTTCGCCGCCTGCGCGAAACTGCGCGCCCGTCTCGACACTCGCAATCGCGCTCATCGTGAGATCGCCGATG
>JAIVHL010000078.1 GCA_020201075.1 Halomonas sp. | reverse complement strand
CGGGAGACGCCGGTGATCTCGTTGATGATGCGGTTGGAGACTTTTTCCAGAAGCTCGTAGGGCAGGTGGGCCCAGCGGGCGGTCATGAAGTCGATGGTCTCCACGGCGCGCAGGGCGATGACCCACTCGTAGCGGCGAGCGTCGCCGACCACGCCCACGGACTTGACCGGCAGGAAGACGGCAAACGCCTGGCTGGTCTTGTGGTACCAGCCCGAGTTGTGCAGTTCCTCGATGAAGATGGCGTCGGCCTCGCGCAGGATATCGGCGTACTCCTTCTTCACCTCGCCGAGGATGCGCACGCCCAGGCCCGGCCCCGGGAAGGGGTGGCGGTAGACCATGTCGTAGGGCAGGCCGAGCTCGACGCCGAGCTTGCGCACCTCGTCCTTGAACAGCTCGCGCAGCGGTTCGACGAGCTTGAGCTTCATGGTCTCGGGCAGGCCGCCGACGTTGTGGTGTGACTTGATCACATGGGCCTTGCCGGTCTTGGCGGCGGCAGACTCGATCACGTCCGGGTAGATAGTGCCCTGGGCCAGGAACTCCACGCCGTCGATCTTGCTGGCCTCGTCATCGAAGACGTCGATGAAGGTGTTGCCGATGATCTTGCGCTTGAGCTCGGGGTCAGCCTCGCCTTCGAGATTGCCCAGGAACAGCGCTTCTGCGTCCACGCGGATCACCTTGACGCCCATGTGCTTGGCGAAGGTCTCCATCACCTGGTCCCCCTCGGCCTTGCGCAGCAGCCCGTTGTCGACGAACACGCAGGTCAGCTGGTCGCCGATGGCCTTGTGCAGCAGCGCCGCCACCACCGAGGAGTCCACGCCGCCGGAGAGTCCGAGGAGCACGTGGCGGTCGCCCACCTGGTCGCGGACGCGGGAGATCTGGTCCTCGATGATTTGGGCCGGGGTCCAGAGGCGCTCGGCGCCACAGATCTCCAGCACGAAATGCTCGAGGATGCGCTGGCCCTGCAGGGTGTGGGTCACCTCGGGATGGAACTGCACCCCAAAGAAGCGCTTTTCCTCCCAGGCCATGGCGGCCACGGGGCAGCTCGGCGTGGAGGCGGTGATGGTGAATTCGCTGGGTACTCGGGACACCTTGTCGCCGTGGCTCATCCACACGTCGAGCAGGTTCCTGCCGGTCTCGTGATCGATATGATCGGAGATATTGCGTAGCAGCGCGGTCTCTTCATCGACGCGGATCTGGGCGTAGCCGAACTCATGGACCTTCGACCCCTCCACGGCACCGCCGAGCTGCTCGGCCATGGTCTGCATGCCGTAGCAGATGCCCAGCACCGGCAGATTCATCTCGAACCGCCGCGTCAGATCAGTGTGCGGGATCACCCGGCCCGGTAGTTCGGGGCTTCCTTGGTGATCTGCACATCGTGCACATGGGATTCGGCGAAGCCGGCTCCGGTGATCTGCACGAACTCCGGCTTGGTGCGCATTTCCCGGATATCCGTGCAGCCGGTATAGCCCATGGAGGCGCGCAGGCCGCCCATCATCTGGTGGACGATGGCGCTCATCACGCCCTTGTAGGGCACGCGGCCCTCGATGCCTTCCGGTACCAGCTTTTCGGCGCCTTCGGACTTGTCCTGGAAGTAGCGATCGCTGGAGCCCTGGGTCTGAGACATGGCGCCCATGGAGCCCATGCCGCGGTAGGCCTTGTAGGTACGGCCCTGGAAAAGCTCGATCTCGCCCGGGGCCTCCTCGGTGCCGGCCAGCAACCCGCCGACCATCACGCAGCTGGCGCCGGCAGCGATCGCCTTGGCCAGGTCGCCAGAGAAGCGGATACCTCCATCGGCAATCAGCGGGATGTCGAAGGGCTCGAGGGCCGCGGCAACGTTGGACACCGCGGTGATCTGCGGCATGCCCACGCCGGCGACAACGCGCGTGGTGCAGATGGAGCCGGGGCCGATGCCCACCTTGACGGCGTCGGCACCGGCCTCGGCCAGGGCCTTGGCCGCGGCGGCGGTGGCGATGTTGCCGCCGATTACCTGAATCTGCGGAAAGTGTTCCTTCATCCAGCGCACCCGATCGATCACGCCCCTGGAGTGGCCGTGGGCAGTATCGACGACGACGACGTCCACACCGGCTTCGGCCAGGGCGGCCACCCGGTCAGGGGTCTCGGCCCCGGTGCCCACGGCGGCACCGACCAGCAGGCGGCCGTCGGCGTCCTTGGCGGCATGGGGGAAAGTGCGCGCCTTCTCGATGTCCTTGAAGGTCACCAGCCCGCGCAGATGAAAGCGCTCGTCTACCACCAGCATCTTCTCGACGCGATGCTCCTGCATCTTACCCTTGATGACGGCAAGATCGGTGCCTTCGGTGACCGTCACCAGACGCTCGCGAGGAGTCATGATGTCAGCAACGCTGTCGCCATGGTTGGGCTGGAAACGCATGTCACGCTCGGTGACGATACCTACCAGAGTCTCGCCCTCCACCACCGGGAAGCCGCTGAATCCATGCGCCTGAGCCATGTTCAGCAGGTCCTCCAGCTTGGCCTCCGGCCCCACGGTGACCGGGTCCTTGACGATAACGCTTTCGTGTTTCTTGACCTTGCGCACCTCGGCGGCCTGGTGGGCGATGGTCATGTTCTTATGGATGATGCCGATGCCGCCTTCCTGGGCCATGGCGATGGCCAGGCGGGCCTCGGTCACGGTATCCATGGCCGCGGAGACCAGAGGAATATTGAGGAAAAGGTCGCGGGTCAGGCGAGTACGAAGGCTGACATCCTTTGGCAGGACCTCGGAGTAGCCTGGAACAAGCAGTACGTCGTCGAACGTAAGCGCTTCTTGGGCCATACGGAGCATAAGCGGCAACACCCAGTGAACGGGAGGAAAGAAGTTAATCCGCCATTATAGCGGCCAAGGGTGGGTGACGTCATCCGCAGGTACCAGGTTGAAGGCAAGTGGACAGAGCTGAAGGGCAAGGCTCGCTCGAGCTGGGGTGAACTCACCGATGATGATGTGGATCAGCTCGCCGGCAAGCGTGACCAGCTGGTTGGCAAGCTTCAGCAGAAGTACGGCCTGGCGCGCGATGAAGCCGAGAAGCAGGCAGATGAGTGGGCCAACAAGCTCTGACCCACCCCACTTGATACGGTCTATGACACTTCAGGATCATTCGCTCAAGGAGAGAACGATGCGCCAACCTGCACTCACCCTCGCTATTGCCACCCTGGCCGGCGGCCTTGCTTTTGGCGCCCAGGCCCAGCCGGCCTACGAGCCCCAAGGCCTCTACTCCGCCGAGGCCATTCTCGACGCCGACGTCTACCTGACGCGCGATCCCGACGAGCGCGTCGGCGAGGTTGAAGACATTCTCTTCGACGAGGCGATGCAGGTTACTGCCCTGGTGGTGGAAAGCGGCAGCGTGCTGGGGCTGGGCGGTCGGGAATTCATTGTCGAGTCCGGCCGGTTCACTCTTATCACCCATTACGATGATGACGGCGATGCCGAACACCGCGTGATGCTCATGGCCACCGCTGAGGAGCTCGAAGGCTATCCGATCTTCAGCGACGACTGGTGGGAACAGGCCCGCGAACGTTCCCGCGAAGCATGGCTGCAGACCCAGGAGGGTGCCGAGAGCGCCTGGCAGACCACCCAGGAAGGGGCCGAGCAGGCCTGGGAAATCACCCGCGAGAACGCTCGGCGTGCCTGGGAAGCGGCCCGTGACGCGGTAGGCGCCGACAACTGATTCGCCTTTTCAACAACGGTGCTAACCGCCGATGCGCCGCCGGGACCCGCGCCTTGCGGCGCAGCACAAGGGACTCTGAGTCGACGGCCCGCGTGATAGGCTAGGGCCGTCAGCCTCAGGAGCCGAATCCATGTCCAGCGTCCCCGACGCCCTCTCCGTCAGCGAAGTGAACCAGCGCGCCCGACAGACTCTAGAGCGGGACGTCGGAGAGCTGTGGGTTGAAGGTGAGCTCTCCGGGGTGTCGCAGCCAAGCTCGGGGCACATCTACTTCACTCTCAAGGATGACCGCGCTCAGCTGCGCTGCGCGCTCTTTCGCGTCCGCGCTCGCTTCGTGGCTGCCCCCATGCGCGACGGCGACAGGGTGCGCGTGCGTGGACGGCTCTCGATCTTTGAGCCCCGTGGCGACTATCAACTGATTGCCGAAGCCGTTCAAGCGGCTGGGGCCGGTGAACTGCTCGCTGCCTTCGAGCGGCTCAAGACGACACTCGCCGCGGAGGGAATCTTTGCCAACGCCAGGCCCCTATCCTGCCCGCCCCGCCACCTGCTGGTGCTCACCTCGCCAACCGGCGCCGCGATCCGCGACGTTCTGGCGGTACTGGCAGCCCGCTGGCCACTGGCCCATATCACCCTGATACCGGTGCCGGTACAGGGCCGCGAGGCGGCACCAGCGCTGATCGCGGCGCTGGGACTGCTCAATCGACAGCCGGCGCTGGACCCGCACAGCGACGCCATTCTGATCACCCGCGGCGGCGGCAGCCTCGAGGACCTGTGGGCCTTCAATGACGAACATCTGGCCCGGGCAATATTCCATTCCCGCTTGCCGGTGATGTCGGCGGTAGGCCACGAAGTGGACGTGACCCTGGCCGATTTCGCCGCTGACGCCCGTGCACCGACCCCCTCGGCCGGTGCCGAACAGCTGGTGCCGGACCAGCGCGAGCTGAGCCGCCGTCTGGCGGCGCTGGAACTGCGCCTGGGCCGTGCGGCCGTGGCGCGACTGGAGCGCGAGGCCCAGCGGCTCGACCACCTGCGCGCTAGGCTGCGCCACCCCGGCGAGGTGCTGGTTCGTCGCCGCGAGGCCCTGGCCCTCCTTCAGGGAAGGCTGGAGCGTGCCTTGGCCGCCCGGCTGGAAACCGAACGTCGTCACCAGCGCCATCTGACAACCCGTCTGGCCGTCCATGCACCAGCACGGCGCTTTGCCCAGGCCGGCGAGCGCCTTTCACAGGCCAGCACACGGCTGCATGCCGCCATGCCCCGACAGCTGGCGAGCCACCGTCAGCAGCTGTCGGCGGTGGCGCGAGAACTGCAGGCGGTGAGCCCCCTGGCGGTGCTGGGCCGCGGCTACGCCATCCTGGAAAACGACAAGGGGCAGGTGGTGCGCCGGGCGGCGGATACCGCACCCGGCCAGGCACTCAGCGCTCGGCTTGGCGAGGGACGACTCGACCTCAAGGTGATCCGCGCCGACGCCTGTGACATCACACCGCAGCGCGGCTCTCCATCGAGCCGATAGATTTTGGAATATAGATATTCCAAAAAACAATAACTATACTTGTGTTGAAGATTAGATAGACGCCGATAGGCTTAGACGTATATCGCACTATTCGACGTGTCCCGTCCTGGCACTCTGCCTCGGCATACGGGCATGTCACAGCCAGCAACCCGCCACCAAGGAGACACACTATGTCACTGCGTATCAATGATCTCGTACCGGATTTCGAGGCCGACAGCAGCCAGGGCCCTATTCGCTTCCACGAGTGGATCGGCGACAGCTGGGCCATCCTGTTCTCCCACCCCAAGGATTTCACGCCGGTCTGCACCACCGAATTCGGCGCCGTCGCTCGCCTGAACGACGATTGGAAGGCGCGCGGCACCAAGGTGATCGGCATCTCCGTGGACGGTGTGGAAGAGCACAAGCAGTGGATCAACGACATCGCAAGCTATGCTGGCTGCGAGGTCAATTTCCCGATCATCGCCGATGAGGACCTGAAGGTCGCCAAGCTGTTCGACATGCTGCCTGCCGACGCCTACCTGCCGGACGGCCGTACCCCGGATGACAGCGCCACCGTGCGCGCCGTGTTCATCATCGGCCCGGACAAGAAACTCAAGCTGTCCATGATCTACCCGATGAACGTGGGCCGTAATTTTGCCGAGGTGCTGCGCGCTCTGGACGCTCTGCAGACCGCCAACAGCGCCGGAGTCGCCATGCCCGCCGACTGGACCGTGGGGCTGCGCAAGGCGAAGCTGCCCAAGTAAGCCGCTTTTCGCAGCGCGCATCCGCACTACCCCCGCCCGATGGCGGGGGTTTCTCGTTGCGGGCAAGACGTATCAGCGATCGGCCTTGAAAGTGCCGGGCTCCAGATCGTGGCGCCCCAGCAGCTTGTAGAAATCGGTACGGTTACGCCCGGCGATGCGCGCCGCCTGGGTGACGTTGCCCTCGGTGATCTTAAGCACCTTGATCAAATAGCTGCGCTCGAAGGCAGCGCGGGCGTCATTGAAGGTGGGCAGAGCGCTGTCCTCGGCGATCAGGGCCTGGGATACCAGCGCTTCAGGAATCATCGCCGTGCTGGTCAGCGCCACGCACTGCTCCACCACATTGACCAGTTGACGCACGTTGCCCGGCCAGGCGCTGGCGGCCAACAGGTTGAGCGCCTCCGGCGAGAAACCCTTCACAAAGGGCTTGTGACGCTCGGCCGCCTTGGCCACCAGATGCTTGGCCAACAGCGGCACATCCTCGGCGCGCTCCTTCAGCGCCGGCAGACGCAGGTTGACCACGTTGAGACGATAGTAGAGGTCCTCGCGAAACTCACCCTCGCGCATGGCGCGGTTCAGGTCGCGGTGGGTGGCCGAGATGATACGCACATCGACAGGAGTCGACTGGGTGGAGCCCAACGGGCGGATCTGACGTTCCTGCAGAACCCTCAGCAGCTTGACCTGCAACGGCAACGGCATATCGCCGATCTCGTCGAGGAACAGGGTGCCACCGTCGGCGGCCTTGAACAGACCCTGGTGCTCGCTCACCGCACCGGTAAAAGCGCCCTTGGCATGCCCGAACAGCTCGCTCTCCAGCAGCTGCTCCGGCAGTGCGCCACAGTTGATCGCTATGAAGGGCTTGTCGGCCCGAGGGCTCACCCGGTGAAGCGCATTGGCCAGCAGCTCCTTGCCGGAGCCGGAAGCGCCGGTGACCAGCACGCTGACATCGGAGCTGGCCACCATGCGCGCCTGCTCGAGAATACGTTCCATCACCGGGCTGCGAGTGATGATCTCGGCGCGCCAGGCGTCGTCGCCCTCCAGGGCGGGTCCGGGTGCCTGAGCCAGGGCTTCGTCGATGGCGGCAAACAGCTCGTCGCGGTCCACCGGCTTGGTGAGAAAACCGAACACGCCCTGGCGTGTCGCGCTGACCGCGTCAGGGATGGAGCCGTGGGCGGTGAGCAGAATCACCGGCAGCCCTGGCGCCTGGCGCTGCACCTCCTGAAACAGCGCCAGGCCGTCCATCTCGTCCATGCGCAGGTCGGTCAGCACCAGTTCCGGGCGATCCAGTTCAAGGGCCTTGAGGGCCTCGCGGCCGCTTTCGGCGGTGGTGACCCGGAAGCCGCGGCTCTCCAGGCGCATGCCCAGCAGCTTAAGCAGGCTGACATCGTCATCTACCAGCAGGATATGCGGGCCGGCCGCACCGCGCGGGCCCATCGTTGCGCCGCCCCCCATTCGGGCGCCTTGGGCGTGGGCCTGCAGATGCAGGGAGGTGACGTGCTTCACATGGTTCTCCTGTGAGGGTTCTGCTGTCAGTCGTTCTGCTGTCAGTCGTTCTGCTGTCGCAGGTTGATGCTCTGTTCGATGGCGGTAAGCGCCTCAAGCTTCTCGGCCAGCGCGGCGTTCTCTTCTTCCAGCGCCGCTCGGCGACGCTCGGCGCTGACCAGTTCTCCACGAATGCCCACCAGACGACTAGACATGGCGCGGCGCCCCTCCAGCTCGTTAAGCCAATAGCGCAGCAGCGGCTGCAGCTCGGCCGGCGCGGCGCTCAGGTCGGCCTTGTAGAGTTCCGAGGCCTGGTCCCACTGGCGCTCGCTGCCCCAGGCCAGGGCCACCGCCCGCGCCAGACGGCGTTCGCTGGCACGGCCTTCCAATTGCGCCAGCTTGGCGTCGCGCCAGGTGCGATCGCCGCGCTGGGAGGCAAGGCCGAAGGCTGCCCAGTCGGGTAGCAGGCATGCCTTGTCAGCGAAATCGGGAATCTCGGCCCGGCAGTCTCCGGTCGAAGTGCGCTCGCCGGCCGTACGCCCGGCAGGCGCGGCAAAGGGGGACTCGGGCAGCAGCTCACAGCCGGCCAGCAATAGCACGGTCGCGCAAGCCAGCAGCGAGCGGTACCGAATGGTGTCAGTTCCTTGCATGGTGGCCCTCCTCCAGGGCGAGCATCCGGGAATGAGACAGCTCGGCGTTAGGCATCGGTAGGGTCAGTCGAAAACAGACCGCCAGCCGAGTCTCTGCCACCAGTTCGAGCCGACCGCGTTGCAGCCGGGCGCAGTCGGCGGCGACCGAGAGGCCGATGCCGGAGCCCTTCAGTGGCCCCTTGCGTCGTACGCGCCCCTGGTAGAACGCCTCGAACAGCCGGGGGCGGTCCGCCTCTGAGATGGGCTCACCGCTGTTGGCCACTTCCAGCTCGAGTTGGTTCCGGCGGCGCCGGGCGCGAATCTCGAGTTCGCCGCCATCCGCGCCGTAAGCAATGGCGTTGGACACTAGGTTGTCGAGAATTCGCACGGTAGCGGTACGATCCAGCGACCACTCCAGTGGGCCGTCGAAACAGCTGACGGTCATGCCCTTGGTGGCCAGTGCCAGGCGATGCTTGGCCAGCACCTCCCTGACCACGACGGCGACATCCAGTCGCTCAGCAGGGACTTGGCGGCCGTGCTGCAGCAGATTGTAGTCGAGCAGCTCCTCGATCAACCGCTGCAGTTCGGCACCGCTGGCGTCGATGAGCTCAAGCACCTCGAGCTGGCGAGGGGTCAGTTCGCCCGCCACGCCGTCGGCGAGCAGTGCCGACCCCTCGCGCACACTGGAAAGAGGGGTCTTGAGCTCGTGGGACATGTGGCGCAGAAACTGCTGCTTCTCGGCCTCGAGCTCATCCAGCCGCGAGGCGAGCCAGTCGAGCCGCTCGTCGAGTTGAACCAGCTCAGCTGGGCCCTGCACGGGTTTGACCGCATCGCGGGGAGCCCCGCTGCCGATGCCGAGAATACGTCGCTCCAGCTGGCGCACCGGGCGGATGATCAGCCAGGAGAAAAGCAGCATCAGTACCAGGCTCGCCGAGACCAGCGCCACGGTCTGCAGCCATAGCCTGCTCTGCACCGTCTCGGCGCGTTCGCGGATAGCCTCGATGCGGCTGTCGATCTGACGGTTGGTGTCGCGCCTTATCTCATCGGTGCGTTCGGCGAAGGCGGGAAACACCACCAGTTGCTCCCGAAATGCCTCAATGGGAAGAGCGGGTAGCCGCTCCAGCGTCTCGAGCTGACGCTCCAGCACCGCCATGTCGCGCTCCTCACCGAGCAGTTCCTGCTGCTGCGCGAGGACCGCACGATACGCCTCGAGGCGTTCGGCATAGATCTCGAGCAGGCTCTCCTGCTCCACCACGGCGTACTGCCGTGCACTGCGCTCCATCTCCAGCGCCAGGGCTCCGAGGGTGCGCGCCCGGCGGGTCTCCTCCACCGCCTGGCGAGCGCTGACATCGGCCAAGCGCGACAGCTCGGAAAGCACCTGACCGGCCTGGAACATCAGCACGCCAAGGGGCAGCATCACCACAATAAAGGCGAGCAGAACGAGTTGAAACAGCGAGCGAGGGCGCCAGGGACGCGTCAAACGGGTGGTCATGTCCAGCATTCTTTGCAGGGTGATGCGTGGTAGAAAAGCAGGAGATACCGCCATCTGATTCACCCTTAGGATACCAGAGATCAGCCGGCCCACGCGGCAACGCGCCTCCTTCAATCAACCGGTTCAGCGCCAGGGCGACGAAATGCGATGAACCAAAAAAAAGGCCAGCAGAGCCGGCCCAAGTACGCAGGGAACTGAAGAGTCTGGATAGAGGGCCGAGGAACCGCCTGACCGGTACACTCGACGCACTTTGCGCGGGCCCGAAGGCCCCGAAGCCATAGGGATCCAGAAGCCATAGGGATCCAGAAGCCATAGGGATCCAGAAGCCATAGGGATCCATTTACCGCCAGGGGCTGGCTCCACATGCGGGGGGCAAACCATCGAATGATCCATCCCCTGCTTCGTTACTGGCAACACCGCCTCGGCCAAGCCGATAGCGATGC
>JAIVHL010000077.1 GCA_020201075.1 Halomonas sp. | reverse complement strand
CAATGGCCGAACCGGCTCTTTCCATCCGTGGCCTCACCAAGGTTTACGGCAATGGCTTCCAGGCCCTCAAGGGCATCGACCTCGATGTCGCCGAGGGCGACTTCTTCGCCATGCTGGGCCCCAACGGCGCAGGCAAGTCCACCACCCTGGGGGTGGTCTGCTCGCTGGTGCAGAAGAGTGCCGGCAAGGTGTCGATCTTTGGCATCGATATCGATCGCGACTTCGCCCGCGCCAAGTATCACCTGGGCGTAGTGCCCCAGGAGTTCAACTTCAACCAGTTCGAGAAGGTGATCGATATCGTGCTGGCCCAGGCCGGCTACTACGGCATGCCTCGCCGCGAGGCGCTGCCCCGCGCCGAAGAGCTGCTGCGCGACCTCGGCCTGTGGGACAAGCGCAACGGCAGCGCACGCATGCTCTCCGGGGGCATGAAGCGCCGGCTGATGATCGCCCGGGCGCTGATGCATCGGCCCAGATTGCTGATCCTCGACGAGCCCACCGCCGGCGTGGATATCGAACTGCGACGCAGCATGTGGGAGTACATGCGCCGCATCAACCGGGAGGAGGGCACCACCATCATCCTCACCACCCACTACCTCGAGGAGGCCGAGAGCCTCTGCCGCAACGTGGCGATCATCAACCATGGCGAAATCATCCGTAACACCGGCGTACGCGAGCTGCTCGCCGAGCTAAACACCGAGACCTTCCTGTTCGATCTGGCCCATGCGGTGGATGCCGCACCGGAGGTCGAGGGATTCGAGGTGAGCCGGGTCGATGCCGCCCAGTTGGCGGTGGTGGTGCACCGCGGCCAGCGGTTGAATGACCTCTTCACCGCGCTGGGCGAGCAGGGCATTGAGGTCGTCTCCATGCGCAACCGCGCCAACCGTCTCGAGGAGATGTTCGTGACCATGGTGAAGCAGGGCAACGACGCCCTGGACAAGGCCGCCGCCCTTGCGGAGGCCCGCCCATGACCCCGACCCAGACCGCCATCGCCCTCTGGACCCTGGTGCTCAAGGAGATCAAGCGTTTTACGCGAATCTGGCCGCAGACCCTGCTTCCGCCCTCCATCACCATGACCATGTACTTCATCATCTTCGGCAACCTGATCGGTTCGCGTATCGGTGAGATGGACGGCTTCAGCTACATGGACTTCATCGTCCCCGGGCTGATCATGATGGCCGTGATCACCAACAGCTACTCCAACGTGGCATCGTCCTTTTTCTCCAACAAGTTCCAGCGCTCCATCGAGGAGATGATGGTTTCGCCCATGCCCAGCTGGGTGATCCTGCTCGGCTTTGTGCTGGGCGGTATGGCCCGCGGTCTTGGGGTTGGCCTGATCGTGACCGTTGTATCGCTGTTCTTCACTCGCGTCAGCGTGACGCATCCGCTGTTGACCATCGGCGTAGTGGTCCTGACCTCGGCGCTGTTCTCCATCGGCGGCTTCATCAACGCCCTGCTGGGCAAGAAGTTTGACGACATCTCCATCGTGCCGACGTTTATCCTCACGCCACTGACCTACCTGGGTGGGGTCTTCTACTCGATCTCGTTGCTGCCGTCTTTCTGGCAGGGTGTATCGATGCTCAACCCCATCCTCTACATGGTCAACGTCTTCCGATATGGCTTCCTGGGCGTCTCCGACATTCCGGTGGGTTGGGCCCTGGCCGCCATTGTCACCTTTATTGCCGTGCTGTTCAGTGTCGCACTGTGGATGCTGGAGCATGGCAAGGGGATCCGCTCATGAGTCACTTCCGGCCCGACACTCTGACGGATGCCCCCCTGGGGCGCGAGTCAGCCTATCCGGAGCGCTATGACCCCGCGCTGCTCTATCCCATTTCCCGGGCCGCCAATCGGGCGCCGCTGGGCATCGAAGAGGGCATCTTGCCCTTCGTCGGCGAAGATGAATGGCATGCCTTCGAGGTCAGCTGGCTCAACGCTCGCGGCAAGCCGGTGGTGGCCGTGGCGCGATTTCGCCTGCCGGCAGACTCGCCCAACCTGATCGAGTCCAAATCCTGGAAGCTCTATCTCAACGGCTTCAACCAGACCCGCTTCGAGAGCCGTGAGGCGGTCATCGAATGCCTGATGGCCGATCTTTCCCGGGCTGCCGATGCCGCGGTGTCCGTTGAACTGTTCGACGTCGATAACGAGGCGCTCATGCCCCGCAAGCTGCCGGGCGAGTGCCTCGATGGTCTCGACATCGAGGTCAGCGACTACACTCCCAGCGCCGAGCAGCTGGCGGTGAGGGAGGAGATCATCGAGGAGACGCTGCACTCCCACCTGCTCAAGTCAAACTGCCCGGTCACCGGCCAGCCTGACTGGGGCAGCGTGTTGATTCGCTACCGGGGACCGCGAATCGACCGCGAGGGACTCCTTCGCTACCTCATCGGTTACCGCCAGCACCAGGACTTCCACGAGCACTGCGTGGAGCGCATCTTCGTTGACCTGATGGCCCGTTGCCGGCCCGAGCGGCTGCTGGTGCTGGCGCGCTACGTGCGCCGCGGCGGGCTGGATATCAGCCCCTGGCGCGCCACCCCGGGCGAGCAGCCGCCCCAGCCCCTTCGCTTGTCGAGACAATAGCGGCCGGCACGACAGTAGGGCGGCCGGCTGGTAGAGTATCGAGAAGATTTCTTGTTTGAACGCCGCCAAGGGAGGCACTCAATGGACGCGCTGACGCTGCTGCATGAACGCAGTTCCATGGGCAAGCTGATGGGGCCGCCGCCGAGCCCCGAGCAGCTCGAGGCCATCTACCGGGCAGCCCTGCGGGCGCCGGACCACAAGGAGCTGCGCCCCTGGCGTTTTGTCGAGTTCTCCGGTGACGGACTCTCCCGCCTGGGCGAGCTGTTCGCCGAGGCGGAGTACCGAGAGGATCCCCACGTCGGCGACGCGGCACTGGATGCGGCGCGCAAGAAGCCACTGCGCGCGCCCATGATCATCGCGGTGATCGCCCGGGTCACCCCGGATATCGCCAAGGTGCCGAAGATCGAGCAGGTGATCTCCGCCGGTTGCGCCGCTCATGCCATCCTGTTGGCGTCCCACGCGCTGGGGCTCGGTGCCATGTGGCGTAGTGGCAAGTACGCCTTCGATCCTACCGTCCGCAAGGGCCTGGGCCTGGAGAAGGACGACGAGGTGGTTGCCTTTATATACTTGGGTCAGCTGGGCGGGCGTCACAAGCGCCTAGCCGAGCACGATATCGATGCCTTCGTCGAACACTGGCGCTGATGGGGGGTGATGAGCATGCGCGAAATCGGCAAGCCCTACCCGCGGCTCCCGCTTACCACCCCGGGCCAGGAAGATGACCCGGCACACTTCCTGGGCTGGCTGGGGGAGGCGATCCCCATGGTCGAGCATCTAGGGATTCGCGAGATGACCCGCGACGGCGAACGCCTTATCTGGACGCTAGACCTGACCCCCAACCTCAATGACAAGGGCACCGGCTTCGGCGGGGCGCTTACCGCCCAGACCACCCTGCTTGGCTGGTGCTGGACGACCCTGTGGCTTCGTCGTCATAGCCTGACCCGGAATGTTGTGGTCGCCGAGGCGAGCCAACGCTTCCTGGCGCCGGTCACCGGTGACTATCGCCTCGACTGCCAGCCGGAGGCGGAGAACGGTCCGGAGCGCCTCGCCGAGGAACTTGCCCAGAAGGGCCGAGGGCGCATCGCTCTGGTTCAGCGCCTGTGGTGTGGCGAGAGGCTCTGCCTCGAAGCGCGTGGCGACTACGCTGTGCTTGGCAGTAGTTGAGCGGAAACCGGCTTGCAATCGCGCACTTGAGGCGATAGCATACGCGCCGTCCTCAAGGGAAAGGCAGTGACCTTACCGACGGGTGAAAATGCGGAGGGGTGTCCGAGTGGTCGAAGGAGCACGCCTGGAAAGTGTGTAAGTCGAAAGGCTTCGAGGGTTCGAATCCCTCCCCCTCCGCCACGAATATTGAAAAACCCGCTGATTTCAGCGGGTTTTTCTTTGCCTGGAAGTTTTGACCCACACCTTTTTAATTCTTCGAAGGTTCATGTGGATCTGGCCTGCTCACTCAGCAGGCCAACTTCGCGGCGCTGGTGAAATATCCGGGTTAGACGCGTTCGAAAATGGTTGCGATACCCTGACC
>JAIVHL010000138.1 GCA_020201075.1 Halomonas sp. | reverse complement strand
GTGACAATGCCCGGGCCGGCTTCACCGCGGATGCGCTGACCAGGAGGGATCAGCCATGACACTGCCTTTTATGATAATCGGCCTGCTCGGGCTGATCCTGATGGGGCTGCCCATCGCGGTGGCGCTGGCTGTCGTGGCCACGGTGGCCATCGTGGTCCACCAGGGCGTGGATATGCTTCCCAATATCGGGTTGACCATGTTCGAAGGAGCGAGCAGTTTCCCGCTGCTGGCCATCCCCATGTTCGTGCTGGCCGGGGCCATCATGAATACCGGCGGCATCTCCAAGCGACTGATTGCCTTTGCCTCGGCGCTGTTCGGCTTCATTCGCGGCGGCCTGGCGATGATCAACATCGGCGTCTCGCTGTTCTTCGCCGAGATATCGGGCTCCGCGGTAGCCGACGTGGCGGCCACGGGGTCAGTGCTGATTCCGGCTATGAAGAAGCGCGGCTATCCCAGCGCCTTCGCCGCGGCCGTGACCTCCTCGTCGGCCTCCCTGGCCATCATCATTCCGCCCTCGATTCCCATGATCCTCTACGGGGTGATGTCGGGGGCTTCCATCGTTCAGCTGTTCGTCGCCGGTATCGTGCCTGGTCTGCTGGGGGCGGCGGGCCTGGCGGCGCTGAGCTACTACTATGCCCGAAAGTACGACTGGCCGGTGGAAGAGGTGTTCCAGCTCAAGCGCGTCAAGCAGACGGCCAAGGATGCCAGCTGGGCCCTGACCCTGCCGATCATCATCCTAGGTTCCATCTTCGGTGGCTTCGTGACGGCCACCGAAGGTGCCGGGCTGGCGGTGGCGGCGGCGATCTTCATCAGCGCGGTGATCTACCGTGAGCTGGACCTGCGCACCCTCTACAAGGCGATCATCGACGGCGGCCAGCAGACTGCCGTGGTGATGCTGCTGGTAGCGGCTTCGGCCCTGATCGGCGTCTTCCTCACCGAGATGCGCCTGCCCCAGCAGCTGGCCCAGGCGGTGCTCGGCCTGACCGACAACAAATACGCCATCCTGATGATGTTGAACGTTTTCTTCCTGCTGATCGGGCTTTTTCTGCACTCGGCCGCGGCGATCATCCTGGTGGTGCCCATCGTCATGCCGCTGGTCGGGGCGGCCGGGATTGATCCGGTTCATTTCGGCCTGGTGGTCTGCCTCAACCTGGCCATTGGCCAGCAGACCCCGCCGGTGGCGAGCGTGCTGATCACAGCCTGCTCGATCGCCAAGACGGATGTCTGGTCGGTGACTCGCTCGAACCTTGGCTTCATTGGCGTGCTGCTCTTCATCCTGCTGCTGGTGACCTATATCCCCGCCATTCCGATGGCCCTGGTGGAGTTCTTCTACCGCTAGCGGAAAGGGGCCCGGCGGGTTTGTTCTCCGCCGGGCAGATCACACGAGGGGGGAAGATGATAATCGTAAAAAAAGCATTCATTATTCATTTCCGGCATCAGGCCGGTTCGAGGGAGAGGCATGATGACAGCCAACACCCTGCTGTATGAGGTGCGCGACGGCGTGGCCTGGCTGGGCTTCAACCGCCCCGAGAGCCGCAACGCCATGACCTGGGAGATGTATGACGCGCTTTCCAACCACTTCGACCGTATTGCCCTGGACGATGCCATCCACGCGGTAGTGCTCCATGGCGTGGGCGGCGAGGCCTTCGTGGCGGGCACCGACATCGGCCAGTTCGAACACTTCAGCGAGCCCGAAGATGGCATCGGTTACGAGCAGCGTATTGATGCGGTGGTCGGCAAGCTCGAGGTCCTGGACAAGCCCACCATCGCCCTGCTGGAAGGGGCCTGCGTGGGCGGCGGTGCGGCCCTCGCCCTGGTGTGCGATTTCCGCTACGCCACGCCGAGTCTCCAGTTCGGTGTGCCGATCGCTCGCACCCTGGGCAACACCCTCTCCATCACCAACGTCTCGCGGCTGATCGACATGCTGGGGGTAGCCCGTACCAAGGAGGCGCTGATGCTGGGCACCCTCTTTGATGCGGATCAGGCCAGCGCGGCCGGGCTGGTCAACGCGGTTCTGGCACCCGAAAGCATTTACGCAGAGGTGGCCGCCGTGGCCGAGCAGCTGGGGCGGCGGGCGCCGCTCACCCTCCAGGCCAGCAAGGCACTGGTGGGCCGGGTGCTGGCGCATCGCCGCCTCGCGCGGGAGGCCAGCGACGACTGGGTCACGACCTGCTACATGAGCGATGACTTCAAGGCGGCGGTGGCCAAGTTCCTGCACAAGACGCCCTTCGAGTGGACCGGCCGCTGAGCCGATCACCGGGCTGGCCGAGGCTGGCATGACATGACAACAACAAGTGAGGTGAGGCCGATGCTTCCCCTGGAAAGACTCAAGGTCCTGGACGTTTCGCAGATCATGGCCGGCCCCTACTGCACCATGGTGCTGGGAGACATGGGGGCCGAGGTGATCAAGGTCGAGAAGATCAACGGCGGCGACGACAGCCGCCAGATGGGCCCCTACGTCAACGACGAGTCGACCTGCTTCTCGCAGATCAACCGCAACAAGAAGAGCATCTCTCTCAACCTCAAGGAGGAGCGGGCCCGGGAGATTTTCTACCGGCTGGCCCGGGAGGCGGACGTGATCGTCGAGAACTATCGCCCCGGCGTGACCACCTCTCTTAAGATCGACTTCGACACCATCAAGGCGATCAATCCCGGCATCATCTACTGCTCGATCTCCGGCTACGGCCAGACCGGCCCCTACAGCCATCGCGGCGGCTTCGACCTGGTGGCCCAGGGCATGACCGGGCTGATGTCAATGACCGGCGAGAAGGGGCGGCGGCCGCTCAAGACCGGTGTGGCCGTGTATGACATCGGCGGGGGCATCACCGCCGTCTACTCGATCCTGGCCGCCTATATCCACCGGATGGCCACCGGGGAAGGGCAGCACATCGACATCGCGATCACCGAGTGCGGCCTGCCCTGGTTCACCTGGGAAGCCGCCGCCTACTTCTCCGAGGGCAAGGTGCCCGAGCCCACCGGCTGGCGGCATCGTGTCTCGGCGCCCTACCAGGCGGTCAAGGCTCGGGATGGCTACCTGATGCTGGGCTGCGCCAACCAGCGCACCTGGGAGCGTTTCTGCGGCGATGTGCTGGAGCGCCCGGCGCTGATGGAAGACCCGCGTTTTATGACCAACTCCGATCGCGGCCAGAACGTCGAGGAACTCGAGGCGCTGCTGGAGACGATGATGTCCGACCGGGACGTGGATGACTGGCTGGCGAGCTGCGATCGGGCCGGCGTACCCGCCGGGCCGATCAACGACTTTGCCCAGGCCATGGCGGATGAGCACTACCTGGCGCGGGGCATGGTGCAGGAGATGGAGCACCCGGTGATCGGCAAGATGAAGACCATCGGCTTTCCGAGCAAGTTCTCGGCCACGCCCTCCCAGATCCGGTCGCCGGCCCCGCTGTTCGGCCAGCACACCGACGATGTCCTGGGAGGTCTCGGCCTGACGCCTGACGAACTCGCCACGCTGCGTGACGAGGGCTGCATCAAATAGCCCCTACGCCGCCCCCGATACGACGAACCCTACGGAGAGACCCCATGCTCAAGCTCGATTTTCATCCTTCCGGCCGCCACTTCCTGCAGATTCCCGGCCCGTCGCCGGTGCCGGACCGCATCCTGCGGGCCATGAGTCTGCCGACCATCGACCATCGAGGGCCGGAGTTCGGCGCCCTCGGCCTGGAGCTCCTCGGCAAGATCAAGAAGGTCTTCAAAACCGAGAGCCCGGTGATGATCTATCCGGCCTCCGGCACCGGCGCCTGGGAGGCCGCGCTGGCCAATACCCTGTCGCCGGGGGACCGGGTGCTGATGTTCGAGACCGGCCACTTCGCCAGCCTGTGGTTCGCGATGGCGCGTCGCCTGCAGCTCGAGCCCGAGTTCATCGGGCTGCCCGGCTATGAAGGCTGGCGCCACGGCGTGCAGGCCGACATGATCGAGGCGCGTCTCAGGGAGGATGCCGACCACGCGATCAAGGCGGTCTGCGTGGTGCATAACGAGACCTCCACCGGGGTGACCAGCGATATCGCCGCGGTGCGACGCGCCATCGATGCCGCGGGCCACCCGGCGCTGCTGCTGGTCGACACCATCTCGGGCTTGTGCAGCGCCGACTATCGCCACGACGAGTGGGGCGTGGACGTGACCATATCCGGTTCCCAGAAGGGCCTGATGCTGCCGCCGGGCATCAGCTTCAACGCGATTTCCGAGAAAGCGATAGAGGCGAGTCGCCACAATCGCATGCCCAAGAGCTTCTGGGCCTGGGACGAGATCCTCGAGGCCAACCAGAACGGCTACTGGCCCTACACCCCCAGCACCAACCTGCCGGCGGTCTACTCCCCGGTGCTGACCGGGGTGGTGATGCCGGAGGGAATCGACGCCGATGCGGTGCGCAGGATCATCTATGAGCGCTTCGATCTCTCGCTGGGCACCGGCCTGGGCAAGGCCAAGGGCAAGATGTTCCGCATCGGCCACCTGGGCGACTGCAACGACCTGACCCTGATCGCGACCCTGGGCGGATGCGAGGCGGGCATGAAGCTGGCCGGCGTGCCCCTGCAAGGCAGCGGCGTGATAGCGGCGCTGGACTACTTCGCCCAGCATCCGCTCGATGCCCGGTGATCCTACCTCATATTTTCCCATGGCTGAGCTGAGGAAGGCAGGATGACGTCTCTGACGGGCAAGAACGCTTCCCCGGATGCGCGGGTCAAGCCAGTGACCGAGCTGGCGGCCCGCTTCTCCCGGGAGATGGAAGGCGAGGTACTGTTCGACCAGGCCTCGCGCGGGCGCTACTCGACCGACGCCTCGATCTACCAGGTGATGCCGGTAGGGGTGGTGATACCCCGCCACCAGCGGGATCTGACCGCGGCGCTGGAGATCGCACGGGATGCCCGGTTGCCGATACTGGCCCGCGGCGCCGGCACCAGCCAGTGCGGCCAGACCGTGGGCGAGGCGCTGGTGATCGACAGCACCCGCTGGCTCAACCAGGTGATCGAGTTCGACCCCGAGGGTCGCACCGTGGTGGTGGAGCCGGGCATCGTGCTCGACCATCTCAACGCCTGGCTCAAGCCCCACGGGCTCTGGTACCCGGTGGATGTCTCCACCAGCGCCCAGTGCACTCTCGGGGGCATGACCGGCAACAACTCCTGCGGCTCGCGCTCGATCTACTACGGCAACATGGTGCACAACGTGCTGGGCGTGGACGCCTGGCTGGCCGACGGCAGCGAGGGCCACTTCGGCTTCGTCGATCGGCTGCCGGCCTCGGGCAGGGTGCGTGAGCTGGCCGACCGGGTGAAGGCCATCGCCGATGGCGTGGCCCCCGAGATCCGGGAGCATTTTCCCAAGGTTCTGCGACGCGTCGGCGGCTACAACCTCGACCTCTTCGACTGCCAGAACCCCAAGCCCTACGACCCGGACGGGCGGGCCAATCTGGCCCACCTGCTGGTGGGGTCCGAGGGCACCCTGGGGGTGAGCCGGCGCATCACGCTGCGGCTCTCGCCGCTTCCGGAGCAAAAGGTGCTGGGGGTGGTGAATTTCCCCACCTTCTATCAGGCCATGGATATTACCCAGCACATTGTCACCCTGGGGCCTACCGCCGTGGAGCTGGTGGATCGCACCATGATCGACCTCTCGCTGGAGAACCCGGCGTTCCGCCCGGTGATCGAGAAGGCGCTGATCGGCAGACCCCAGGCCGTGCTGCTGGTGGAGTTTTCCGGCCAGGACCGCGAGGCCCAGATCGCATCGCTGGCGCGCCTTGGTGAGCTGATGGCCGACCTCGGGCTGCCCGACAGCGTGGTGAACATGCCGGAGGCCCCCGAGCAGAAGGCGCTGTGGAATGTACGTAAGGCTGGCCTCAACATCATGATGAGCATGAAGGGCGACGGTAAGCCGGTGTCCTTCATCGAGGACTGTGCGGTACCGCTGGAGCACCTGGCCGATTACACCGACAAGCTGACCGAGGTCTTCCACCGCTACGGCACCGAGGGCACCTGGTATGCCCACGCCAGCGTGGGCACCCTGCATGTGCGGCCCATCCTCGACATGCGCCGCAACGGCGGTGAAAAGATGCGCGAGATCGCCGAGCAGGCCTCTGCGCTGGTGCGCGAGTACAAGGGCGCCTACTCCGGCGAACACGGCGATGGCCTGTGCCGCGGCGAGTGGGTGGCCTGGCAGTTCGGGCCCACCGTCAACGACGCCTTCAAGGCGGTCAAGGGCGCCTTCGACCCGGAGAACCTGCTCAACCCGGGCAAGATCGTCGATACGCCGAAGATGGATGACGAGCGCTACTTCCGCTTTCCACCGTCATCCCGCAGGATCCCGCTGTCGCCGGTGTTCGACTGGTCGGCCTGGAACGTCACCCGCGACCCGCTGACCGGTGAGCAGGGCGAGCCCGGCAGCGCCGGCGACGCTACCCACGGCCTGGCCATGGCGGTGGAGATGTGCAACAACAACGGCCACTGCCGCAAGTTCGACGCCGGTACCATGTGCCCAAGCTATCGCATCACCCTGGACGAGCAGCACCTCACTCGCGGGCGCGCCAACACCCTGCGGCTGGTGCTCACGGGTCAGCTGGGCGAGGAGGGGCTGGCTAGCGACGACGTCAAGGAGGCGCTCGACCTGTGTGTCTCCTGCAAGGGCTGCAAACGCGACTGTCCCACCGGAGTCGACATGGCCAAGTTCAAGATCGAGGCGCGCACCGCCCGGGTTCGGGCTAAGGAATTGTCGCTGCGCGATCGCCTGGTCGGCGAGATGCCGCGCTATGCGCCCTGGGCCAGCCGGTTTGCCGGGCTGGTCAATGGCGTCGAACGTGTGCCCCCGCTGGCCCGAGGGATCAAGCGGGCGCTCGGGCTGGCTCCGCTGCGGGCGCTGCCGGTCTTCAGCGGAAACTTCCTGTCCGAGCCGCACGACACTCCGGCCCTCGCCTCGCGGGAGGTGCTGCTGTTCGTGGACACCTTCAACAACTACCAGGAGGGGGATAACGCCCGGGCCGCCAGACGAGTGCTGGAAGCCGCCGGCTACCGGGTGCATCTGAATGTCAGGAAGGGCGAGCGGCCGCTGTGTTGCGGTCGCACCTACCTCTCTTCCGGGCAGTTCGACAAGGCCCGGCAGGAGGCGCGTCGGACCCTCGATCAGCTAATGCCCCATGTGAAGCGGGGCGTGGCCATCGTCGGTCTCGAACCGTCATGCCTGCTGACCCTGCGCGACGAGTTCCTGCAGTACGGCTTCGGCAAGGAGGCCGAGGCGCTGTCTCGCTCGGCCTTCCTGTTTGAGGAGTTCCTGGTCAAGGCGCGCGACGCCGGCGAGTTGCCTCTGCCCCTCAAGGCGCTTCCCCAGCGCCGCGCCATGCTCCATGGCCACTGCCACCAGAAGGCCTTCGACGCGCTGCGCCCGGTCGAGGCGGTGCTGTCGTGGATCCCCGATCTCGAGGTCGAGACCATCGAGTCCTCCTGCTGCGGTATGGCGGGCAGCTTCGGCTACGAGGTGGAGCACTATGACGCTTCGTTGGCGATGGCCGAGCTGTCACTGCTGCCGGCGATCCGCGAGGCCGACGACGATGCCGTGCTGGTTGCCGACGGCACTAGCTGCCGGCACCAGATCCGCGATGGCAGCGGCCGCGAGGCGCTCCACGTGGCCCGCCTGCTGGAACTGGCGCTGGCCTGAACCGCGGGGCCACGTCGGGCAAGTCTGGCCAACGCCGGCTCGCCCGTCATGGCCTGGCGTGGCATCCTCACCCCATCCCTATTTGCAGGAGCAACCCCATGGCGATCTACCAATACGGGGAGCACCGCCCCGAGATTCATGACGATGTCTATGTGGCCGATACGGCCGACGTGATCGGTCAGGTCACCCTCAAGCGCGGCGCCAGCGTCTGGTACCAAGCGGTGCTGCGCGGTGACACCGATCATCTCGAGGTCGGTGAGGAGAGCAACATCCAGGACGGCGCCGTGCTGCATGCCGACCCCGGCTCCCCACTCAAGGTGGGAAAGGGAGTGACGGTGGGACACCAGGCGATGCTGCACGGCTGCACCGTCGGCGACGGTAGCCTGATCGGCATCCAGGCGGTGATCCTCAACGGCGCGGTGATCGGCGACAATTGCCTGGTGGCGGCCGGGGCCGTGGTCAAGGAGAACGCCGTGTTTCCCCCCAATTCTTTGATCGTCGGCGCGCCGGCCAAGGTGATCCGCGAGCTCTCGCAGGAGGCCATCCAGGGGCTTAAGAAGAACGCGGCTGGCTATGTGGAGCGCGGCCGCCTGCATACCCGTGATCTGGTGCGTCTTGATTGAAGCCCTGAATTCGTGATCGAACACTCTACGGGTCGTTGCCACTCCTCGCTGTGATCGGGATCGTTGTAATTCGGATCATTGTTATTCGGATTAAGGCATCAGAGCGCTGGCGATGCTCAATAGCCGCTGATCCTGATAATGGTCGGCGATCAGCTGCACGCCGACGGGGAGTCCCTGGGGCGTGCAGTGCAGCGGCAGGTTCACACAGGGAACCCCCAGCAGGGTCCAGGCACGCGAGTAGATCGGGTCGCCGGTGCTTTCGAGGCCTTCGAGGGCAACGCCCGGCGCGCTGGGGGCAAGGAGGACGTCGTAACGTTCTGCAAACTGTTGTGACATTGCGAGCTTCGCGAGATCGGTGGCCTGTCTTGACTGCCAGTAACGCCCCAGGGAGATGCCTTGTCCCTCGTCCAGCAGCGCTATCAGAGCCGGACTCATCGACGCCTCGAAGCGGGCACGCTCGCTGGCCAGGGCGCGCGCGGCTTCATAGGCCAGAATGACCTTCTGGTGTGTCACGAGCTCGTCGAATGACGGGCCCAGATCAACGGGGCTGAGGTGGGCGCCGAGCGCGACCATCTTCGTGGCGGCGTCTTCCAGGGCGGCGGTGGTGTCCGGCGATGGCAGAGGAGTGCTGGGCACCCGGCAGAGGCCGACGCGCACCCCCTCGAGCCTCTCCCGAGGAGTGATCGGATCGCTGCCGGTGAGGGCAGTGAACAGCGTGCGCGTGTCCTCCATGTGTCGGGTAAACCAGCCCAGGGTGTCCAGTGACGGGGCGAGTGCCTTCACGCCGGCGACGCTGAGCGTGCCGTGGCTGGGCTTGAAACCCACGACACCGCAGTAGCTGGCGGGACGGATGATGCTGCCCACGGTCTGGGTGCCTAGCGCCACCGGTACCATGCCGGCGGCGACGGCGGCCGCCGAACCGCTCGAGGAGCCGCCCGGCGTGCGCGCCGGGTCATGGGGGTTTCGCGTCCTGCTGGGTTGGAAGTAGGCGTACTCGGTCGAGACCGTCTTGCCCATGGGCAGGGCGCCGAGGCGAGTCAACTGGGTGACGATGGCCGCGTCCAGGTCGGAGCCGTCGACGTGGTGATATCCCTGTGTTCCCCAGGTGGTGGGCAGCCTGGCCGTGTCGATGATGTCCTTGATGCCTACCGGGACACCGTACAGGGCAGGACAGGGCAGCCCGTCATCACGCCTCTCGATGGCGGGCTCGGGGGCCAGGCACTCCCAGGCCTGAAGGCTTGGATCCATGGCGTCGATGCGTGCCCGGCAGGCCATCCACCAGTCGAGCGGCGAGAGCTCGCCGTCGGCGAGACGGCGTTGAAAACCGGCCAGGGTCATGCGGTTCCAATCGGTCATAAGCGTTGGCTCCTGACTGACCTGCTGTTTGAAGATGAACGAGGGGTGCCACGGTCCAGCGAGCGATCAAGGGGCGGGTGGCTCGCCGAGCAGGGTAATACCGGTGCCCAACTGCTCCTCGATGGCCTGACCGATGGCC
The DNA here is from genome assembly GCA_020201075.1 of Halomonas sp. Classification (GTDB taxonomy): domain Bacteria; phylum Pseudomonadota; class Gammaproteobacteria; order Pseudomonadales; family Halomonadaceae; genus Halomonas. The sequence continues at coordinate 24,111 of JAIVHL010000138.1, read as the reverse complement.
AGCAGCCTGGCATCCTGCCAGGGCCCCGACAGTACCTGAAGCCCGACCGGCATGCCGGCGCTGTCTTTGCCGACCGGCATGGTCAGCCCGCAGAGCCCCATGAAATTCGCAATCACAGTGTTGCGCAGGGCGTGCATGTTGGCCCTGGCGTAGGCTCCCTCGGGGAGCAGGCTCTCCAGAGTGGGCGGGGTGAGGGCCACGGTGGGAGTCAGCATGGCATCCACGTCGGACAGACGCGTTGCGGCTGCAGATGTCAGCTTGTCGATGACGGCGCGGCGGCGCACGTACTCCCAGGCCGGCATGTCGTCGGCGGCCTTGACCCGGGCGGCGACATTGGGGTCCAGGGCCTCGATCATCTCGGGCAGTTCGGTCTTGAGGAACGCCGCCAGTTCGGCAGCGGCGAGACCTCCCTGCTGGAATAGCGTGAAGACTTCATCGGTGTGTGGCAGGTCAAACGTGATCAGGCGAGCCCCCGCGGCCTCGAGTTGGCGGATGGCAGCTTCGACGGCTTCGGCGACGCCGGGGCTGCAATCGTCCCAGAAGAAGGCACCGGGGACGCCGAAGGTGAGATCGGCCAGCGCCGGCGGGGCCGGTACGCGGGTGCCATGCCTTGTCAGTGCGCCATCAAGGGCGTCGAAGGCGAAGGCCAGGTCATCGACGCGGTGGGCCAGCAGGCCCGGGGTATCCAGAGTACTAGAGAGCGGTACGATCTGGTTCGTCGACCAGCGGCCGACGGTGGTCTTGAGTCCGGCGACGCCGGTCATGGCGGCTGGAACGCGCACCGAGCCAGCCGTATCGGTGCCCAGGGCCAGGCTTGCAGTGCCGCCGATCAGAGAGACGCCCGCCCCGGCACTGGAGCCGCCGGGCGTGCGGTGGGCCTCGCGGTCCCATGGGTTACGGGGAGCGCCCCAGTGGGCATTGGTTCCCAGCCCGCCAAAGGCAAACTCCACCGAGTGGGTCTTGCCCATGACGCTGGGCAACTGGGCGAGCAGGGCGGCGATCATGGGCCCCGGCTGTTCCCACTGCTGGGGGAGTCGCCGTGACGAGCCGGCATAGGTCGGCAGGCCCGGTACCGCATAGATATCCTTGACCGAAACAGGGATGCCCATCAGGGCCCCGGCGTCTCCGCCCTGGCGTATCACCGCATCGGTGGCCTCGGCAAAGGCCAGGGCGGACTCGCCGTTCCAGGTCAGGTAGGCATGGTCATGTTCGCCGCGCCGCGGGGGCGCGGGATGGCGGGGAGGGTAAGGCCCTGTGCGGCCACGGCCGCTTCAATGGTCTGGGTCACGGGAATCTCTCCTTGTGGTGAGCAGCCGCTCGACGGCGTGGGCCAGGACGCGGACAGCGACCTCTGCGTCAGCGCGCTCAATGTGTTCATCGGGGTGGTGGCTGATCCCCGCCCGGCAGGGGGCGAAGAGCATCGCCGTGGGACACAGGTGGGCGAGGTGGATGGCGTCATGGAAGGCCCCGGATACCAGCCGCGGGGCCTGGGGCCAGAAGGCCTTGACGGCATCGTCGAGAACCGCGACCAGGTGATCATTGAAGGCCACTGGGGCCACCCTCGAGGTCGTCTCCAGTCGGACCGTGCAGTTGGACCACTCCCGTTCTGCCAGCTTTTGGAATGCCGCATCCAGGGCGCTCAGCACCGCCGGGTCGGGGTGGCGGAGGTCGATGGTGAAGCGGGCCTGCTGGGCGATGGTATTCACCGAATTGGGCGTCAGGGCGAACTTGCCGATGGTGAAGCGCACCTGATCGTCATATGCCGCCACGACCTGATTCAGGGCGTCGACCAGGGCATGGGCCCCCATGAACGCATCGCGACGCGACGCCTCCGGCGTGGTGCCCGCATGGTTGGCCTGGCCATTGACCTCGACCTCGTACCAGCTGACGCCCTGGATGCCGGTAACGACACACACGGGGGCGCCTTGCTCCTCCAGCACGGGGCCCTGTTCGATATGCAGCTCCAGGAAAGCGTGGGGTACGACCGGCGTGGTTCGAAACTGAGCTCCCTGTGCCTCGAGCAGCGCCAAGCAGTCGGACAGCGCGTCCTGGAAGGTCACGCCGTTATCGTCCCGGGCGGCGAGGATCGTCTCCGCATCGCGGCGGCCGGCAAACCAGGAGGAGCCAGAGGCGCCGGGCGCGAAGCGCGCACCTTCCTCGTTGGTCCAGGAAACGACTTCGACCGGTCGGTCGTGGACGATCTGCTGCTCCGTCAGAGCACGCAGTACGGCAAGACCGGCCACCACCCCCAGGGTGCCGTCGTAGGCCCCACCGCTGGGCTGGCTATCGAGGTGGCTGCCAATCAGCAGGGGGGCTAGCGAGAGATCCTGACCCTCCCTGCGCAGGAAAACGTTGCCCATGGCATCGTAGTGCGCGCTGCAGCCGAGCGCCTTGCCTTGGTCCATCAGCCACTGCCGCGCAAGATTGTCCTGTTCGTCCAGCGCCAGGCGGCGAATGCCGCGAGGAGAGAGGGCGCCGATCATCGCCTGGGCTTCGATATCGGCCCAGAAGCGGTCACCGTCGACCGCCCTTGCCAGGGATGAACTCGCTTGCATGGTCGGTCTCCTCAGTAGAGCAGCGAAGGCAGATAGACGCTGATCCACGGCACATAGGTGATGACCATCAGGGCAATCAGCATGATCAGGATCAGCGGTAGGCAGGCCTTGAAGACCTCCTGCAGTGACATTTTCGAAATCGCCATGGCCACGAACAGATTCAATCCGACCGGCGGTGTGATCATGCCGACGGAGAAGTTCACCAGGGTGATGATGCCGAAGTGGACAGGATCCACGCCGACCTGTGCGGCGATCGGCTGCAGCAGCGGCGAGAGCACGATGATCGCCGAGGCACTGTCGAGGAAGAAACCGGCAACGATCATGACCACGTTGAACAGGGCCATCACCGCGAACGGGTCGTCTGTCAGCGAGAGCACCTGACTCGCCAACTGGGTCGGGGTGCCGGTGATCGCCAGCAGCCAGGAAAAGGCCGAGGCGCCAGCGGTAATCAGCAGCAGAGTCGCCGAAATCAGGCCGGAACTGCGCAGGGTGCCGATCATGTTCCGGAAGTCGATGGTGCGATAGACCACCATGCCCACAAATAGCCCGTACATGCAGGCGACCGCGGCGGATTCGGTCGGGGTGAAAATACCGCTGTAAATGCCGCCGAGAAGAATGAACGGCAGACCCAATCCCCAGGCGGCCGACTTGAACGCGGCCCCGATCTGACGCAGTGTCGGGAAGGGCGAGCGCTCGTAGCCCTTGAAGGACGAGTAGACGATGCAGTAGGCGATCAGCAGTGACCCGATCAGGATGGCCGGCAGCAGGCCGCCCGCGAACAACCTGCCCACCGAGGTGCCGGTGACTGAGCCATAGATGATCAGCGCAATGCTGGGAGGCACGATGGGGCCTAGGGTTCCCGCGGTGGCAATCAGTCCGATGGCGAAGCGCTTGTCGTAGCCGGCCGCTACCAGGGCAGGAAACATGATCGAGCCGATAGCCACGACGGTGGCGGGACTGGAGCCGGAGATCGCCCCGAAGAACAGGCAGGAGAGAACGGTGGCCGCCGCCAGCCCTCCCGGCACCCAGCCCACCAGCGCCTTGGCCAGATTGATGAGCCGGTCCGACAGCCCCCCGATGCGCATCAGCTCGGCGGCCAGGATGAAAAACGGGATGGCCATCAGCGAGAAGTTGTTCATGCCGGTAAACATGCGCATCGGCACGATGACGGGATTGGTGGCGCCGAAGAATTCGATGGCCAGGAAGACAGAGAAGGCCAGGGCCGCGAAGATCGGAAGACCCAGCAGCAGCACCGCAAAGAAGATGGGAAGAAGTGCCGTGATCATGAGGATCTCCAATCGTCAGACAAGCTTGTCTTTTCCGGCGGCAAGCTCTTCGGCGAGGCTTTCCGGCGGCTTGGTCCAGGCTTCGTGGATGACCCACAGATAGCGCAGAATCAGCAGGATCCCTGAGATGCCGATGGGCAGGTAGAACCAGGCCATGGGCAGACGTAGGGCGGCCGTCAGCTGTCCTCGTCCCAGGGTATTGAAGTAGAGATCGAACCCGTAATAGGTCAGGAAACCGGCAAAGGTAATGCCCAGCAAGGCGGCAATGATATGCAGCCAGCGATTGATGGCGGGGGGCACGAAAGCATTGAGCACATCCACGGAAATGTGAGCGCCATGGCGTACTCCCATGCTGGCCCCCACGAAGCTCATGCAGATGATGGAGTAAATAACGACTTCCTCGGCCCAGAACAGGGAGCCATTGAAGCCGTAGCGATAAACGACCTGGATGGTGGTAATGATGGTCGCGATCGACATGAACGCGACCATCGCCACACTCTCCAGGAGATCAACCACCTTGTTGAGTGCTTCGAACATGGTGAGTGCACCGGGTTAGAGTGACATCGGAGTGGATGGCAGGATCAGTACTCGATGCCTACCGCGTCGTAGACCGTGTGCAGAAGCTCGGTGGTGACCACGCTTTCGTACTCCTCATGCACCGGCATGCTGGCCTGGATGAAAGCTTCGCGAGCCTCGGGAGTGATCTCGTTGATCGCGATTTCATCCTGAATGGCTTCGAGGATGGTGGTCTCGTCCCGGAGAGTCAGCTCGCGAGACGCGGTGCGCCCGTTGTCGAAGGCCTCAAGCATGACGCCCTGCAGGTCCTCGGGCAGCGAGTCCCAGGTGTCCTGATTGATGACCGCCGCGTAGGCGTGGTAAGCGTGGTTGGTCAGCGACAGGTAGTCCTGAACCTCGTGGAAACGCATGGTGTAGATGTTGGCCAGCGGGTTCTCCTGACCGGCGACGACCCCCTGCTGCAGACCGTTGTAAACCTCGGTGAAGGCCATGGCGGTGGCATTGGCGCCGTAGTTCTCGTAGGTAGAGATGATGATCGGGGCCTGCATGGTGCGCATGCGGATGGCGTCGAGATCCTCGGGGCCATGGATGGGCCGCACGTTGTTGGTCATGTGGCGGAAGCCGGCGCCCCAGAAGTTCACGCCATACATGTTGTGCCCGTTGAGGGTGTCGAGGATCTCGCGGCCCACCTCACCATCTAGGGTCTTCACCATGGTGTCGTAGTCGGCGATCAAAAACGGCAGGTCGAGGATCTGCATGCGCGGCTCGAAGTTGCCGAGCGTGGCCGTAGGCGGGATGCCGATATCTACCAGTCCCATCTGAATCTGCTCGATGATTTCCACGTCGCCACCGACCTGGGCCGCTGGCAGCACGTTGATCTGGATGCGTCCTGCGGATTTCTCTTCCACCTCCTCCTTGAAGCGAAGTGCTGCCTGACCGTTGGGCGTTTCCTCGATCAGAACGTGGGCGAAGCTGAGGGTGTAGTCGGCGGCCTGAGCCTGGCTCATGCCTAAGGACGCGGCAGCAATTGCCGTCACCAGTGACACCTTGATCAGTTTGCTTTTCATTGTCAGCACCTTGTGGGGTTGTTGGTGTGCATTATTGAGTGGTGTTCGTCACCGGGTCGCCCCGGTGCTAGCCGTACGCGGTACGGGCCCTTTCAGCCTGACGCAGCCAGGCGGAGCATGTTGCCGGCCATGCTCAGGCCGTCAGGGTTCGCAGTCTCTCGGCGACCTCGCCGTGCGTGGCGGAGGCAAGGATGGCGGAGAGGGCAAGACGGGCCTTGCGGGCGCTCAGGTCGTTCACGGCGATGACGCCGGCCGCTTCGAGGCTCGCCAGGCTGCCCAAGAATTCGTAGCTGGCATGGACTGGACCGGTGGGGCAACTGCTGACGACCACTACCGGAATGCCCCGCGCCGTTATATTCGGGATGACATCCAGCCAGTCCGGAGGCACATGGCCGCGCCCCAGGCCGTCGATCACCAGGCCGGCGGCGCCACTCTCCGCGGCGGCCTCCAGGAGTGCCGGCGAAGCGTCCAGATAGGCGGGCAGGATATCGACCCTGGGCAGCATGGCGTCGTCGGGGGGCGTCAGCTCGTCCGGCCGAGCGGGATGCATCGATAAATACACCCGTTCCCCATCGATATAGCCCAGAGGGCCGGTCTCGGGTGCAGCAAAGCCGTTCACCTGAAAGCTGCTGACCTTGCGGATTTGCCGTGCGGCAAAGATCGACTGGTTGAAGACGACCAGAGCCCCCAGGCCGCCAGCCTGATCACTGGCGGCTACCAGCACCGCGTCCGCAATGTTGCGAAAGGCATCGGTGCCGGGCTCATGAGGAGCCCGCTGCGAGCCTGTCAGCACGACGGTGGGAGAGGCCGGCAATGTGATATCGAGGAAGTAGGCGGTCTCCTCGAGGGTGTCGGTGCCGTGCGTGATCACGATGCCCGCCACGTCGGAGGACCTGGACAGTGCCTGGCACTCCCGACGCAGGGTCATCAGGTCGTCGAGGGTAATGGCGTTGCTGGGCTTCTGCAGGAGAGAGCGAACCTCGACGTCGATGTCTGCGTCTGCCGGCAGTGAGACTCGACTCATCAGGTCTTCGCCCTTCAGCTCTCCTGACCGGTTCCGGCCCGAGGCGTCCTGGCCACTGGCGATGGTTCCACCGGTGGTGAGGACCACGATTCGAGTTCTTGTGCTGATTCTTGTCATTATTGTCACCGTGTCGGGCATGGGGCCTGAAGCTCCGCTATGCCGTTTCAGTGTTCAGACATCTGATGTCTGTTGTCTTGGCTCATGCTAGACTGAGTCTTGAGTCGTCTGCAAGCGGGAAATGACAGGACGTCCAAACATTCGGCATCGATAAACTGTCTGCCTTGCGAGCAATGCATTGGTATACAACGTTTTTTTGATGCGGCACGCCATACCACCACGAGACGCCAGCATGAGCCTGAAACGCCAGCCCACACTGCCGCTCACCACAATCGGGAGTTTCGGCAGCTCCATCGATCGCAGCTCTGTTGCCCAGCAACTGCTTGAACGCATCAAGGGGGCATTGATTCGTGGCGAGCTTTTGCCGGGCGACTATTTGCCATCGGAAACCGAACTGACTCAAAGCCTGGGAATCGGCAAGTCGAGCGTTCGCGAGGCCATCAAGATGCTGCAGGCCATCGGTATCGTGGAGGTCAAGCGGGGTCAGGGGACCATGATATGCCGCGAACCCGGCGACCCCCTGGTGGACCCAATGGCCTTCGGCATGATCCTGGCGCGCGGGATGACGCGAGATGTGCTCGAGTTTCGCAAGATGTTTGAGCCCGCCTATACCCTGCAGGCCATGGACAATGTCCGTCCGGAGGACCATGTCCGCATCCAGCAGAGCATCGAGGCGATGGGCTCGGCGATCGCCAACGGCGAGCAGACGGCTCGCCACGATGTCGCCTTTCACCGGGCGGTACTCCATGCGACCCATAATCCGATGACCATCAGGGTGGGGACAACGCTGCTACAGCTTATTGAGGCCGCGTTGGAAACCTCCATGCAGACCCTTCCAGAGGTAGCCTTGAAGGACCATAAGGCGATTTATGCGGCCTTTCTGGCGGGAGATGCGGAAGCGGTGAAGGCGGCCATCGACGTCAGTAGCGAAAGCTGGGAAACCAATCTTACCTATGTGAGTTGATGGGATGGCTCGCGATCAAGATGTCGCCCCCTGTCCCTGTCTGGCCCGTTGATGACTGAGATAACCAAACAGACTCAAGTGTCGTCTAGGCGCCATGACGCACAGGGCCCCGCTCCGGTAGCAGCGGGGCCCTGTCATGTCGGCTGCAGGAGGTTCAGCCGACGGCGGCGACGCCAGCCTTGGCCACCTGGACGTCCTGGTCGGGCTTGACGCCGGAGATGCCGACGCTGCCGGCGACCTCACCGTCCACCAGCACCGGGACGCCGCCGGCCAGCAGCGACTGCATGGGCGCGGTGACGAAGGCGGTACGGCCGTTGTTGATCATGTCCTCGAAGGCCTGGGTCTCGCGGCGGCCGATGGCGGCGTTGCGGGCCTTCTGGGACGCCACGTCGGCGCTGAAGGGCGGCGCGTTGTCCATGCGGCGCAGGCCGAGCAGGTGGCCGCCGTCATCGGCCACGGCGATGGTCACGCCCCAGCCGTTGGCCTCGGCTTCTTGCTGGGCGGCGTCGAGGATGGCGTTGACGTCGGTCAGGGTCAGTGCGGGCTTGGTCTTCATGAGCGGTATTCCTCTATTTGATGGAACTCTGTTGCAGGAAGCAGCAGACTCAGGGCTGTTTCGGCGGCACGCCCTTGGGCGGGGCCGGCCTTCCGGAGGCGCTGTGAATACATCCTTGTACGCTACCGACGCCTTCCCTGGCGTAGGACCTCCCCTCCGGCTTGCCCCCGGCGCCCCTCGTCAGGATACGAGGCCGGTGTTACGCGAGGGCCTCATCGACGATTTCAATCCAGTGGCGCACGGAGGTGCGGTTGGCGCCGGCCAGATGGGTCTGGCAACCGATATTCGCCGTTACAATCACTTCGGGGCTGCCGGCCTCGAGATTGTCGAGCTTGTTGTTGCGCAGCTGGGTGGCTAGCTCGGGCTGGGTGATGGCGTAGGTGCCCGCCGAGCCGCAGCAGAGGTGGGCATCGGCCACCGGCGTGAGGCTGAAACCGAGCCGGGTCAGTACGGTTTCCACGGCGCCGCCGAGCTTCTGGGCGTGCTGTAGGGTGCAGGGGCAATGGAAGGCAAGTCGACGGCCCTGCGTTACCTCGAGGCCGTCGACGGCCTCGTCGCAGAGCACTTCGACCAGATCCTTGGCCAGCTCGCCCACTCTGGCGGCCTTGTCGGCGTAGGCCGGGTCATTCTTGAGGATCTCACCGTACTCCTTCACGAAGGCGCCGCAGCCGCTGGCAGTCTGCACGATGGCTTCAACCCCGGACCCACCCTCTTTCTCGATATGCGGCCACCAGGCGTCGATGTTGGCTCGCGCCCGGGCGCGGCCAGCGTCATGGGCGTTCAGGTGGAAGTCGATGGCGCCGCAGCAGCCAGCCTCCGCCGCCGGGATCAGGCCGATACCTAGTCGGTCCAGCACCCGGGCGGTGGCGGCGTTGGTGTTGGGCGAAAGCCCCGGCTGCACGCAGCCCTCGAGAATCAGCATCTGCCGGGCGTGGCGGCTGCCGTCCGGGCGCTTGCCGGCATCGATAGGGGTCGGGGGGAGCTTGTCCCGGAGGGCGCCGGGTACCAGCGGCCGGAAGGTCTGGCCGAGCCTGAGCAGCGCCTGGAAGCGCTTGGGTTCTACCAACATCTTGCGCAGGCCATAGCGCTGGGCGCGTTCGGCGGGCTTGCGCGGTACTCGACGCTCGATCTCGGCGCGGCCGATGTCGAGCAGCTTGTGGTACTCCACGCCGGAGGGGCAGGTGGTCTCGCAGTTGCGACAGGTCAAACAGCGGTCCAGGTGGAGTCGGGTCTCCTCGGTGACCTTGTCGCTGCCCTCAGGTGCCTCGAGCATCTCCTTCATCAGGTAGATACGTCCACGGGGGCCGTCGCGCTCGTCACCCAGCAGCTGATAGGTGGGACAGGTGGCGTTGCAGAAGCCACAGTGTACGCAGCTGCGCAGCACTCGATCGGCCTCGCGGATATGCGGCTTCTTGAGGTCTTCCTCGGTAAAGTGCGTTTGCATCTCGGCGTTTCCCTCCGTCTCAGAATGCCGCGTAGAGCCGGCCCGGGTTGAAGATCCCCTGGGGGTCAAGCTCGGCCTTGAGGTTGCGGTGGTATTTCTCGACCACCGGGGCTAGGGGTGTAAAGGGCTCCTCCACCGGCTGCCCGCCGGCGCCGCGGACGCAGGTCGCGTGGCCGCCGGCGCGGGCGACAATCTCGCGCAGGGCACTGGCATCCAGTCTGCAGCGCACCCAGCGCTGGGCGCCGGCCCAGTCGTAGAGCACGTCGGTCTCGTCGACGTCGGGCAGCTCGAGCGCCGGCGTGTGGTTGGGCAGCGATAAACGCCACAATGGCCGCGAGTCCTCGGCGCTGAAGAACGCCAGTCGCTGTTCGCGGAGGGACTCCCAGAAATCGTCCTTGAGCTCGTCGCCGCCGAGCCGCTTTGCGGTGGCAGCCACCGAGCTTGGCCCGCCCTCCAGGCGCAGGTGAAGGGCGCCCTCCAGCCAGGCGGCGGCGGTAATGGGCATCGGTTGGCGGCCCCACTCGGAGAGTTTCTCCAGGGCTTCGGCCAGCGGCATGTCCAGGTGCAGGCTGCGGCTGGCGCCGGGTAGCGGCAGCACCTTCATGGAAACCTCGGTGAGCAGCCCCAGGGTACCCTGGGCCCCCACCATCAGGCGCGAAAGGTCATAGCCAGCCACGTTCTTCATTACCTGGCCACCGAAGCGCTGCTCGCTGCCCTGGCGGGTAATGAGCCGCGTGCCCAGCACGAAGTCACGCACGCTGCCGGCCCAGGGGCGTCGTGGCCCGGAGAGGCCGGTGGCAATCATGCCGCCGACCGTGGCGTTCTCGCCGAAGTGGGGCGGCTCGCAGGGCAGCATCTGACCATTAGCGGCCAGGGCGGACTCCAGCTCACTCAGCGGGGTGCCGGTGCGTACCGAGACGATCAGCTCTACCGGGTCGTACTCGGTGATGCCGCAGTGCTCGCGGGTCGAGAGTGTCTCGCCTACGACCTGGCGACCATAAAACGCCTTGGTGTCGCCGCCGACAATGCGCAGGGGCGTGCCCTCGGCCTCGGCGCGGCGGACGCGGTCTGCCAGCGCTTCGCTGGCGTCATGGCCGGGAATGTCGCGATGGGGGATGTCGTGAGTGGTCACCATATTGTCCTGTCTCTCAGCCGTGGCTCTTTTGGATCTGGGCCTGGGTCTGGGCGGGCGCGTCGCCGGCGCTCTTGGTCAGGCGGAACTCGGAGCAGCGGGCCGGGGTGGGGATATTCTTGCCCGGGTTGAGCAGCGCGTCGGGGTCGAAGGCGCGCTTGGCCGAAGACATTGGCCACGCGCAGGCCGTACTCCTCGCCGAAGTCGTTGATGCCCTTGAGCACCCGAGCGAGCTCGCGGCGGGGAATGGTGCCGTCCATGCAGTAGTAGTCCGGCGACATGCGGCCCACCGCCGGGAAGGCGTTCTTGCGCCCGGCCCAGAAGAGCGCACGCTCGGCCTCGTCGCGTGCCAGCTGGATGCCGGTGGCGCCGGCTTCTTCCAGGACGCGGCGAACCGTGGCGCAGTCGTCATCCACGTCTGCCTCGACGCCATCCAGTTCGCAGAGCAGGATGGCCTCGGCTTCCACCGGGTAGCCGGCGCCGATGAAGTCCTCGGCGGCACGGATTGCCAGGTTATCCATCATCTCCAGGCCGCCGGGGATGATGCCCGCGGCGATGATGGCGCCCACGGCGTTGCCGGCTTTTTCGATGTCGTCAAAGCTGGCCATCAGCACCTTGGCGCTCTCCGGCTTGGGCAGCAGTTTGACGGTGATCTCGGTGACCACCCCGAGCATGCCCTCGGAGCCGGTGAACAGCGCCAATAGATCGAAACCGGGCGCATCCATGGCGTCCGAGCCGAGGGTCATGTGCTCGCCTTCGATGGTCAGCACCTCGACCTTGATAACGTTATGGACGGTGAGGCCGTACTTCAGACAGTGCACGCCGCCGGCGTTCTCGGCCACGTTGCCGCCGATGGAGCAGGCAATCTGTGACGAGGGGTCCGGGGCATAGTAGAGGCCATGGGGAGCCGCCGCCTCGGAGATAGCCAGGTTGCGCACCCCGGGCTGGACACGGGCCGTGCGCCTATCGGGGTCGATCTCGAGGATGCGATTGAAGCGTGACAGCACCAGCAGCACACCGTGCTCCAGTGGCATGGCGCCGCCGGAGAGGCCGGTGCCGGCGCCGCGGGTCACCACCGGCACGCCCAGGGCGCAACAGCGCTTGAGTAGGGTCTCGACCTGTTCGAGGGTCTCGGGGAGGGCGACCAGCATGGGCAGGGCGCGGTAGGCGGAGAGGCCGTCGCACTCGAAGGGGCGCAGATCCTCCTCACGGTGCAGCAGGGTCATCCCGGGCAGGGCCAGCTTGAGGTCGGCCAGCACCTCGGACTGGTCGCGTCCGGGATGACCGCCATCGAGCCTTGGGTCGAAGTGGGTATTCATGGTGACTCCTGAGCGAGAAAGACATCTCTTCAGTTTAGGACCAATCTTATGAAATAAATTTCCATAAATATATGGAAATTTATTTCATCACTAGGGTCGCCGGTGTGCTCGGACGACAAAACGAGCGGGCCCCGCCGAGAGTCGGCGAGGCCCAAAGTGCGTCATGCTCGTACCCTTATCCTGTCCGCAGCAGCGGATCGGAGATGCCCATCACATAGAAGGCCAACAGCGCGAGGATGCCGGAGAACACCAGGTAATAGATGGTCGGCAGGATGGTCTTGCGGATGGTGATGCCCTCGCGGCCAAGCAGGCCTACGGTCGCCGACGCTGCGACCACGTTGTGGATGGCGATCATGTTACCCGCTGCAGCACCTACGGCCTGCAGTGACACCATCATGGCGGTGGAGACCCCCAACTGCTGCGCCACGTTGAACTGGAAGTCGGACAGCATCAGGTTGGACACGGTGTTGGAGCCGGCGATAAAGGCCCCCAGGGCACCCACGGCGGGAGCGAAGAACGGATAGACGCCGCCCACGCTGTCAGCCACAAACTGCGCCATGGACACCGGCATGGAAACCAGGTCCGCCCCGTTGACGCCGGAGTTGATCAGGATCCGCACCATCGGGATGGTAAAGATAAGCACGAAGCCGGCGCCGAGAATGGTCTTGGAGGATTCGCTGAAGGCGGCCCCCAACTCACCCAGGCGCATGCGGTGAAGCAGGGCGGTGAGCAGCACCACCATCAGCAGGATACCCCCCGGCAGATAGAGCGGCTGGATGGCACCGGAGACCCCGGCTTCACCCAGGATGTTGCTCCAGCCGATGGAAATCGAGGTGAGCGCATTCTTGAACGGCTCGACGGTGCGAGAGGCCACCAGAATCACGGCCAGCAGCACGTAGGGAACCCAGCCCATGAGGGTGGAGATGGGCGCCTTGCCGGCAATATCATCCAGCTTGATTTCCAGCTTGCCGATCCACTCGTCGGGCCAGGACGTCTTGTCCGGGAATTCCCAGACGTCCTTGGGAATCAGGAAGCCCTTGCGTGCCGCCGGCACAACGATAGCCAGACCCACCATGGCACCGATCATCGACGGGAATTCCGGGCCGAGCAGAACACCTGCCAGCATGTAGGGGACCACGAAGGCCACGCCGGCGAAGATCGCAAAGGGGGCGATGGAGAGGCCTTCCTTCCAGGACTTATTCGCGCCAAAGAACCTGACCATGATGATTACCATGATCAGCGGCATCAGAACGCCAACGATACCGTGGATCACGGCCACCTCGGCGGCGATCAGGCGGAAATATTCCATCCAGGTATAGCCGCCTGTCTCCAGCGCTTCGGTGATGCCGATGCGGTCCAGACCGCCGGTGACGCCCACCACGATGGGGGTGCCCACGGCGCCGAAGGAGACCGGGGTCGACTGGATCATCATACCCACGACCACGGCGGCCAGCGCCGGGAAGCCGAGCGCTACCATCAGCGGGGCGGCTACGGCGGCGGGGGTGCCGAAACCGGAAGCGCCTTCGATGAAGCAGCCGAACAGCCAGGCGACGATGATCGCCTGGACGCGGCGGTCCGGACTGATGCCGGAGAAGCCGTTGCGGATCGCGGTGATGCCGCCAGAGTGCTTCAGGGTGTTGAGCAGCAGGATGGCACCGAAGATGATCCACAGGATCGCTATGGTGAGAATCAGCCCCTGAAGGGTTGACGCCAGTACCCGGTTGAAGCTCATGTCCCAGGCGAACAGGGCGATGAGTGCGGTGACCACGTAAACCACCGGCATGGCGGTCCTGGCCGGCATGCGCAGGCCGATCAGCAGTACACCGGCCAGCACCAGAGGCGTGAAGGCCAGCAGTGCAAGTAGGGTGTTATTCATGAGGCAGGTTTCCCATCGACTGTTGTGGTGGTGTTGTCTGCAATAAGGTGGCACGACTCCGCCTGCCGAGGGCGCAGCGGATGCGCGAAAGATACGCCCTGGAAGCGTTGATTCGCCAGCCTTGGTGAATTGGTATTACCAATTCCCTGATGGGTTCCAAACTGCCCGTGTTAAAAAAATGTCTTTTTCAACAATAGGTTGTTTTGTCGTGCCCCGGTTCGGGAAAGAAACGGTGCTTTCCGGCTATAGACTAAAAGACAAAGCGACGACGCCTTGGTCTGTTCCGACAACCGGCATGACAGGGCAAGCTAAAGGCTGGCAGACTGTTCTGCTTATGCCGACTGAAACGGGAGAATGTCATGACACGGGTGCTCTATGATCTCTGCGGTATCGACGAGGGGCTGCGTTTCTCGCCCTACTGCTGGCGCGTTCGCTACGCTCTGGCCCACAAAGGGCTTGAGGTAGAGACCCGTCCCTGGCGCTTCAATGACAAGGCGGCGCTGGCCTTCGCCGACCATGACAAGGTGCCCGTGCTGGTCGATGGCGATGCGGTCATCACCGACAGCTACGAGATCCTGCGCTACCTGGATCGTGTCTACCCCGAGGCGCCTCTGCTAGGCGACCCCCTGGCCGAGGAGCGGGCCCGCTTCCTCAAGCACTATGCCGAGCGTTCGCTGCAGCCGGCGATGCTACGCACCATTATCATGGATTTGCTTAATGCCATTCATCCCGATGATCGCGACTATTTTCGCGAGACCCGAGAGCAGCGGCTGGGCCGGAAACTGGAGGAGTTCCACTCGCCGGCCAAGGGTCTCTCCCAGTTGGATGCGGCACTGGAGCCGCTGCGCGGGCGCTTCAAAGAAGCCGACTTCATCGACGGCGAGGCGCCGGCAGCGGGGGACTATCTGGTGTTCGGCTGCTTCATGTGGGCACGCTGCGTATCGAGCGCCGACCTGGTCTCCAATGCCGACCCCGTTTATGGGTGGTTGGAGCGTATGCTCGACCTGCACGACGGCCTAGGTCGCCGAGCGATGCGCATTACCGATATCGAGGGCGCCTACCGCTGATGGGCCACGACTTCCGCTGTCGAGATGACGCTCGGTAATCACCGGACGCCATCGTTCAGTGATGAGGCCGGGGTATTAAAAAAATGGCCCGGCGTTATGTTGCGCCGCACAAAACTGCCTGCTATGTTGCAATGCAACACAGGGCAAAATGCTCTGTCTGCCCAAGCTTGTTTCCCCAAGTGAGACGGAGGTGTTCCATGACCAAGGCAACCACCAAGAAAGCCACCGATACATTCGAGGGCCTATTAGCCGAGCCGGCCCGCGCCTACGGCTCTCTGACCCTGGAGTACTATGAGAAGCTGATGGCCGCCCAGCTTGAGGCGACGCGCCGCTATGCCGACTTTGGCCTGGCTCAGGCCCGCGCCTGGATCGATGTACGTGATGCCGAGGGGCTCAAGAAGGTCATGGAGGACCAGCAGAAGGTGGCCCAGGATCTGGGAGACCATCTCAAGGCCGATGCCGAGAAGCTCTCCGAGCTGAGTCAGGATTACCTGCAAAAGAGTCAGAAGCTGGTGGAAGAAAGCATGAAGTCCGTGACCGAAGCCGCCAAGTAATCGGCTGAGAAGCAGCGAGTTTCGCCGGAATGTCGACGGTCGCTGAATCACAAGGGCCGCTCCTCACAGGGGGCGGCCCTTTCTGTATTCTGCGACCAGCGGGTCTGCCTTGATCAAGGGGCATCTTCACCAAGCAGACGGACCACCTCATCATCCTCCACCTGACCAAAGTCGATAAAGAACTGGCCCACGGCAGCGAAGCGGGAAGGAGCCTGTGGGCAGACCACCTCGTCGGCCAGGGCCTCGAACCGAGCCAGGGTATCTGGCGGCGCTACCCCGATGGCAGCGATGAGACGGGCCGGATCGCGCTGGCGCAGTGTGGCGAGCGCTGCGGCCATGGTGGCCCCGGTGGCGCTGCCGTCGTCCACCACTACCACCACCCGCCCGGTTGGATCGATGGGCGAGCGCACCGGTGTGTAGCGGCGCCGGCGCTCATCGATCAGCTCGCGTTGCCGAGCGATCTCTTGGGCCAGCCACTCCTGACGGCATTCTTGGGCCTCCTCTTCCAGGTGCACGCTGCCGTCCTCGCTCACTGCGCCGATGGCGTACTCGGGGTTGCCAGGAGCACCGATCTTGCGTATCAGCACCACGTCAAGCTCTCCTTCCAAGGCGTCGGCGATCGCCCGTCCCATGGGCACGCCACCACGGGGGATGGCCAGCACCAAAGGCCTCTTCCCCTTCAGATGATCCAGGGCCTTGGCCAGGCGCCTGGCCGCATCGAGTCGATCTTGGTACATAGCGGAACTCCCGCAGAGACACAGATAAAGTTTAGCCGAGAGTCGGGTCGAGCAAATGACCGTGCCGCCGTTCGCCTCGGGGGAAGTTAATGGGCGGCGTCACCTTGGAATAACGTGGTGATCAGCCCTCCGCGCGTGACTGCAGGCGAAACAGCGCGATGCGGTTGATCTGCTCGACGGCGGTGTGGCGCTCCTTGTCCGGGTCGTTGGGCAGACGTGCCTCGAAGGCGTCGAGGATGGCAAGGCGGTCGCTGCCCTTGACGGCCATCACGAAGGGAAAGCCGAACTTCGCCCTGTAGGCCGCGTTGAGGCGCTCGAAGCGGGCCATCTCCTCAGCAGAGCACTGGTCCAGGCCTGCCCCCACCTGTTCGCGGGTGGAGTCGTCGGTCAGTTCGTCGGCAACTGCCGCCTTGCCGGCGAGATCCGGGTGGGCGCGGATCACGGCGAGTTGGCTCTCCGCATCGGCCTCGGTGAGCATTCGTCCCATGACCTCTGCCAGGTGCTCGGGCGTGTCGTGGCGCTCGTCCAGCCCGCAGTCCCAGGCCAGTTCAGCCACCCAGGGAGAGTGCTCGTAGATGTCGCCGAACCCGGCGATGAAGCTGGCCTTGTCCAGCCGACTGGGACGCGGGGTCAGGTTGCGGTGGATCATGGTCGGTCTCTTGGTTCTCATTTGTTAGGATGATGTCTGCCCAATAATGTATACAAAAAATATTTTGAAATGTACTCCAAAAACATCTAAAAATGTTTTCACTGATATTTGCGGCATTTATGAAACGGTTAGACAGTTAGCAGAACGCTGGATAGAGGGTTGATGGAGTACGACGGCCAATAGAACAACAGGAGACTGAACATGGGACGCTTGACAACCCACGTACTCGATACCGCTCAGGGTCGCCCCGGCCGGGGAATCCGCATCGAGGTATATCGCCTCGCGGACCAGGCGCGAGAGCGACTCAAGGAAGTCACCACCAACAATGACGGACGCTGCGATGCACCGATCCTTGAGGGGGGCGAATTCACCGCCGGCGAGTACGAGCTGGTCTTCCACGCCGGCGACTATCTTCGCCAGCAGGGCATCACGGCGGAGGAACCTCGCTTTCTGGACGTGATCCCGCTGCGTTTCGGCGTGGCCGATGGCGAAGCGCACTACCACGTGCCGCTGCTGCTGTCGCCTTATGGATACTCTACCTACCGTGGCAGCTGAGTATTCGGCCCTGCTCATTTCCATAACAACTTCCATAACAACACGCGCTGGACGAGGCATCCCCCGATGCAAGCCTATCTGCTGGACGTTGCCAACTTCATGCTGCGCTGGCTGCACGTCATTGCGGCCATCGCCTGGATCGGCGAATCAATCTACTTCGTGATGCTCGACAACGGCCTGCGCACGCCCAAGGCCGCAGAGGACCGCGACAAGGGGGTGTTCGGCGAGATGTGGGCGGTGCACGGCGGCGGCTTCTACCACAACCAGAAGTACGCCACGGCTCCCGCCAAGCTGCCCGCGGACCTGCACTGGTCGTTCTGGAAGGCTTACACCACCTGGCTGTCGGGCTTCGCCCTGTTCATCCTGCTCTACATGGCCAACCCGAGCTTCTACCTGGTCAACCCCAACGCCAGCTGGGAGTGGGCGGCCAGTATGAGCGGCTGGCAGGCCAACGCGATGGCGCTGCTGTTCCTTCTCGGCGGCTGGGTGGTCTACAACGAGCTCTGCAAACGCCTCAGCCCCAACATGGAGCGAGACGGGGTGCTTAGCCTGGCGGTCGCCATGATGATGGTGGTGGTGGCCTACCTGAGCACCCAGATATTCACCGGCCGCGCGGCTTTCCTGCTCACCGGTGCGGTGATGGCGACGGCCATGTCGGCCAACGTGTTCTTCTGGATCATCCCCGGCCAGCGGCGCATGGTGGCGGCGATGAAGGCCGGCGAGACGCCCAACCCGCTGGATGGTAAGCGCGGCAAGCAGCGCTCTGTGCACAACACCTACTTCACCCTGCCGGTGGTGCTGCTGATGATCAGCAACCACACTTCGTTCGCCTACTCCCACGAGCAGGCCTGGGTGATCATGTCGCTGTTCATCTTCGCCGGCGCGCTGATTCGCCAGTTCTTCGTGCTGATGCATGCCGGTAGCATCAAGCCCGCCTATCCGGTGGCCGGCACGGCGCTGATCGCCGTGGCGTTCTGGGTCGCCGCCCCGTCCCCATCGCCCGCCGCCGACCCGGATCGCGCCGCGGTCGGCCTCGAGCAGGCCCATGCCATCGTTGAGACTCGCTGCGCGGCCTGCCACGCCAGCCAGCCGAGCCAGCCCGGCTTCAGCGCGCCGCCGGCCGGGGTCGCCTATGACTCACCGCAGCAGACCGCCGCCCGGCGTGCCCAGATCCAGCAGGTGGTGGCCAGCGGCTATATGCCGCTGGGCAACATGACCGGCATGACCGACGAGGAGCGCGCGGCCATCGCCGCCTGGACGGAGTGAGCCAGATGCCTTGCTGTCATGCCTCAGGCACCCCAGGAGACCAGCCTTCATGAACCAGCGTCAGCGCGAGCCCAAGCGCGGGCCTTCCTTATCACGCCGCGGGAAAGACGGTGACGGAGCCGAGCGTCAAGAGGTGATCTACCGTTCGATCAGCGATGCGATCATCGAACACCGCCTCAAGCCCGGAGCTCGCCTACGCGAGGATGCGCTCACTGAGGTGTTCGGAGTGAGCCGCACCGGCATCCGCAAGATCCTGCAGCGCCTGGCCATGGAACAGCTGGTCACCCTGACACCGCGTCGCGGCGCCAGCGTCACCCGCCCCACGGCCGACGAGGCCAAGGACGTCTTCGATGCCCGCCAGATGATCGAGTGCGGCCTGATGCCCGAGGTCGCTCGTCGCATCAGCGAGGTTGACGTGCGGGAGCTGCGCGACATGGCCCGTTGCGAGCGCCAGGCGCTCAAGGACGGCGAGCA
Organism: Halomonas sp.; assembly: GCA_020201075.1. Lineage (GTDB taxonomy): Bacteria > Pseudomonadota > Gammaproteobacteria > Pseudomonadales > Halomonadaceae > Halomonas. The sequence continues at coordinate 4,953 of JAIVHL010000138.1, read as the reverse complement.
GAGCGCGGCGATCAAGCTCTCCGCCGCCCTTCATGCTCGCCTGGCGGAGATCTCGGGTAACGCCACCCTGGCCGATTTCGTCGACCGGCTGTGCTCCCGCTCCTCGCTGATCCTTGCCGTCTACGGCAGCGCCGGCCATCTTGGCTGCGAGTCCCACGATCACGACGACCTGATCGGTTATCTCGAGGCAGGCAACGGCGAACGCGCTGCGGCCTTCATGAGCCGCCACCTCAAGGCGATCGAGGCTTCTCTCTCCATGGTCGAGGAGGAGGACAAGGCGCCGGATCTGCATACTATCTTCTCCCGCTGACGTTGGCGGCTAGTCCAGGAAGATACTCTCCCGCGGGTCGGCCTTGCGTCAGATAGACCAGAAGGGAACATTTTTTGTATACGAAATTTTTGTACGCTGAGTTCAATCTGCTTGGTTAATTATTAACAGAGTGATGCCATGACCCCTTCCAGCTATCCCCGCGACCTGACCGGCTATGGCCGCAACCCGCCCCATGCCAACTGGCCGGGCCGGGCGAAGATCGCCGTGCAGTTCGTGCTCAACTACGAGGAAGGCGGCGAGAACTGCGTTTTGCATGGTGATTCGGGCTCCGAGCAGTTCCTCTCTGAGATCATCGGGGCTCCGGTCTTTCCGGATCGCCACCTGAGCATGGAGTCGATCTACGAGTACGGCTCCCGGGCGGGGGTGTGGCGTATCCTGCGCGAGTTCGAGCGCCGCGGCCTGCCGCTCACCGTGTTCGGCGTGGCCATGGCGCTGGAGCGCCACCCCGAGGTGGCCCACGCCTTCAAGGAACTGGGCCACGAGGTCGCCTGCCATGGCTACCGCTGGATCCACTACCAGGAGTTGCCCGAGGAGGTCGAGCGCGAGCACCTCCACAAGGCCATGACGATCTTCCAGCGTCTCTATGGCGAGAAGCCGCTGGGCTGGTACACCGGCCGCGACAGTCCCAATACCCGTCGCCTGGTGCTCGACGAGGGTGGCTTCCTCTATGACAGCGACTACTACGGCGATGACCTGCCTTTCTGGACGCGTGCCTCCGACAGCCAGGGCGTCGAGCACGACCACCTGATCGTCCCCTATGCTCTGGATACCAACGACATGCGCTTCGCTGCGCCCCAGGGCTTCAACACCGCCGAGCATTTCTTTACCTATCTACGCGACGCCTTCGACGTGCTATACGCGGAGGGGGAGGAATCGCCGAAGATGCTCTCGGTGGGCATGCACTGTCGCCTGCTGGGGCGCCCGGGCCGCTTCCGCGCCCTGCAGCGCTTCCTGGACCATATCGAGGCCCATGACCGGGTGTGGGTGGCGCGCCGCGTGGATATCGCACGGCATTGGGCGGAACATCATCCGGCACCGTGGGCTTGAGGACACACCATGAACCAACGTAGCTACTACGCGCCGCACGGCGGCCATCCGCCCCAGACCCAACTGCTCTCCGACCGGGCGGTGTTTACCGAGGCCTATGCCGTCATTCCCAAGGGGGTGATGCGCGATATCGTCACCAGTAACCTGCCGTTCTGGGAGGGGACTCGGCTCTGGGTGCTGGCGCGCCCACTCTCCGGTTTTGCCGAGACCTTCTCCCAGTACCTCATGGAGGTCTCCCCGGGTGGCGGCAGCGAGCGCCCCGAACCCGACCCCGAAGCCGAGGGCGTGCTCTTCGTGGTCGAAGGTGAGATGACCCTGACTCTCGCCGGTGAGCGCCACGAAATGCTGCCGGGCGGCTACGCCTTTATTCCGCCCGGCAGTGTCTGGATGGTGAAGAATGAGACCGATGCTCCGGTGCGCTTTCACTGGGTGCGCAAGGCCTACGAGCGAGTCGAGGGCATCGAGGTGCCCGAAGCCTTCGTGGTCAACGAGAACGATATCGCACCCAACGAGATGCCGGGCACCGAGGGGCGCTGGGCCACCACCCGCTTCGTCGACCCCGCCGACGTGCGCCACGACATGCACGTCAATATCGTCACACTGCAGCCGGGTGCGGCGATCCCGTTCGCCGAAACTCACGTCATGGAACACGGCCTCTACGTGCTCGAAGGCAAGGCGGTCTATCACCTCAATCAGGACTGGGTCGAGGTCGAGGCCGGCGATTTCATGTGGTTGCGCGCCTTCTGCCCCCAGGCCTGCTACGCCGGCGGCCCGGGCCCGTTCCGCTATCTGCTCTACAAGGACGTCAATCGCCACCCGAAACTGCAATTAGGTAGCCGCTGATATGGCGCTAACCTAAGGGGCGCCGGGGACAGAGCTGGAGGGGGTCCTATGCCAGGGATGGCATCGGTAGCGCCCAGGGAGGGGTTCACAGCGCCCCCGAAAGGTCTGTCGCCGGATCAGCCCCGACTATCGAGGCTGTTTTTTTCAGGAGATCGATATGCTTGAACTAAAAGCCGAGCCGCTGACGCCCGAGGCCTTCGCCCCTTTCGGCGATGTTATCGACACGCGCATATCGGACTGGTTTCCCATCAACGCCGGACGCACCCGGCGCCACCACGACCTGGCAAACGTCGAGACCCTGGGGGAGGGGGCGAGGACGTTGATCAGCATCTTCGTCAGTCAGCCGGTGACCATGCCCCTCGAGCTCGACTTCCTGGAACGCCACCCCCTAGGCAGCCAGGCCTTTATGCCGCTTCATGAAGAGAGGTTCCTGGTAGTCGTTGCGCCGCCGGGCAACGAGATCGACCCCGCCAAGGTGCGCGCCTTCGTCACCGACGGTCGACAGGGGGTGAACTACCGCGCCGGCACCTGGCACGCCATTCAGTCGGTGCTGGAGCGGGAAGGGGAGTTTCTGGTGGTCGACCGCGGTGGGGAAGGGCACAATTGCGACGAGTTTTCGCTGCCTTTGCGCATCATCCTTTGATCGGTGCACTGGCCTCGACCCGTGCGCTTACCTATCACCCACTGACGCGTATACTTTTCATCAGTCGCACGACCGGTATATCCAGACCGGTCCGACGCGCACCCATGTTAACGATTCACGTGCCATTCTGGCCCTGCCGAGGACACCATGACGCTTCCCCCCCACGCTCCTATCCATGACCCCATACGCCGCACCAAGATCGTCGCCACCCTGGGCCCGGCCAGCGACCGCGAGGGTGTGCTGGAGGCCATGATCGCGGCCGGCGTTGATGTCGTGCGCCTCAACTTTTCCCACGGCAGCCCCGACGACCATCGCCAGCGCCTGGTGCGGGTCCGCGAGATCGCCGACCGCCTGGGCCGCAGCGTTGCCGCCCTGGGCGACCTGCAGGGCCCCAAGATCCGCATCGCCCGCTTCCGCGAGGGCGCCGTCGAGCTGTCGGCAGGCGCGCCCTTCGTGCTCGATATGGCGCTCGACGGTAACGCTGGCGATGCCTCCCGGGTCGGCTGCGACTATCAGCAGCTGATCGACGACGTCGCCCCGGGCGATCGCCTGCTGCTCGACGATGGCCGGGTGGTGCTCGACGTCACCGCTATCCAGGGCCGCGAGATCCACACCACCGTGGTGGTGGGCGGCAAGCTCTCCAACAACAAGGGCATCAACAAGCAGGGCGGCGGCCTCTCGGCGCCGGCGCTTACCGACAAGGACCGCGCGGATCTCACCACCGCCGTCGAGATCGGCGTCGACTACCTGGCGGTGTCGTTTCCGCGCAGCGCCGCCGACATGCACGAGGCCCGCGCGCTGCTCGGCGAGACCGGGGCCGAGATCGGCCTGGTGGCCAAGCTGGAACGCGCCGAGGCGGTGGCGGATGAGGCGACCCTGGACGGCATCATCGAGGCCTCCGAGGCGGTGATGGTGGCCCGCGGCGATCTCGGCGTGGAGATAGGCGATGCCAAGCTGATCGGCATGCAGAAGCGCATCATCAAGCGCGCTCGCACGCTGAACCGCGCGGTGATCACCGCCACGCAGATGATGGAGTCGATGATCGAGTCGCCGCTGCCCACCCGGGCCGAGGTGTTCGACGTGGCCAACGCGGTGCTCGACGGCACCGACGCGGTGATGCTCTCCGCCGAGACCGCCGCCGGCGACTTCCCGGTGGAGACCATCGCGGCCATGGACCGGGTCTGCCTGGGCGCCGAGCGCGAGAAGATCGCCCAGGAGTCCGGCCACCGCATCCATGAGGGCTTCTCGCGGATCGACGAGACCATCGCGCTCTCCGCCATGTACGCCGCCAACCACCTGTCGGGCGTGGCCGCCATCGCCTGCATGACTTCCACCGGCTACACGCCGCTGATCGCCTCGCGCATCAGTTCGGGCCTGCCCATCGTCGGCCTGGCCCACAGCCCGGTGGCCCAGCGGCGCATGGCGCTCTACCGCGGGGTGGTCTCGCTGCCCTTCGACACCCGCGACATGACCCCCCTCGAACTCAACGAGCGGGCGCTGTCGCTGCTGGTAGAAAAGGGCATCGCTGCCGCCGGCGACCATGTAATCCTGACCCGCGGCGACCACATGAACGCCCACGGCGGCACCAACACCCTGAAGATCCTGGACGTGAACGAAAGCCACGACGTCTGAGCCTGTATACAGGATCCCTTCACCATGTGGCCAGGTGCAGGGAAACGTGCGAAGGTGCTTCCGGGTGACTCGGGGGCGTTCAATGGGCAAGACCTGGAAAGAAGACGTGGAGGCCGCCGTGCTATCTGGCGGAGGATCATCCGCGACTGCTGAGGCGCTGCGCAACGGCAACGCGGAAGGGGCTCGGAGCGCAGTGGTGAAGCATCTGGATAGCCTGCTGAATCTGCTTGACCTGAGTCCCCGCGATGCCGAGACCGATCTCAAGGCGATCTTCGGTGCCGTCTCGGCGGAGGTCTGACGCCGGCTTGACCTCGGTCAGTGCGCCCTGCCGGCGTTGGCTAATGATCTTGTGGTGGCCCTGCGTGCTGGCTGACAATGCCAGCACTCCTCTCGGGATTAGGAGATCCCCATGCGTTCACGATGTGCGGCCTGGTTGCTCGGCATGGCCCTGCTCCTT
>JAIVHL010000076.1 GCA_020201075.1 Halomonas sp. | reverse complement strand
CTCGACATGCCGGAACTTCCCTGAATCAGCTTCCTTGAATCCGCTGCGCCCCGACGAGAGCCCTCCCGATGATGCGACTGGTCCAGATCAGCGACTGCCACCTCCACGCCGACCCCGCGGCCCGAGCTCGGGCGGGCTTCCCCTTGCGTCAGTTGGAGGCGGTGGTTGAGGCGGTCAATCGCGAGCGCCCCGACATGGTGCTTGTCACCGGTGATATCAGTAACGACGAGACCGCTGCGTCTTACCAACTGGCACAGCTCACCCTGGGTCGCCTCGCGGCGCCCTGGTTCTGGCTGGCCGGCAACCATGACGATCCGGCGCTGATGGCCGAGACCCGCGAGCTGCTCGATGAGCTCGACATCGGCGCCTGGCGGATACTGATGCTGAATACCCGCGTCAGTGGTCAGGCCCACGGCGAGCTGGCCCCCGAGCGCCTGGCCGACCTGGCCGCGAGTCTGGAAAAGGACGATCGGCCGACCCTGATTGCCATGCATCATCCCCCGCTGCCGGTGGGGTCGGCGTGGCTAGATGCCCTCGGGCTCAAGGATCGCGAGGCCTTCTGGCAGTCTGTCTCCGCCTTCAGCCAGGTGCGTGCCGTCCTCTGCGGCCATATTCACCAGGCCTTTAGCGGCCGCGGGCGCCTGGCGAATGGAGAGGTGGCCGTATTGGGTTGCCCTTCGACCACCGACCAGTTCCTGGCCCATGCCGAGACCTTCGCCATCGATGAGGCCTCACGCCCCGGCTATCGTGTCCTCGACCTGGGTGACGACGCTGTCACGACCTGGGTAGAGCGCGTCGATCTGTGACGATGGGATAAATCCTATTCTGGGTATAAAAAGATCGTCATTAATTCTTTTGAGTAATAAAAGTTCGGCGCTACCCTCCGTGGCATGATCCCCATGCCCACCGTCACGCGAGGTACCCGGGCCATGACCACGCTTCACGCCGCGACCGCCCCGTCGCTCGCCCAGGCGAGCAGCGCCTCCCCGGCCCTGTCGCCCCAGCGGCTGACCCACCTGCAGCAGCTCGAGGCCGAGTCGATCCACATCCTTCGCGAGGTGGCGGCCGAATTCCGCAACCCGGTGATGCTCTACTCCGTCGGCAAGGACTCTGCGGTGATGCTGCACCTGGCGCGCAAGGCCTTCTATCCCGGGCCGCCGCCCTTCCCGCTGCTCCACGTGGACACCACCTGGAAGTTCCGCGAGATGATCGCCTTCCGTGACCGGATGGCGGCCGAGGTGGGCATGGAGCTGCTGGTGCATACCAACGAAGAGGGGCGCGCCGCCGGCATCAACCCTTTCGACCACGGTTCCAGCGGCTATACCGACGTCATGAAGACGGCAGCCCTCAAGCAGGCCCTGGACAAGTACGGCTTCGACGCCGCCTTTGGCGGGGCACGCCGCGACGAGGAGGCGAGCCGCGCCAAGGAGCGCGTCTTCTCTTTCCGTGACAAGTTTCACCGCTGGGATCCCAAGAATCAGCGCCCGGAGCTGTGGAACCTCTACAACGCCCGGATCAACAAGGGCGAGTCGATCCGCGCCTTTCCGCTCTCCAACTGGACCGAGCTGGATATCTGGCAGTACATCTACCTGGAATCCATTTCCATCGTGCCCCTCTACTTCAGCGCCCCGCGCCCGGTGGTGGAGCGCGACGGCATGCTGGTGATGGTCGACGACGAGCGCCTGCCGCTGGCCGAGGGCGAGGTGCCCGAGGAGAAGTGGGTGCGTTTCCGCACCCTGGGCTGCTACCCGCTCACTGGGGCGGTGGAATCCACGGCCGCCACCCTGCCCGAGATCATCCAGGAGATGCTGCTTACCCGCACCTCTGAGCGCAGCGGTCGCGCCATCGACCACGACCAGGCCGGCTCCATGGAGAAGAAGAAGCGCGAGGGCTATTTCTGATGTCACACCAATCGACTCTGATCGCCGACAACATCGAGCAGTATCTGCACGAGCATGAGAACAAGGATCTGCTGCGCTTCATTACCTGCGGCAGCGTGGATGACGGCAAGTCGACCCTGATCGGCCGTCTGCTGCACGACTCCAAGATGATCTTCGACGACCAGCTCGCGGCGATCACTCGCGATTCGAAGACGGTCGGCACCACCGGCGAGGAGGTCGATCTGGCCCTGCTGGTGGACGGCCTGCAATCGGAGCGTGAGCAGGGCATCACCATCGATGTGGCCTACCGCTTCTTCTCCACCGACAGGCGCAAGTTCATCATCGCCGACACGCCGGGGCATGAGCAGTACACGCGCAACATGGCCACCGGTGCATCCACGGCGAGCCTTGCCATCATCCTGATCGACGCCCGCTACGGGGTGCAGACCCAGACTCGCCGGCACAGCTTCATCGCCGACCTGCTGGGCATCCAGCACCTGGTGGTGGCGGTGAACAAGATGGACCTGGTGGACTACGCCGAGACTCGCTTCGACGAGATCGTTACCGAGTACCAGGACATTGCCGGACAGCTCCAAGCCCGGGATATTCGTTTCGTGCCGCTCTCGGCGCTGAAGGGCGACAACGTGGTCAACAAGAGCGAGTCGCTCTCCTGGTATACGGTCGATGGGCAACCCGGACCGACCCTGCTGGAGCTGCTGGAGAGCGTCGAGATCAGCCGCGACCGCAACCTGACCGACCTGCGCCTGCCGGTGCAGTACGTCAATCGTCCCCACCTGGACTTCCGCGGCTATGCGGGCACCCTGGAGGCGGGCGTGCTGCGCCCCGGCCAGGCGATCAAGGTGCTGCCCTCCGGCAGTCGCTCTACCGTCGAGCGCATCGTCACCTGGGACGGCGATCTCGAAGCGGCCTGGCCGGGTCAGGCGATTACCGTGACGCTGGCCGACGAGATCGATATTTCCCGCGGCGACTGGATCGTCGCGGCGGACGTCGAGCTGGTCGGCTCCCACGGCTGACCGCCGAGGTGCCGCTGGATGACTACGCGACCAGCCCGGGAACCGGCAGCTTCATCATCATCGACCGGCTGACCAACGCCACCTTGGGGGCGGGCATGATTCGCGCCGTGGTCGAAGGTGAGGCGGCGAAACCCGGTGACGTGGACTGGGCCGGCTTCGAACTCGAGCTCAACGCCCTGGTGTGCCGCTACTTTCCCCACTGGGAGGCGAAGGATATTCGCAAATTGCTTTAGACCTCGAGGAAACCCGCTCTGGTAGGCTGTGTCCAAAGCATACAGTCGACCCGGAGCCAAGCCTCGATGATCATTGTTGCCGTTATCCTGCTGCTGGCTATTTTCCTGCTGCCCAACCTCTGGGCCCGGTGGGTCATCAAGCGCCATTCCCGCGGTCGCGACGACTACCCCGGTACCGGAGCGGAGCTGGCCGACCACCTGCTGCGGCGTCTCGGCATCGAAGGGGTCAAGGTGGAGCCCACCGAGCAGGGCGACCACTACGATCCAGAGGCGCGCCGGGTGCGGCTCTCGCCGGAGGTATACGGTGGGCGCTCGCTCACCGCGGTGACGGTGGCGGCCCACGAGGTGGGGCACGCCATCCAGCATCATCAGGGCTATGCGCCGCTGCTGGCACGATCAAGGCTGGTGGGGGTGGCCCAGAAGGCCGAGAAGCTCGGGGCGGTGCTGATGATGGCCGCGCCGCTGCTGTTCCTGCTCACTCGATTGCCGGGCGGGCTCGCCATCGTGGTGGTCGCCGCGGTGATCAGCTTCGGCACCGCGGCGCTGGTGCACCTGGTGACCCTGCCGGTGGAGTTCGACGCCAGCTTCCAGCGCGCGCTGCCGCTGCTCAAGGACTACATCCCTCCCTACGACATGCCCGGTGTCCGCCACGTGCTCACCGCCTGCGCCTTCACCTACGTGGCGGCCTCCCTGGCCAGCATGCTCAACCTGGGGCGCTGGCTGGTGATTCTGCGCCGCTAGCGCGGCCGATTGGCGATCACCACCGCGCGGCGCGGGGCGGGATAGCCCTCTCGAGTCCGGGTCGGGTCTTCAGGATCAAGAAAATCAGCCAGCGACTGGTAGGTCATCCACTCGGTGGCGCGCTGCTCGTCGGTGGTCGTCACCGCCTCGTCCACCACTCGCACATTGGTAAAGCCGCAGCGCGCAAGCCAGTGGCAGAGCGCCGCGGAGGAGGGCAGGAAGTAGACGTTGGGCATGGCGGCATAGCGTTCTCCCGGCAGCAGCACCCGGGTGGCGTCGCCCTCCACCACCAGGGTCTCCAGCACCAGCTCGCCCCCGGGGCGCAGGGCGGCCCTGAGCTGCAGCAGGTGCTCCAGCGGGGAGGGGCGATGGTAGAGCACCCCCATGGAGAACACCGTATCGAAGACGCCGAGATCCTCGGGGACCTCCTCGATGCCTACCGGTAGAAAGTGGGTTCGGCCTTGATCGGCATTGCCGACGAAGTGACGCACCGCGCGAAACTGCCAGAAAAAACGCGGAGAGGGGTCGATCACCAGCACGAAGGTCGCGCCCGCCCCGGCCATGCGCCAGCCGTGATAGCCGCTGCCGCCGCCCACGTCGAGAATCTTCCTGCCGTCAAGACTCGCCAGGTGCGGCGCGACTCGCTGCCACTTCCAGTCCGAGCGCCACTCGGTGTCGATGGTAATGCCGCCAAGCGAGAAGGGCCCCTTGCGCCAGGGGGCGAGCTGGCGCAGCAGATTCTCGGCCTGGCGGCGCTGGCTATCGGTGAGCGCGACGTCGACGCTGACCGTGTCGGCGTCCAGGCTCACCCGGCGAGCGTCGGGCAGTGCCGGCAGCTTGGCCACCGCCTTCTCCCAGGCGGGCAGGTCGCCAAAGCGCCGACGGTCGAGCCCTCGGGCGAGCTGCTCGGGAAGCCGCGCCAGCCAGGTGTCGAGGCCCTGGTCGAGGAAGGCGCGGTAGAGGTCGCGGTGGTCGGCGGGAATCGGCATGCTCAATCCTCCCGGGACGCCGGAGCGACGGCGTTCTTGAAGGCCTTGTCCTTGAAGCCTTCGTCCTTGAAAGCCACGAGAGAGGCGAAATTGAGCAGCTGGAACCAGGTGTAGGCGCGGGAAAAGCCGGCCCGGCCCAGGCGGGCGTGGTGCTCGGCCAGGGTGTCCGGCACCAGTACGTTCTCGAGCGGGTTCATAGTCCAAGGTGCGGATGTCGCCCTCGATGACCTGGATGGCATGGTCGGGGCATTCGGTGTCCAGCGTCTCCCGGGCTCGGGACACCATGGCCGGGGAGAGGTCGACGCCGACGTAGCGGAAGGCGTCCGGCGGGAGCTGGCCGGCCAGTGAAAGGCCGCCGGCCCCCAGGGAGCAGCCCAGGTCGTAGACCCGCGCCCCGTGGCGCAGGTGTCGGCGGGCGATCAGCCCCAGCATGCCCAGGATCTGCCCGTAGCCCGGCACCGAGCGGCGAATCATATCGGGAAAACAGGCGACGACCTGCTCATCGAAGGAGAAACGCGCCACTCGGTCCAGGGGTGTCGAAAAGATCGCGTCACGGTAAGATGCATCACTCATTATCAGGCCAAAAATGCGGGAACGGCCGCCATTCTACGCGCGCCGCCATGACCCTGCACCCGCCGGGCTTCAAGGAGGATAGGATGATCGATCAGAGCGACGCCTGGCGTGGACTCGAGGCCCATGCCAAGGCAACGGGCCGCCGCCACCTGCGTGAGCTGTTTGCCGAGGAGCCCGATCGTCAGGATGGCTTTAATCGCCGCGCCGCCGGCCTGACCGTGGATCTCTCCAAGCAGCGCTGGTCCGCCGAGACCCTGGCGCACCTGCTGGCGCTGGCCGAGCAGGCGGACGTCCCCGGGGCGATCCAGCGGCTGCTGGGCGGTGCGCGGGTCAACGTCAGCGAGGATCGCCCGGCGCTGCACACGGCCCTGCGCCTGCCAGAGGGTGCTTCGCTGGTGGTCGAGGGCGAGGATCTGGTGCCCGGCGTGCATCGTACCCTCGAGCGCATGGAGACCATGGTCGAGCGCTTCCACACCGGCCAGTGGCGCGGCGCCACCGGCAGGGCCATCCGCCACGTGGTCAACCTGGGCGTGGGTGGCTCGGACCTCGGTCCGCTGATGGTGGCCCACGCACTGGCTGACTATCGGCTGCGCGATGTGCACCGCGTAGAGGTGCATTTTGCCTCTACCATGGACGGCTCCCAGCTGGCCGACTGCCTGGCACGCCTCGACCCCGAGGCCACGCTCTTCGTGCTGTCGTCGAAGTCCTTCACCACCATTGATACGCTCTCCAATGCGCGCACCGCCCGGGACTGGCTGATGGCACGACTGGCGGGGGAAGAGGGCGTCGACACCGAGCTGGTGATGCGCCAGCACTTCATTGGCATTTCTGCCAGCCCCGAGAAGATGGCCGAATGGGGCATTGCGCCCGCCCACCAGCTCGAGTTCTGGGAGTGGGTCGGCGGTCGCTACTCGCTGTGGGGGGGCATCGGCCTGCCCATCGCCCTGGTGGTCGGCATGCGGCGCTTCCGCGAGCTGTTGGCCGGGGCCCATGCCTTGGACGAGCATTTCCGCACCGCTGCGCTGGCCGACAACCTGCCGGTGTTGCTGGCCCTGGCCGGGATCTGGAACGTCAACTTTCTGGACATTCGTGCCCACTCCATCCTGCCCTACGACGGTCGCCTGGAGTATTTTGCCGCCTACCTCGAGCAGCTCGAGATGGAGTCCAACGGCAAGTCGGTGACGGCCCAGGGTCGCGAGGTGAGCTACTCTACCTGCCCGGTGCTGTGGGGACAGCTCGGACCCAACGCCCAGCACGCCTTTTATCAGCTGCTCCACCAGGGCACTCAGTCGGTGGAGTGCGACTTTATTGCGCCTCTCAGGCGCTATGATGAGGTCGAAAACGCGGCGACCCGCCAGCATCTCAAGGGGCAGCATCGGTTGACCCTGGCCAACTGTTTCGCCCAGTCGCGGCTTCTGGCGCTGGGCGACGATGCCATCGATGAGCCGGGAGAGCGCCCCGGGCACAAGCGCTATCGCGGTAACCAGCCCTCCACCACCCTGCTGCTGGATGAGTTGACGCCCTACACCCTGGGCGCACTGATTGCCCTCTACGAGCACAAGGTGTTCGTCCAGGCAACGCTCTGGGGCATTAACCCTTTCGACCAGTGGGGGGTGGAGCTGGGCAAGCAGATCGCCGGTGAGACCCAGCGAATTCTCGAAAGCCACGAGGGCCTGGAGACCATGGATGGCTCTACCCGGGCGCTGATCGAGGCGGCGTGGGCGGCCGAGGCATCCGGCGGTGGCGCCGGCCCGTCTGGTGGCCGACTGGGTCGATGAGGTCTTCGTCAACGCCACCACCGGCGAGCGCTTCACGGTGGGGGAGCCGCACCTGGCCGAGTTGGCGGCACTGACGCCGGCGAGGATCACCGCGCCCGAGCGTTACTTGCTGCTGCTGGGTACCGCCGACGAGGTGCTGGACCCGGCGGATGCCTTCGCCTTCTACCGCGGTGCCCGCACCCTGCTGCACCCGGGAGCCGACCACGGCTTCGCGGCGCTGGCCGGGCATTTGACGGCTCTGCTGGCCCATGGCGGCCATGCCTTGTCGCCGGCATGGCGGCTCCGACCACACAAGGATCTGGACGACTCATGACGCAATACAGTGCCAGTTCGATCGAGGTGCTTTCCGGCCTCGAGCCGGTGCGCAAGCGCCCGGGCATGTATACCGACACCAGCCGCCCCAACCACCTGATCCAGGAGGTGGTCGACAACAGCGTCGACGAGGCGCTGGCCGGCCACGCCAGCCAGGTGAGCGTGCGGCTGTTCGAGGATGGCGGCATCGAGGTCGGCGACGACGGTCGCGGCATGCCCATCGATATCCACCCGGAGCACGGCGTCTCCGGGGTGGAGCTCATCCTCACTCGGCTGCATGCCGGCGGCAAGTTCTCCAATGCCAGCTACAAGTTTTCCGGGGGCCTGCATGGCGTTGGCGTCTCGGTGGTCAACGCGCTCTCCAAGCGCCTCGAGGTGGAGGTGCTGCGCGACGGCAACCGCTACGCCGTCGCCTTCGAGCACGGTGAGCCGGTCTCCCAGCTGTCGGTGATCGGCAGCGTGGGCAAGCGCACCACCGGCACCATCCTGCGCTTCTGGCCTGAGACGAGCTACTTCGACAGCCCGCGCCTGGCGATAGGCCGGCTGAAGCATCTGCTGCGCGCCAAGGCGGTGCTCTGCCCCGGGCTTAAGGTCACCCTGATGGAGGCCGACGGCACCGAGAGTGAGTGGCAGTACGAGGATGGCTTGCGCGACTACCTGGCCCAGGCCACCGATGGCTTTGATGTGCTGCCCCAGTCGCCCTTTATCGGCCATTTTGCCGATGACGAGCACGGCGTGGACTGGGCGATCCAGTGGCTGCCCGAGGGCGGCGAGCCCCTGCTGGAGAGCTACGTCAACCTGATTCCCACGCCCCAGGGCGGCACCCACGTCAATGGCCTGCGCGCCGGCCTGCTCGAGGCCCTGCGCGAGTTCTGCGAGTACCGAAGCCTGCTGCCGCGGGGGGTGAAGCTCACCGCCGAGGATCTCTGGGAGCGGGTTTCCTACGTGCTCTCGGTGAAGATGCTCGACCCCCAGTTCGCCGGACAGACCAAGGAGCGCCTCTCCTCGCGCACCGTGGCGGGCTTCGTCTCCGGGGTGGTCAAGGACGCCTTTTCGCTATGGCTCAACCACCACGTGGACCAGGCCGAGGCGCTGGCGGAGCTGGTGATCAACGCCGCCCAGCGGCGCCAGAAGAGTGCCAAGAAGGTGGCGCGCAAGAAGGTCACCTCGGGCCCGGCGCTGCCCGGCAAGCTGGCCGACTGCTCCGGCCAGGATCCGGCCCTGAGCGAGCTGTTCCTGGTGGAGGGCGACTCCGCCGGCGGCAGCGCCAAGCAGGCCCGCAACCGCGAGAGCCAGGCGATCCTGCCGCTGCGCGGCAAGATACTGAACACCTGGGAGGTGGAGTCCCACGACATCTACGGCTCCCAGGAGGTCCACGATATTGCCGTCGCCGTGGGCATGGATCCGGTCAGCGATGACCTCACCAAGCTGCGCTATCACAAGATCTGCATCCTCGCCGATGCCGACTCCGACGGCCTGCACATCGCCACCCTGCTCTGCGCGCTCTTCCTGCGTCACTTTCCGGCGCTGGTGGATGCCGGCCACGTTTACGTGGCCATGCCGCCGCTCTACCGCATCGACCTGGGCAAGGAGGTGCACTATGCCTTGGACGAGAGCGAGAAGGCGGCGATCCTGCGCAAGCTGGAAGGCAAGCGTGGCACCGTGAACGTGCAGCGCTTCAAGGGGCTGGGCGAAATGAGCCCGCTGCAGCTGCGCGAGACCACCATGGCGGTGGAGACCCGTCGCCTGGTGCAGCTGACCCGCGAAGTGGGCGACGGCACCATGGAGATGATGGACATGCTGCTCGCCAAGAAGCGTGCCCCCGACCGCAAGAGCTGGCTGGAAGACTACGGCAACCTAGCGGACATCGAAATATAGCGCCCAGGTACAAGCGCCAAGGCGAGCGGCGTCGGGGACAGGTCGAAGGGGAGGTCCTATGCCAGGGAAGGCATCGGTAGCGCCCAGGGAGGGGTTCACAGCGCCTCCCCGAAGGCCTGGCGCCGGAACAGCCGCGAAGTAAAGTAGCCAACGATTTCTGGACCCCAGACCAAGGGCATAGCGAATGACCATGGATATCCAGGTCGCGGAGGGTGACGTCGAACGTCTATCCCTTCGCGAGTACTCCGAGAAGGCCTACCTCGACTATTCGATGTACGTCATCCTCGACCGCGCGCTGCCCCACATCGGCGACGGCATGAAGCCGGTACAGCGGCGCATCGTCTACGCCATGCGCGAGCTGGCGCTGGGGGCTAACGCCAAGTACAAGAAGTCGGCGCGCACCGTTGGCGACGTGCTGGGCAAGTTTCACCCCCACGGCGACAGCGCCTGCTACGAGGCCATGGTGCTGATGGCCCAGCCGTTCAGCTACCGCTACCCGCTGGTGGATGGCCAGGGCAACTGGGGCAGCCCGGACGATCCCAAGTCCTTTGCCGCCATGCGCTACACCGAGGCGAGGCTGTCGAAGTTCGCCGAAGTGCTGCTCGCCGAGCTCGGCCAGGGCACCGTGGACTGGACACCCAATTTCGACGGCACCATGAACGAGCCGGTGGTGCTGCCGGCGCGCCTGCCCCATGTGCTGCTCAACGGTGGCACCGGTATCGCCGTGGGCATGGCGACGGACATTCCGCCGCACAACGTGAACGAGGTGGTCGAGGCCACCTGCCATCTGCTGCGCCATCCCGAGGCCACCACGGCGGATCTGGTGACGTACCTGCCGGCACCGGATTTTCCCACGACGGCGGAGATCATCACGCCCCGCGCCGACCTGCGAAAGCTCTACGAGAGCGGGCGCGGCTCGGTGAAGCTTCGTGCCCGCTATGTGATGGAGGAGGGCAGCATCGTGGTCACCGCGCTGCCCTACCAGGTGAGCGGAGCCAAGATCCTCGAGCAGATCGCCGCCCAGATGCAGGCCAAGAAGTTGCCCATGGTGGCCGACCTGCGCGACGAATCGACACACGAGGAGCCGACCCGCCTGCTGATCGAGCCGCGCTCCAATCGTGTCGACATCGAGGCGCTCATGGCGCACCTGTTCGCCACCACCGATCTCGAGAAGAATATCCGCGTCAACATCAATGTGATCGGCCTGGACGGTCGGCCGCGGGTGATGCCGCTGCCCGATCTGCTCGGCGAGTGGCTGCGATTCCGTCGCTCCACCGTACGCAGGCGGTTGGAACACCGCCTGGGCAAGGTCGAGGATCGTCTGCATCTCCTCGAGGGGCTGCTGATTGCCTATCTCAATATCGACGAGGTGATCCGGATCATCCGCGAAGAGGACGAGCCAAAGCCGGCGCTGATGGCGGCCTTCGGGCTGTCGGAGCGCCAGGCCGAGGCGATTCTCGAACTGCGCCTGCGCCACCTGGCCAAGCTCGAGGAGATGAAGATCCGCGGCGAGCAGGAGGAGCTCGAGGCCGAACGCAAGCGCCTCCAGGAGCTGCTCGGCAACGAGGCGGCGCTCACCGATCTGATCGAGGAGGAACTGCGCACTGCCGCCGAGGCCCATGGCGACGAGCGCCGCTCGCCGATCGTCGAGCGCGAGGAGGCCAGGGCGCTCTCCGAGGTAGAACTGGTCGGCGCCGACCCGGTTACCGTGGTGCTCTCCGAGAAGGGCTGGATCCGCAGCGCCAAGGGTCACGAGATCGATCCCGCCGGGCTCTCCTACAAGGCCGGCGACCGCTTCCATCTCGCCGCCCGGGGCAAGACCAATCAGCCGCTGGTGCTGCTGGATGACACCGGTCGCGCCTATACCCTGCAGGCCCACAATCTG
>JAIVHL010000075.1:1006-7643 GCA_020201075.1 Halomonas sp. | reverse complement strand
ACATGATGTCCGGGCACATCAGCACCTGGTCGTCGGTGAGCCCGTCGGGTACCGGCGAGAGGTTGGCCTGGGCATCCGGCACGCACAGGTATTCGGCCTGGGCGCCGTCGATGGTATTGCCGAAGCGCCAGCCGCCCATGGGCTTGTAGCCGTGGCCGTGGTGGCCGCCATCCTGGGCGCTGCAGCCGTCCTGGCAGGCGTAGGAGGTGAAGCTCGGGCAGATGGCACCGGCGATCACCCGCTGGCCTTCCTGATAGCCCTTCACGTTGGCGCCAAGCTTTTCGATTACCCCCACCGGCTCGTGGCCCACGATCAGGCCCTTCTCCACCGGGTACTCCCCCTTGAGGATATGCACGTCGGTGCCGCAGATGGTGGTGGTGGTTAGCCGGATCAGGGCATCGTTGGGGCCGATATCGGGAATCGGGCGGTCGTCGATCTCGATACGGCCGGGCTCGACGAAGACGGCGGCTTTCATCATGGTGGCCATGGCTGACTCCTGGTGCGTAGCTGAAGGGTACCCTTCAGCTATAGCAGGCGTTCACCTCGGCTGCCCTTGAGGCGGCTCAACGTCATGCTGCAACGCCGCTGGAAGCGACGCTCCATCGCCCCGCTTCCCATTGCCTCGCGTCCGCCGTAACCTGATCGTTTTCCCGCGAACGATTTCGCTCTTCAAGGAACCGGAATGACACTCGCCGATACCCTGCGCCTGATGCTGCTCTCGTCGCTGTGGGGCCTGTCGTTCATCTTCATGCGGGTGGCGGTGCCCGAGTTCGGACCCGTTCCGCTGATCCTGGTGCGCATGGGCGTCGGCGCCCTGCTACTGGTGCCGCTGCTGTTTACCCTTCACTACCTGAAGCTGGTATGGGCCAACAAGGGCAGTCTCTTCGTGCTGGGGGTGATCAGCCACGTGATCCCCTTCTCGCTGCTGGCGCTGGCCACCACCCGGCTGGAGGCTGGCTTTACCTCGCTGATCAATGCCACCACGCCGCTCTTCACCGCCCTGCTGGGGGCGCTGTTCTTCGCCACACCGGTGATGCGGCAGCAGTACCTGGGCCTGGCCCTGGCGTTCTTCGGGGTCTACGTGCTCTCGGCGGACCGCCTGGACTTCACCCTGGGCGGCGACGGCTGGTTCATCCTCGCCGTACTCGGCGCCACCTTCTGCTATGGGGTGGCCAGCAACTACGCCCGGCGGCATCTCGCGCATTTGCCGGTGCGGGTCCTGGCGGCGGGCAGCTCGACCATGTCGGCACTGGTGCTGCTGGTACCGGGGCTGCTGCTGTGGCCAGCGGATCCGATCAGCGGCCTGGCCTGGGCCAACGGCCTGGCGCTGGCGGTGCTCAGCACCACCCTGGCCTTCCTGCTCTACTTCGGGCTGATCGCCAGCGCCGGTGCCACCGCCACTTCCACGGTGACCTTCCTGGTGCCGGTAAGCGCTCTGCTGTGGGGCTACCTGCTGCTCGGCGAGCGCCTGAGCCTGCAGATCCTGGCCGGCATGGCGATTACCCTGGCGGGTACCGCCGTAGCCACCGGCCTGCTGCGGCTGCGACGGTCTAGACGGGAACCTGCGGCCGACACCACGGTCAGGGTGATCACCGCGTCCGATGACCATAACGCTCGATAGCGGCTGTTTGACAGCAACTCACCGTAGCGACAACAACTCACCAAGTCACAGGAGATTCTTATGAGCCTTTCCCCCTTCCACCTGGCGATTCCCGTTCACGATCTGTCCTCGGCTCGCGCCTTTTATAACGAGGTGTTCGGCCTGGAAGAGGGCCGTTCCAGCGACCAGTGGGTGGACTTCAATTTCTTTGGCCATCAGCTGGTGATCCACGAGCACCCGAAGATGCCCTATCAGGAGCAGGCCAACACCAACGCGGTGGACGGCCACGACGTGCCGGTGCCCCACTTCGGCGTGGTGCTGAGCTGGGACGAATGGGAGGCGCTGGCCGAGCGCCTGAAGGCCCGCGGCACCGCGTTCGTGATCGAGCCCTACGTGCGCTTCAAGGGCCAGGTAGGCGAACAGGCCACCATGTTTTTGCTCGACCCCTGCGGCAACGCCCTGGAGTTCAAGGCGTTCAAGGACATGAGCCAGCTATTCGCCAAGTGAGGGCCACCACGACTCGCACACCTAACGACCCACTCCCCCGAAAAAGAGTTTTTCCATGACCCAGACCCGCGCCTTTGCCGCCCACGCCGCCGACCAGCCCCTGGGGCCCTTCACCTTCGAGCGCCGCCAGCCGCGCCCGGACGACGTCGCCATCGAGATCCTCTTCTGCGGCGTCTGCCACAGCGATCTGCATTTCGCCCGGGACGACTGGGGCATGGCCCGCTACCCGGTGGTACCCGGCCACGAGATCGTCGGTCGCGTCACCGCCGTGGGTAATGAGGTGAGCAAGTTTCAGGTCGGCGATCTGGTGGGGGTGGGCTGCATGGTCGACTCCTGCCGCCACTGCCAGCCCTGCCGCGACGGCGTCGAGCAGTTCTGCCTCGACGGCTTCACCATGACCTACGGCAGCGACGACCGCCACGACGGCAGCCTCACCCAGGGCGGCTACTCGGACAGCATCGTGGTCAGCGAACACTTCGTGCTGCGCATGCCCGAGGGCATCGACCTCGCCTCCGCCGCGCCCATCCTGTGCGCCGGCATCACCACCTACTCACCGCTCAGGCACTACGGCGTGAAGGCCGGGCACAAGGTCGGGGTGATCGGCATGGGCGGGCTCGGCCATATGGGCGTCAAGCTGGCCAAGGCGCTGGGTGCCGAGGTGACGGTGTTCACCCGCACCGAGGCCAAGGTGGAGGAAGCCAAACGCCACGGCGCCGACCATGTCGTCATCTCCGGCGACCCGGAGCAGATGCAAGCCGTCGCCGAGACCTTCGACTTCATGCTGGACACCGTGCCGGTGCAGCACGACCTCAACCCCTACCTGGCCGCGCTGAAGTACGACGGCACCCACATTCTGGTCGGGCTGCTCGACCCCATCGAGCCCGCTATCGAAGGTTTCAACCTGGTGTTCAAGCGCCGCGTGCTGGCCGGCTCGTTGATCGGCGGCGTCCCCGAGACCCAGGAACTGCTCGACCTCTGTGCCGAACAGGGCATCACCTGCGACGTGGAGATGATCGACATCCAGGACATCAACACCGCCTACGAGCGCATGGAAAAGGGCGACGTACGCTACCGCTTCGTCATCGACATGCAGTCGCTGAAGAAGACCGACGCCGCCTGATCACCGGACCGGCTCCCGATCCATAACGCAGACACGGCGCGGCCGTGGCAGTGATGCCACGGCCGCGCCGTGTCAGGTGAGTCGAGGCGTGATCAGAAGTTCGGCTTGCGCTTCTCGACGAAGGCGCTCATGCCTTCGGTCTGCTCATCGCCGGCGAAGCAGAAGGCGAACAGCGCGGTCTCGAGTGCCAGGGCGCTGTCGAGGTCCTGCTCCATGCCGTCGTGGATCGCCTGCTTGGTGGCGCGCACCGACTGGGGGCCGTTGCCGCCGAGCTGTTTGGTGAGCTCCTCGGCATAGGCCTCGAGCTCGGCCTGGGGCATCACGCGGTTGACCAGGCCAATGCGCAGGGCCTCGTTGGCGTCGATCTTGCGGCCGGTGGTGCACAGGTCCAGCGCCATGGCCGGGCCGACCCGGCGCGGCAGGCGCTGGGTGCCGCCGAAGCCGGGGATGACGCCCAGCAGCACCTCGGGCTGGCCGAAGATGGCGTTGTCGCTGGCCACGGCCCAGTCGCAGGCCAGAGCCAGTTCGCAGCCGCCGCCCAGGCAGAAGCCATTGACCAGCGCCACAGTGGGCACCGGCAGGGTCTCAAGGCGCTTGGCGTTATCGACCACCTCGATCGGGGTGTCACTCATGGTGGGGCTCCTTGGCGTGTTTTTGAAATAATCGTTGTTGGAAATAACCGGTATTTGAAGGGGAAAACAGCTCAACCCTAGCGAACGCTTGGTTGGGCGGCAATCCCCTCTTTTGTCGGACGACTCTCGGGCCAGGCTCACACCATGCTGACGACGACTCTTCCGCGCACGCGACCGGCAAGCAGGTCTTCTGCCTTGGCGATGGCATCCCCGAGGCCGATTGTCTGCGTGATGGCATCCAACTGTTCAGGGTCGAGCAACTCACCCAGGCGGCGCCACGCCTCGAGCCGTGCCGGCCGTGGCTTCATGACGCTGTCGATACCCGCCAGCGTCACGCCGCGCAGGATGAAGGGGGCGACACTGGAGGGCAGGTCCATGCCTTGGGCCAGCCCACAGGCTGCCACGGTGCCGCCGTAGCGCGTCGCTGCCAGAACGTTGGCCAGCGTGTGGCTGCCCACCGAGTCGATGGCGCCGATCCAGCGCTCCTTGGCCAGGGGGCGGCCGGGCTCCGACAGCTCACCGCGGTCGATGATCTCCTGGGCGCCCAGCTCTCGCAGGTAGGCTTCCTCCTCGGGGCGACCCGTGGCGGCGATGACGCGATACCCCAGCCGCGACAGCAGGGCAATGGCGTAGCTTCCCACGCCACCGTTGGCGCCGGTCACCAGCACATCGCCGTGCTCGGGCAGGACACCGTTATTCTCCAGCGCCATGACGGCGAGCATCGCCGTGTAGCCGGCAGTGCCGATGGCCATGGCCTGGCGAGCGGAGAAGGCAGAGGGGAGCGGAATCAGCCAGCGACTCTCCAGCCGCGCCTTT
Source organism: Halomonas sp. (assembly GCA_020201075.1). Lineage (GTDB taxonomy): Bacteria > Pseudomonadota > Gammaproteobacteria > Pseudomonadales > Halomonadaceae > Halomonas. The sequence goes on along the minus strand of JAIVHL010000075.1, from coordinate 2,968 downwards.
TCGGCTAGGCCGCCCCAGTGCCCTTCACCCACGCCCCAGCCATTCAGCAGGACGCTGTCGCCCGGTTTGAACTCATCGGAGGTCGAGGTTTCGACCGTCCCTGCCAGGTCGATCCCCGGCACCATGGGAAACTTCCTGACCACTGGGCCCTTGCCGGTAATGGCCAGGGCATCTTTGTAGTTGAGGGTGCTGCAGTCGACCTTCACGGTGACGTCACCTTCCGGCAGCTGCGACTCCTCCAGGGTCTGGATGCCGACCCGCTGAGCGTTATCCTGTTTCTCAATCAAGATTGCCTTGAACATCGCGCTTCTCCTTTATAGACCGATCGTCTAATTAATGACATACAAAAGGGTTCACCGAGGCAGCCCGTCCAGGTAGCAACGGATAAACACCTCCATGGGATGGACACTGCGCTCCAGCCTGGCACGCATAACGGCCCCTTCCCAGCCGATCCAGAAGGCTTCGGCAAGCCGGCCACAATCGGCATCCCGGGAAAGCTCCCCCGCCGCTTGGGCCTCTTCCAGGCAGCGCGCCAAGCGCTGCTGCCAATCATCCAGGGTGTCTCTCAGCCACTGCCGATACCCTTCCGGCAAGCCGCCGACCTCCTGGCCCAGGTTGCCCACCAGGCATCCCCGGCGGAAGTCGTGACGCGCCATCCCTTCCTTGGCATCGGCAACGAAGGCGTCAATCCGATGCAGCGGCGAAAGCCGCGCATTCAACAGATGACGATCCAGCTTGCTGGCGAAATAGGCCCCGTAGTGCTCCATGATGGCCCGACCAAAGACTTCCTTGCTGGAAAAATAGTAGTAGAAGGAGCCCTTGGGGACACCGACGCGCTTGAGAATGCTGTCGATCCCCGATACCGCGAACCCCTGCTCGGTCAGCACCTCGGTGCCGCTGCGAATCAGTTCGGCGCGCGTGTCCTGATCGGCACGCGGCGATTTGGGGGGGCGGCCACGGCGTGGCTTGGTGGCAGGATGGTTCATGCCACACAATATAGACCAGTCGTCTACAAAAAGGCAAAAACAAACCGGGTAGCTTTGCGCCACCCGGCTCGTATCGCGGCATCACATTGCTACTTCAGCTCGTTACTTCAGCTCGTTACTTCAGCTCGGCGCTGTCGACGTGCTACTCGTAGACGTGGAAGCCGCGGCCGCTCTTGCGCCCCAGATAGCCGGCGGCCACCATGCGCCGGAGCAGCGGGCAGGGACGGTACTTCGGGTCGCCGAAGCCCTCCTGCAGCACCTCCATGATGGAGAGACAGACGTCCAGGCCGATCAGGTCGGCCAGGGCCAGCGGCCCCAGCGGGTGGGCGGCGCCCAGCTTCATCGACTCGTCGATGTCCTCGGCGCTGGCCACGCCCTCCTGCAGCAGGAAGGCCGCCTCGTTGATCATCGGGACCAGCAGGCGGTTGACCGCAAATCCCGGGGAGTCGACGATGGCAACGGCGGTCTTGCCCAGCGCCTGGGTCAACGTCTCGATGCGCGCCACGGTGGCATCAGAGGTCTGCTCGGCGCGGATCACCTCGACCAGCTTGAGCACCGGCACCGGGTTGAAGAAGTGCATGCCCACGACCCGCTCGGGCTTCTCGCACACCGCGGCGAGCCGGGTCAGCGACAGCGACGAGGTGTTGGACGCGAGGATCGCATCGTGGCTCAACCGGGAGAGGTCGCGGAACAGCTTCTCCTTGAGCGCCGGCTGCTCCGGGGCGGCCTCGATGATCACCTCGCAGTCGCGCAGGGCATCCAGGGCGGTGGAGGTGGACAAACGCGCCAGGGCAGCGTCCTTGTCGGCATCGGAGAGCTTCTCCTTGGCCACCAGCTTGCCCAGCCCCTTGTCGATGCTGCCGCGGGCCCGCTCGAGCTGCTCGTCGGCGACGTCATAGAGCTGGACATCGAAGCCGCTCTGCACCAGCACCTGGGCGATGCCCTGCCCCATGGTGCCCGCACCTACTACGCCGAT
>JAIVHL010000075.1:0-913 GCA_020201075.1 Halomonas sp. | reverse complement strand
CCCCACTTCTCGTCGGGCTTGGCCACCACCGCGGCCTCTTCCACCGCGGGGTGCGAGTAGATGGCGTCCTCCACCTCGATGGTGGAAATGTTCTCGCCCCCGGAGATGATGATGTCCTTGGAACGATCCTTGATCTCGATGTAGCCGTCGGCATGCCACACGGCCAAGTCGCCGGTGTGGTACCAGCCACCCTCCATGGCCTGCTCGGTGGCCGCCGGGTTCTTCAGGTAGCCCTTCATCATGTTGTTGCCGCGCATCAGGATTTCGCCGATGGTCTCGCCGTCCTTGGGCGCTGGCTCCAGGGTATTGGGATCGGCCACACACAGCGCTTCCAGCATGGGGTAGCGCACGCCCTGACGGGACTTGAGCTTGGCCCGCTCCTCCATGGGCAGCTCATCCCAGGCCTCACGCCAGGCGCAGGAGGTCACCGGGCCATAGACTTCGGTGAGGCCGTAGACGTGGGTCACATCGATGCCCAGCGTCTCCACGCCGGCGATCACCGCGGCGGGCGGCGCGGCCCCGGCAGTGGTGACCTTCACCGGATGTTCGAAGTGGCGCTTCTCCTCGTCCGGCAGATTGACCAGGCCGTTGAGCACAATGGGGGCGCCGCTGAAGTGGCTGACTCCCTCGTCGGCGATCAGGTCCATGACCTTCTTGGGCTCCACCTTGCGCAGGCAGACGTTGGTGCCTGCGGTGGCGGCGATGGTCCAGGGGAAGCACCAGCCGTTGCAGTGGAACATCGGCAGGGTCCAGAGGTAGACCGGATGGTGGGGCATCGCCCACACCAGGATGTTGCTGACGGCGTTGAGATAGGCGCCGCGGTGATGGTAGACCACGCCCTTGGGCTTGCCGGTGGTGCCGGAGGTGTAGTTGAGCGAGATCGCCTGCCATTCGTCCTCGGGCAGCCGGTAGG
>JAIVHL010000137.1 GCA_020201075.1 Halomonas sp. | reverse complement strand
CGGGCGCCCTCCGGCGTCACGCTCGCGTCCTGCGCCGTGCGCCGCAGCAGCGCCGCCTCCAGTGCCTCCACTCGGCGCTGCAGACGCGCCGTGCGCACCAGGGCCAGGATCGCCACGGCGATCGGCAGCCCCAGCAGGGTCAGTAACAGCGGTATCAGCAGCGGCATGGTCTCTCTCCCTTGCTCGACTCCCAGCATGGGCCAGGTCCGTGCCGCTGTCGCGGGATTCGGTGCCTAGCTCGACTCGAGCCCGGAGTGACCGCCGCTGGCGGTGGGCTGGCCGCTGACGCCCCGGGCGCGCAGCACGCACTTCTCGACCTCGACAATCAGGTAGATCGCCACGCTGCCGGACAGAATCACTCCCCAGTGGCCCAGGCTCAGCCCTTCGCTGCCGAAGATTACCTGCATGAAAGGTAGGTAAGTCCAACCCAGTTGCAGGGCCAAGATGATGCCGATGGACCCCCATACCGTGAGGCTGCCGAAAATGCCGGCCAGTGAGAGAGTACTGCGCAGCAGGTAGCGGCTGTTGATCAGGTAGGCGGCGCTGCCCATTACCAGCATGTTGACTGCACCGGTACGGGCCAGCTCGATGCTGCCGCCCTGGGCCTGCAGCCAGATCAACATGCCGAACACTCCGAGCAGCAGCAGCATCGAGACGAATACCACCCGCCACAGCAGGAAGAGGTCGAGTAGCGAGGCAGTGGGATCTCGGGGCTGGCGGGACATGATGTCCGGCTCGGCGTCCTCGAAGGCCAGCGCCAGGCCTAGCGTTACCGCCACCACCATGTTGACCCATAGCGCCTGCAGCGGGGTCACCGGCAGGTTGGTGCCGGCCAGCACGGCGAGCATGATGGCCAGGCCCTGGCCGCCGTTGGTGGGCAAGATAAAGGTAATGGTCTTGCGGATGTTGTCGTAGACCTTGCGACCCTCGCGGATGGCGCCAACGATGGTGGCGAAATTGTCATCGGCCAGCACCATCTCGGCGGCCTCCTTGGCGGCCTCGGTGCCCTGGATCCCCATGGCCACGCCGACGTTGGCGCGCTTCAGTGCCGGGCCGTCATTGACCCCGTCGCCGGTCATGGCGCAGATGCCGCCCTGGGCCTGCATCGCCTTGACCAGGCGCAGCTTGTGTTCTGGCGAGGCTCGCGCGAAGACGTCGACATCGAGGATGGTCTCCTCGAGCTCGTCGTCTGACATCGCCTCGATCTCGCGACCGCTGATGGCCCGCTCGGTGTGGGCGAAGCCCAGCTGGCGGGCGATGGCGAGGGCGGTGACGGCGTGATCGCCGGTGATCATCACCGGGCGGATACCGGCGGCCAGGCAGTCCTTGACCGCCTCGACGGCCTCGTCCCGGGGGGGGTCGAGCAGGCCGACCAGCCCCAACAGCACCAGCTCCTCCTCGGCATGTTCGTCGGTCAGCTCGTGGACGTCGCTGACGCGTTTCTCTGCCAGGGCGAGCACCCTCAGACCGCGAGCGGAGAGATCGTGGATGCGCTCTTCCCAGAGCTCGACGTCCAGTTCGCTATCCTCGCCGTCATCACGCACCCGGTGGCACATCTCCAGCAGGCGGTCCGGCGCGCCCTTGACCAGCAGCAGCGGTTCGCCGTCCACCTTGTGCAGGGTCGCCATGTACTTGCGCTCCCACCAGAGCACCCTCGGTGGGGTCGCCGTGAATCTTCCAGCGGCTGTCTTCTTCAGTGACTTCGGCGTCGTTGCACAGCACGCCCACCTTGAGGAAATGGCGCAGGGCATGGTCGTCGTCTAGATCGAGCTCCGCCTCTTCGGTCTCGCCGTCGCTCACGCGATGGAAGCTACCCTCAGGGGCGAAGCCAATACCGTCGATGCGCACCTCCCCCTGGGGTAGCCAGATCGCCTGGGCGGTCATCTCGTTGCGGGTCAGGGTGCCGGTCTTGTCAGAGAAGATGGTGGAGATGGAACCCAGCGTCTCTACCGCAGGCAGGCGGCGAATGATGGCGTTCTTTTTCGCCATGGTCTGTACGCCCAGCGCCAGGCCGATGGTCACGATGGCAGGCAGGCCTTCGGGAATAGCAGCCACCGCCAGGCCCACTGCGGCCATGAACATCTCGCCCAGCGGCTGACCGTGGACCAGCGCGCCGAAGATCCCGGTGAGTGCCGCGGCGGCGAGAATAAAGAAGGCCAGCACCTGGCCGGCGCGGTCGATTTGACGCAGTAGCGGCGTTTTCAGCTGCTCGACGCCGCGCAGCATTTCTGAAATGCGCCCGATCTGGGTATTAGCACCGGTTTCCACCACCAGGCCTCGAGCATTGCCCTGGACCACGATGGTGCTGGCATAGGCCATGCCGGTGCGGTCGCCCAGGTCGGCGTCCTCGGTCACCGTCTCGGTTGCCTTATCCACCGGCGTGGACTCCCCGGTCAGCGAGGCCTCCTCGGTGCGAAAGCGCCGGCTGGCGGATGCTTTCCAGAGCTTGTTCGGCCTTGCCCTCCTGAAAGAAGCCGATAAGCGCGATAATCAGCACCACACCGAAGATGGCTGATGCATCGAGAATGTGTCCTAGCCCCAGGCTGGCAATGGCGGCGACGATCAGCACTAGCATCAAGATGTTGTTGAACTGTTCCAGCAGGCGTTTCCACCAGGGACGCGACTCGGCCTGCTGGAGCTGGTTGGGGCCATGCTCGTTCAGCCGGCGTTGGGCCTCCTGGTCGTCCAGCCCGTCGAGGGTGCTGTCCAGGTGCTCAAGGGATTCATCTCCGGACAGGGCATGCCAGGCGGTGGGCTCGCTTTGCTTGGACTCGGTCATCCGTCGTCTCCGGCGCGTAAGGACACTGGGTCAAATAGTTGTCTTACCATACAACCATGCTGCAGCGCAGTGATCCAGGACAAGAGTCGACCGCAAGTGTTCATCAGCCACGGGTCATAAAAGCGATTCGTGTGCCATGGGCCAGGCGCGTCGATGTCGCGATCGGGGTCGTCTCGGGGAGGCCGACCATCTCGTCGGTGACGTCGGCCCAGGTCAGGATGCCATGGGTCAGGCCCAACGGCGCCAGAGCACGGCTGACCCACTGGGTGCCGGTGAACCGGCGCGTGTCGCCGCGCTCATCCACCAGCAGGCTGTCGCCGCCGGCGTGATGCAGGCGTACCAGGTAGTAGCCCATGTCCAGCGCCTGCACTTCCACGGCGGGCGGTGAGGCCGGATCGAGGCGTGAGGCAAGTGCTTTCAGGGTCAGCTGGTCGGGCAGAGCGGGGGCGTTGAGAGGTATCATGAGCGTCATCCGATGTTGTACATGAGCTGTTATTCTATCGTCACCTGTATAGAAATTGTCACATCGTAACTGGTTGATGCGGGCATCTGCCTCAGCGGTCGCAAGGTGAAGGTGTGTCGCGCCGCGGGGTCGACGTGATCCGCTACGGTTGGCCGCCTGAGGTGTCAGCCCTTACACTGCGCGGCATCGTGCCGTGCCATCTCGGCTCCTCATTACCTCTGTCCCGGACGCGTCCCATGGCCCAGCCCCTGTCGAAGCGCATCAACAAGTACATCAGCGAGAGCGGCATGTGCTCAAGGCGAGAAGCCGACCGCTATATCGAGCAGGGAAATGTCCGCATCGACGGCCGGCGCGCCACGACGGGTGATCAGGTCTTCCCGGGCAGCGTGGTCAAGGTCAACGGCCAGGTCGTCGAACCGCTGGAACTGGATGAAGAGGATCTGGTGTTCATCGCCCTCAACAAGCCGGTGGGCATCGTCAGTACCACCGAGCCCACCGAGAAGGCCAATATCGTCGACTTTGTCGGGCACGGTGCGCGGATTTTCCCCATCGGCCGGCTAGACAAGGAGTCCCAGGGGCTGATCTTTCTGACCAACAACGGCGACCTGGTCAATCGCATCCTGCGGGCGAGCAATCAGCACGAGAAGGAGTACCGGGTCACCGTCAACAAGCCGATCACCGATGAGTTTATCGCTGGTATGGGCGGCGGCGTGCCGATCTTAGGCGAGGTCACCCGTAAGTGCCCGGTGGTCAAGGAAACCCGGTTTGTCTTCACTATCACCCTGGTTCAGGGGCTCAACCGCCAGATTCGTCGCATGTGCGAGGTGTTCGGCTATGAGGTGGTGAAGCTCGAGCGGATCCGCATCATGAACGTGTCGCTCAAGGGGCTGGCGACGGGGGATTGGCGGGACCTGACGCCGGCCGAGGTCGCGACCATCCCGGCGCAAGGGCGGCAAGCCAGGAATCGGCAAGCAGGGAAGCGGCAAGCCGGGGAGCGGCAAGCCGGGAAAACCAGGAAAACCCGGCAAGTCCGCAAAGCCGGGCAAGCCAGGAAAACCCGGACAGCCCGGTAAGTCGGGGGGCAAACCGGCGAAGGGGCCGCGTACGAAGAGCGCTGGCCCGCCCCGCAAGCCCCGGGGCAGGAAGTAGCCGCCCGATAACGCATCCGGCCTTGAGGAGTCCTATGAACGACCTTCGCCTTCAGAGCCCTGCCACGGCCCGCAACCGTCAGCCGATCCTGGAGGTGCTGCGTCAGGTGCTGCCAGATAGCGCGCGCGTGCTGGAGGTGGCCAGTGGCAGCGGCGAGCACGCTCTGCACTGCGCCGCGGATATGCCGAGCTGGATCTGGCAGCCCAGCGACCCTAATCCCCGTGCTCTGGCGTCTATCGCCGCCTGGCGACAGCAGGCGGGCCTGCCCAACCTCGCCGAGCCGGTCCGGCTCGATGTCACCGACTTCGATAGCTGGCCGGCGGGGCCCTTCGAGGCCATCGTAGCCATCAACCTGATCCATATCTCGCCCTGGGCAGTGACCGAGGCGCTGATGGCAGGCGCTGGCAGCGTACTGGTGCCGGGCGGCGTTCTCTTCCTCTACGGGCCCTTTCGCCGCGGCGGGTTGCATGTCGCACCCAGCAATGCCGCCTTCGATGCCGACCTGCGCCGCCGCGATTCACGCTGGGGCGTGCGCGACCTCGAGCAGGTGACCGCCGAGGCCGAGCGGCATGGCTTGACGCTTGAACGTCTCGTGGAGATGCCCGCGAACAACCTCAGCGTGGTGTTTCGCTGAGGCAATCCCGCTACTCGACCACTGGCTGGCGACTGACCGGCATTTCACCGGGCACCCGGTACTGCAGCGGTTCGGCCTGGCGTTCCTCGCGGGTCTTGGTCTCATCCTCGGTGGGCACGCCCCACAGCGTTTCCTGGCTGCCGTCTGGAAACGTGTAAGTCGTGCAGCCGGCGAGCATCACTATGGCCAGGCCGGCGGTGGTCAGCAGGACGTGTTGGAATCGCATCGCTGTAGTTCCTTGATGATGGGAGTCGTTAACGGGAGTGGATGACAGGGATAGGTGGCGAAGGCCGGTCGGCTGGCCGGCCAGTATCGGATCAAGGTGCGCGCAGGTCATCCCGACCAGCCCGCTAGAATCGGCACGTAGACCACCAGCAGGAGCACGGCGATCAGCCCTACCAGATAGGGCACGATGGCGCGGGTGATTTGCTCCAAGGGCAGCTGGGTGACCGAGGAGGCCACGTAGAGGTTGATGGCTACCGGTGGGGTAATCATGCCGATGGCCAGCCCCATCACAATGATGATGCCGAAATGGATCGGGTCGATGCCGATCTGGGTCACCAGCGGCAGCAGTACCGGCGTCAGGATGATCAGCGCACTGGCTGTCTCGATGAACACCCCGGTGAGCAGGATCACCGCCACGACGAGCAGCATGATCACCAGCGGATCAGCGGAGAGCGAGAGCACGGCCTGGGCGATAGCCCCGGGCACCTGCCAACTGGAGAGCGTCCAGCTCAACACCGCCGAGGTGGCGATGACCAGCATGATCACCGAGGTGGTGATCGCCGAGCGGATCAGGATGCGATAGACGTCCACCAGCCTCAGGTCGCGATAGATAAACAGCGACACCATCAGGGCATAGTTGACCGCCACCACCGCGGCCTCACTGGGGGTAAAGATCCCCGAGAAGATCCCGCCGAGGATGATCACCGGGGTCATCAAACCCCAGCTGGCGCTTTTGAAGGTGCGCCAGATGGTGGCGATCGAGAGTGCCGTGCCGCGGGGGTAGTTGCGGCGATAGGCCTGGACGATGGCGATGGTGCCGAGTCCCAGGCCCATGATCAGCCCCGGAATGACGCCGTTCAAAAACAGCGTCGAGACCGACTGCTGGGCGATCACCGCGTAGATGATCATCGGCACCGAAGGCGGAATTACCACGCCGATGGTCCCGCTGGCGGCGATCAGGCTGGCGGCGGAGGCGGGATCATAGCCCTTCTTGCGCAGCTCCGGCACCAGACTCGACCCTACCGCTGCGGTAGTGGCGGCGCCTGAGCCGGAAATGGCGGCGAAGAACATGCCGGCCCCCACCGAGACGATCGACAACCCGCCCTTGAGGAAGCCGAACAGAGAGTCGGCGAAATTCACCAGTTTCTCGCTGACCTTGCCCTGGGCCATGAGATCACCGGCGAGGATGAACATCGGTACCGCCACCAGGGCGAAGGAGTTGATGCCCTGGAACATCTGCTGGGTAACCACCATCAGCGGCACGCCCTGGGCGTTGAGCGCCAGCAGGGTACTGGCGCCGATGGCCAGGGCGATGGGCACCCCCAGCAGCATGAAGAGGAAGAACAGCAGGAATAGTATGCCGGTCATGGGAGGGGAGCCTCGCCGGTATCGCTGCTTGCATCATGGGTCGATGGCCCCTTGATGAGCAGCTCCAGCAGGTCGACCAGGGCATACCAGGCCATGATCGCGCCGGCGAACGGAATAACGGCATAGACGTAGGTCATCGAGAGCCGCAACGAGGCGGATTTCTGAAAGCTCTGCACCTGCATGTAGCGATAGCCGATCACGATCAGCGCCACCATGAACCCCAGCGCTACCAGCACCGCGGCGAGGCGCGCCAGCTGGCGCAGTCGCCGCGGCAGGGCATCCACCACAAAGGTCACGGCGATATGGCGCCCCCGCTGAAAGGCCAGCGTGGCGCCCAGGAAGGTGATCCACACCAGCAGGAAGCGGGCGACCTCCTCGGTCCAGCCCACCGCCGTGAAGAACACCCGCGAAACGATCTGCAGAGTGATCACGCCAATCAGCGCCGCCATGCCCGCAAACACCACGGGTTGCATGACGGCGTCGAGGGCGCGCTCACACCACTGCAGGGGGCTCAGCAGGTAGCGCGCAAGCAGGCTCACTTATTCCATCGCCTCCCGGATGCGGGTCAGGTAGTCGCCGAACTGCTCGCCGTACTTCTCATAAACCGGCGCCACGGCGGCCTGGAAGGCCTCAAGATCGGCATCATCGATGATCTGCATGCCCGACTCTCTCAGTTCAGCCAGCTGCTCGGCCTCCATCTCTGCGTTCACGCGACGTTCGTGTTCGGCGGCTTCCTGAGCGGCCTGCACCAGCACCTCCTGGGCGGGTTCGGGCAGCTGGTTCCAGATCGGCATGCCCATCACGAAGATCGCCGGCGCGTAGGTGTGCCGCGACAGGGTCATGTAGGTCTGCGTCTCGTTGAGCTTGAACGAGTGGATGACGTTGACCGGGTTCTCCTGGCCGTCGATGGTGCCCTGCTGCATGGCGGTGAGCGCTTCGGTCCAGGCCATGGGAATGGCATTGGCGCCAAGCTCGCGGAAGGTGTCCACATAGACCGGATTTTCCATCACGCGAATGCGCAAGCCATCCATATCCGCGGGGGTTTCTACCGGGCGCTCACTGTTGGTCAGGTTGCGAAAGCCCCGCTCGGCATAGGCCAGACCCTTGAGGTTGACCTCGGAGAGCTTGTCGAGGAGCTCCTGGCCAATAGGGCCGTCGAGCACGCCATAGGCGGCCTCCGGGCTGGAGAATAGAAAGGGCAGTTCGAACACCGCCATCTCCTCGACGAAGTTGGCCACCGGCCCGTTGGTGATCACGCCCATGTCCACGGTGCCGATCTGCATGCCCTCGAGCAGGGTGCGTTCATCGCCGAGGCTGGCGTTGGGGTAGAGGTCCACGGAGACCGCGCCTTCGGTGCGCTCCTGAACCAGTTCCTGGAACTTCATCGCGGCGATATGGAAGCCGTCCTGCTCATTGACCACGTGTGCCAGTCGCAGGGTGACCGGATCCATATCAGCGAAGTCCGAAGCGTTGGCGGAGGCCATCATGGCCAGCGAAATACCGGCAACCAGCGTGCTGCGTGCAAAGCCTTTCATTGTTGGTTTCCTTATTTGAGTCAGCGTCTTGCGATTCGTTGCCTGACGAGCATGCACCGCCCCGGGGACGCCGGTCAATTGGCCCTGGGTGGCATCGACAGCAAAATTGTGGACGGCTTGCGATTCTAGCTTGAGATGAAGCGGTCAGGATGATGTCGTGGCCGATAGGCCGAGGTGTCATCCACGACGGTGGCGTGCTAGGGTCGCTCGATTCCCATGATTTTTCAGGAGATTGCATGTCATTTGCCAAGCCCTTTTCTAAGCCCTTTTCTTCTAAGCACTTTTCTATGCCCTTTGCCGTGATCACCAGCAGCGCCCTTGCCCTGACCTTCGCCCTGGTCGCCCCCGTGGTTGCCCAGCAAATGCCGCAGGGGGCGCCCAGCCCTGAGCAGCAGGTAGCCCAGCTCGATGAGATGGTTAACCTGAATGACAGCCAGGAGCAGACGTTGGTGTCGCTGCTTACCCAGGGCCAGAAGCACCTGCAGTCCCTGCAGACCGAGGCCCAGGGCGTTCAGATGCAGCTTCAGAGCCAGATCTGTCCGGATTTCGATGAAGCCTCCATCCGCCGCGATGCCGAGCGCCTCGGCCAGCTCACCGGCGACATGACCGCTGAAAGCGCCCTGATGCAGGCGCGCATCCAGTCCACCCTGACCGCAGAGCAGCGTGACGAATTGGAGCGTCTGGCTCGACAGCAGCAAGAACAGATGCGGCAGATGCAGGAGCAGATGCAACAGCAGCAAATGCCCCCGCAGTAAGTGACGTCGCCCCGGATGCCGGGGCGGTGCAGACGCCAGAGGCGGCCTTTCGGGGCCGCCTCTGGCGGTTATGGAACACGTATTGATGAGACATGTCGGTGGAGGATGGGGTGCGCCTGTCAGCGCCTCGGCCAGCGACTCAGCCATTGTCGGTGGCTCAGCGGCGTTGGTCGATCGATCACCGGTTCATTCCGTTGCCGATAGGGGCGAGGGGAGGGTGGCCGTGGCGGCTGGCGCTCGGCCAGGTCGTGCAGTCGGCGGATGCGCTCTTCGGTAGGCGGATGGGTCTGAAGTAGCCAGAACCAGCCCGGTGGATTTCCTCCCGGCAGCAGTGCCGAGAGCCAGATCCCCTGATGGCGTTCCAGCACCTGTAGCGCTTCGGCCAGGCCCTGGGGGTCTCGGGTCAGGGCGGCGGCCTCCAGGTCCGCGGTGTACTCTCGATTGCGCGACAGGGCCAGCTGCAGCAGGGTGCTGGCCGAGGGTGCCACGGCCACCGCCAGCAGCTCCAGCCAAGGCATGCGAAGCTCCCCTGCTACCACCATGGGCAGCATCAGTAGCAATCCCAACTGGACCAGGACGGCACACCAGAGGGTCAGTCGCGTCATGGTCGCCGCCATGGACATCACACGAGTGTCGCCGTGGCGCAGGTGGCTCACTTCATGGGCCAGGACGCCGGCCAGCTGGCGCAGGGACAGGGCGCGCAGCAGGCCACGGGTAACCGCGATGCCGCCCTCCCGGGCGTCACCCACGGCGAAGGCGTTGAGTTCAGTGGCCGGCACGAAGAACAGCTGGGTGTCACTGGAGAGCTTGGCGCGACGGTAGAGAATGTCCATCACTCGGTAGAGCTCAGGGGCCTGATGGCGGTGCAACCGGCCCGCGCTGGCCCGCGCCAGCGCCATGCGCGGGGGAATGCGTCCGCCCAGATAGAGCGTCAGCACCACCAGTCCGAAGGCCCAAATCACGCCAAAGCTGCCGGCCAGTAGATAGCCTGGCACTGCCAGCAGAACTGCCAGGCCGGCCAGGATCAGCAGGTGCTGCAGGGCATTTCTCAGCCGCTGTGCGGCGACAGGATAGGGCATGGGCTCCTCCGGCGTCGGCGTTGCCCTCAGGGTACCTCACGCGGACAGATTGAGATGGCCTCGCGCCTCCGGCACTATATTGGCTCTTCGTGAATGCCCTGCGAGCAACAAGGAGCAAGGACGCGACATGGCTCACCTGCTACGCATCGTGATGATACACGGCCACCTCGAGGGCGTGGTTGAACTCAGTGTGGATGGTCACACCAACATCTGCGGCACCAACGCCTCGGGTAAGACCACCCTGCAACGTCTGGTACCGGTATTCTACGGCGAGCTGCCCAACAAGGTGGTACCGCGCACGCGGCTCAAGTTCGATGCCTTTTACCTGCCGCACCGCAACAGCTACCTGATCTACGAGTATCGTCGCGAAGAGGGCGATACCTGCCAGGCGGTGCTGACGCGGAAGAGTGAGGGGGGCGTGGAGTACCGCTTCGTGGGCGCTCCCTATCGCCCCGAGGACTACCTGGTGGAGAGCGAGGCCGGGGTGGCCGCCCTGGACTACGCCCAGTGGGCCAACGGCCTGCGGCGTCAGGGCGTCTCGCTATCGCCAAAACTCGGCGCCACCTCCGAATACCGCTCGGTGATCCAGAACGACTTCACCCAGCTCGTTCCTTCCCAGCCCGTTTCCTCCCAGCCCCGGGGCAACAGTCGCGATGGGCTCCGCCTGCGCCAGGTCGCCGCCCGCTTCAGCCTGGTGCGCCCCGGGCAGCGCATTCGCCACATGGAGAAGCTGGTCTCGGCGGTGCACGCCAAGGAGGGCAAGATGGATACCCTCAAGACCATGCTGGCGGCAATCTTCGAGGAGGATGGCGTCGAGCTGCCAGTCACCCGAATCCGCAACACCAAGGCGCGGGAGTGGATCGCCCGCATGCGCCAGTCCATGCGTCTGGCGCCCCTGCAGCGCTCGCTGGCCGCCCTGGAGAGCCTCGATCGTGAGCTCGCCGACCTCGAGGCCGCTCTGTGGCAGCTTAGGCCACAGCTCGAGGCCGACCGCCATCGCGCCGAGCGCACCCGAGCCGATCTCGAGGCGCAGCTAAGTCAGCGCCAACGTGACTTCCAGGTCCGCGAGCAGGCCTACCGAGAGGCTCGCGACGCCCTCAACGATCGCGCCAGCGAGCTCGACAGTGAACTGGACAAGACCTGCACCGACCTGGACGACCTGCAGCGCCGCTTCGAGGCCTTCGAAAAGGCCGACATGCCCGGCCTCGAGCAGGACCTCAAGGCGCTGCCGCAGTGGCGCGAACAGCAGCAACAGTTGCGCGACCACCTCGACCTCATGGAGCAGGCATTCAAGGAGAGCAAGGCCCGGCTGGAGGCGCGGCTGGTTGAGCTGGGCGACCTGCTGGAGCAGCGCCGCGACGAGACTCAGGCGCTGCTCGACGCCCTGGGCGAGGAGAAGGAAGCCTGCCGCGACGCTCAGCGCGAAGCCGAGAACCGCCTGGAAACCGATTATCAGTCCCGCCGACAGGCCCTGGATGACGACTATCGCGCTCGCTTGGAGCAGGGCACCGCCAGGCTCTCAGAGCTCAATGTGCAGCTGGCCCATCCTTCCCAGGCTCCTGAGGAGGCCCGCGAGGCTGAGCAGGCCCAGACGCGTCTCGATCAGGCCCAGAGTGAACAGCAGGCTGCCGCAGCGGCGGTCGATAGCGTGCGCGGCCAACTCGATGAACATAAACAGGAGCGGGAGACTGCCGATCGCGACCTGGAGCTGGCTCGCGCGCAGCACTCCCGGGCCGAGGCGCACCTGGAGACGCTGCGGATTCAGCGCGATCCCGCCCAGGGCAGCCTGCGGCACTTCCTGCGCCATCACCGTGAGGGCTGGGAGCAGCGCCTTGGCAAAGTGATCGCTCCCGAGCTATTGGAGCGACGCGACCTGGCCCCTCAGTTCAACGATGAGGCCAGCGACGACCTTTTCGGGCTGGCACTGGACCTGGCCGCGATTGCGCTGCCTGACTACGCCCAGGACGAGGCCAGCCTGCTGGCCGAGATCGAGGCCGCTGAACAGGCTCTCAGCAAGGCCCAGGCCACGGTGCAGGCGGCGGAGAAGGCCCTGAAAGCGCGCCATGAAAAAGTGCAGGAAGCCTCTGCACGCCTCGACCGTGCGCGCAGCGCAAACCGCCGTGCCGGTGAGGAGGTCGATTACGCCCTGCAAGCCCGTCGCCAGTGCCAGGAGCGCCACGCCGTTGCCCAGCAGGCCCGGCAGGCCGCCTGCCGTAGGACCCTGGATGAGCAGCAGGCGATTCAGCAGGCGCTGCGCGACGAGCAGCGCCAGGCACTCTCATCCCTTGCTGACACACACCGCGCCCAGCGCCTCGAGCTGACGGCCGACTACCAAGGCCGACTGGCCGGCTACGAACAGCAGGTTCAGCAGCAGCGCCGCCAGCTCGGCGAACTCAAGGAGGAGAACCGCCGCCAGCGCGAGGAGCTTGAGGCCGCCTTCGACCTCGAGCTTTCCGAACAGGGCGTCGATACCGTTCGCCTCAACGAGACCCGCGCGCGTCTCGAGACGCTGGGTAAGCGCATCAGCCAGACCACCCGGCGCCAGGACGAGCTGGATGACTACGCCCGTTTCATGCGCGTGGAGTGGGGGGAGCGCAAACCGCGCCTGGTGGAGAAGGAGGCGTCGCTCGTCCGCGAACGCCAGGCCGCCGAGCGCGAGCGCGAGCAGCAGAAGGCCGACTTTCGTGTCGCCAGCCAGGAACACCAGGCCGAGGTCCGCGACCTCAAGACCCGTGGCGACGCCGAGCAAGCGCTGGTCGAGACCCTCGCCCCGTTGCTCGACAAGCTTGCGGGCCTGGCGCTGGCGCCGGCAGCCGAGCCCCGCGGCGAGGCTTCGGGTGATGCTGCCGAGCGCATCGAGCGCGCCCACCAGGCGCTGGCCGAGCATGCACGCCAGCTCGACGAGCTACGTCGCGGCTGCGAGAAGATCGAGGTCGACCTGGTCAAGGGTGCCGGCGCCGACTTCCAGGACGCCCTGGAGCTGGAGCGTGGCAAACTCGAGGACCCAAGTCCGCGCCGCCTGCTCGGTGTGCTGGGCGACATGCTCCAGCTGCTGGAGGGTCAGCAGCAGCAGCTGCTGCAGGAGGGGCGCAACCTCAGCGACGACCTGGACAAGTTCTTCACCGTGTTCCGCGACCTCAACCGGCGTATCAACGCCCAGAGCCGCCGGCTCTCCGACGAGGTGGCTGACGATCTGACGCTGGAGGGTATCGGTCGCGCCGAGGTGAAGATCCAATCTACCATCGATGAGCTGGGCTTCTGGGAACCGCTCAAGCGCTTCGCTCAGCGCTACCGCGAATGGCGCGAGTCGGGTCAACCGTTGCCCAGCGACGACTATCTGGATGCCCTGGCCGACGTGGTGGAGCTCCTGCGCAGCGACCAGCAGTACAGCTTCGAGAGCCTGTTGCGTCTGGAGCTTCACCTCAACGAAGGCGGTACCGATCTGGTAATACGCAACGACCGCCAGCTGCTTGAGTCATCCAGTCATGGCATGGCCTACCTGATCCTGTGCAAGTTCCTGCTCGCCTTCACCCGGCTGCTGCGCGGCCAGGCCGAGATCGCCATCCACTGGCCCATCGACGAGATCGGTACCCTGGCCTACCACAATGTCGAGAAGCTGTTCGACGCCTGTGACAATAACCGCATTCATATCGTCGGCGCCTTTCCCAACCCGGAGTCGGACGTGCTGCTGCTGTTCCACAACCGCTACTTGATCGACCGTGACGAGGCCGCCCCCGACAGGCGCCTCTTGAAGCGCATTGAACCGCGCCTGAGCCGCCTGGCCCAGCGCCTGCAGGCTCGTGCCGAGGAGGCCGACTCATGAGCGAGCGCTCCATGGTTGAATACTCGACGGTTGAACACACGATGCTTGAACACTCGATGGTCGAGCTGGGCCCCCTGCTCGAACGCCTGCTTTCCGGCGAGTTTATCTGCGCGGTGAGCGACGAGAGCGCTTTCCGGCGGCTCGCGGACGACGCGACTCGCGCGCAGCTCGATACCTATCTGCGTCCGCTTAACCGCCGCCTGGCCACCAACGACGAAGGCAGCGTCTATTTCCTGGCCTGGCGAGCGCTCGACGAGATCGCCCGGGAGCAGCTCTCGCGCCAGCTGGCCGATACGGTCAACAGTCTGCTGCCGCTGCTGGAGTGGCTGCAGCTGGTGCAGGAGACCCTGGGTCGCGACGGACTAGCCTCCCCCGGCGACGTGCTCAAGCCTGCCGATTTCAGCTCCCGCTGCGAGGATAACCAAGGCCTGCGCGAGCGTCTCGAGCGCCTGGCGACCGATCCCTTCTTCGGCTCCCAGAGCGAGCAGCTCGACGCTCAGATCAAGCAGGTCTTCAAGCGCCTCAAGGAGCATGGCTATCTGCTTCAGCCCCACGCCGATCGGCAGTACTTCGTGGTGACTGCCAAGATCGACTACCTGATCGATCTGGTGCGTTTCATTCGCGACGAAGAGAACCTGCCCATCGACGATCAGGCACCCGCAAGCCAGGAGAGCCTGCTGTGATGGTCGGCGTCAGCGATCCCCATACCCTGGAGAGCCGCCTGATCAGCACCGGCGCCGAGCGCCTGGCGCTGCTCGGCAAGCACGCCGAGGCGTTGATGGCGGGCTATGCCCGGGACGAGGTGCCGCTGGCGGGACTGAGCAAGACGGCGCTCAACCGGCTGCTGGCCGCGCGCATCTTATGGCGCCCCGATGAGCAGGGCGGGGTCAAGCTTGCCCCCAAGGTGCGCGAGCTGATTGCCGAGATGCTCGCCGACGAGACCCGTCGCCATGTGAACGCCGACGTGGCGGAGACCCTCGAGCTACTGCGCAGCCTGGTGCAGAGCTACCGTGAGGCCCGCGACGCCGGCGAATACTGGCGCCAGGCGCAGCAGCTACTGCGCCTGCGCCAGGAAGTGGACGACCTCAACGGCCGCTTCGCCGATGCCATCGATAGCCTGTGGCGGCGCCTCAACAGCGATTTCGGTTTCGTCAGCCGGCTGGGCGACAAAATCCGCGAGAACGAGCGCGCCCAGAAGCAGATCGTGCGCCTGCTTGACGGCCTGGAACTGATCGACCTTGCCGAGCTGATCGAGCTGGTGGGTAGCGACGGCGCCCTGCGCAAGTTGCTGGTCAGCGGCCTTCAGCACCAACTCACCCAGCACTACACCAGCCTGCGCGAGGTGCAGCGGCGGATGATCGAGCTGCTGGCGCGCTTCCGTCAGCAGCAGTCGCGCAGCCGTCTGGTGGCTGGTATGGCTGCCTTCCTGCATGAGCACCCCGGCTTCGTGCCCGGCAATTACGCTCGCCGCAGCGAGGTGCCTGCACTGGTCAACCGCGCCGCGCCCATGATCGCCGCCGGTGCCGCCGCTCTTGACCATGACGCCGACACCCGCACCCTCACCGGGCTGCTCCACCGCCTGCCCATGCCCGCGCCGAGCCCCGAGCCGGTCTCCGCCGCCGGTGCCGCCGCGCCGCAGGGGAACACTCTCGTCGCCGCGCGGCATCAGGCGCTCAAGGAGGACGTTGAGCGCTTCTACCTCACGGTGGTGGATAGCGGCGGTCAGCCACTCAGTGCGCTGGAGTACCTGCAGGAGAGCGAGTTCGAGTGGGGCGAGGAGATCTGGCTATTCCAGGTGATCGCCGAGCACCAGGGCCTGCCGCGCGGTGAACAGCGCGCCTTTCGCCTGCACCAGCAGGAGACCCAGGCCAGCCCCTTCAACCACCTGCGGCTGATCCACGACGTCATCCTTCAGCTGAATGCATAAGGAGTGACGTTGCGAGGTTCCTGTGGAAGTGCAGCTTTGCTGCGCGAATGGCGCCGCAGGTGCCCGGAAGACAGAGGTAAGCTTATGCATCTTTTACCGCGTGCCCGTAACCTGCTGCGTGACGCCTTTCCGCCACTAAGCAGCGTCCCCCATGTAGAAAAGCGCCGCAGCAAGGTAGTGGATGAGATCGTCGCCTGGTGCCAGGAGCACGATATCGAGCTCGGCCCACGGCTGACCCACGGCCGGCTGCGCCTCGATCATGATCTGCTGGCGCAGATCGATGAGGCCCTGGCCGCCCTGGGTGAGCCGTCTATCAAGGACGACCTCAGTGGCCTGACAAGCGCTGAGCAGGCCCAGCTCGGCAATCGCGAACAGAAGAGCGTGCGGATGAGTCCGCGGAAGCATCGCGTGCTGGCCAATCTTCCCTCCGCCGATTCACGCATCGGTCTGGTGTCTCGGCCCCGCGACTTTCTCGACCTCGACTGGCGCGACCTCGCCCTGGACGCGTTTGATGTCCTGATCCAGATCGAAAACCTCGACGGTTTCTACGCCTTCGACACCGCCATTTCTGTTTTGGCCGACTGGCCCCGCCCGCTGGTGCTCTACCGCGGCGACAGCCACTATGGTGGCGCCTTCGCCAGGGTCGCTGAGGCCTGGGCCGGCACCGACAAGGCGCATCTCTACCTGGGCGATTTCGATGCCGCAGGGCTTCACAACGCCTTGAGCAGCAGAGCGACCCATTTGTTACTTCCACCTTTTGACGTCCTGTTCACCCAAGCTGGCGGAGAGCAGCTGCCATCGGATCAATATTCCCTCCAGGCGTCACTTCGCGACTACGCCGGACGCCTGTCGGCAAACCACCCGCTGGCTAGCCACCTCAGGCTGCTGCTCGGAGATCAGCGCGGCCTTCTCCAGCAGTGGTTCGGACCCGTTGAGGCGCTGGAAGTCGTGCCGCTGGCATAAACAACATCGCCGCACCCGAGGGTGCGGCGATGCATGATCACAAAGGGCTTTGGCCCTATGCGGGGTGAGTCAGCGACTCATCAGGCCTTGGCGGCCTGGTAGCGGCTTTCGACTTCGTCCCAGTCGATGACGTTGAAGAACTCGGCCACGTAGTCCGGGCGCTTGTTCTGGAACTTCAGGTAGTAGGCGTGCTCCCAAACGTCCAGGCCCAGCACCGGGGTATTGCCGTTGGAGAGAGGGCTGTCCTGGTTCAGGGAGTTTTCCACCACCAGGGTCTTCTGCGGGGTGACACAGAGCCACGCCCAGCCGCTGCCGAAGCGAGTCAGGGCTGCCTTGGTGAAGGCCTCCTTGAAGGCATCGAAACCGCCCAGTTCCTTGTCGATGGCCTGGGCGACCTGTCCCTTGGGGGCACCGCCGCCGTTGGGCGACATCATCTGCCAGAACATGCTGTGGTTGGAATGGCCGCCACCGTTGTTGATGACAGCCTGGCGCTTGTCGGCCGGCACGCGGTCCAGGTTGGCCAGCAGCTCGTCGACCGGTACGTCTTCCAGGCCTGTCCCTTCTAAGGCGGCATTCAGATTGTTGACGTAGGTCTGGTGATGCCGAGAGTGGTGAATCTCCATGGTCAGCGCATCGATATGCGGTTCCAGGGCATCGTAGGCATAGCTAAGATCGGGCAGGGTATGCGGCATGAACACACCTCCTTGTCGTTTGTTGGGGGGATTTATCAATGGATAGCACTCCACATCATGGCAGAGCTTCCGAAAAAGGGTCAATAAGAAACACAATTGGCTTATATAGTCACAGCCAATCGGCGGTCGTATCACCGCCCGATGCTCACCGGATGTTCGAAACAGCGCGGGTTATTCCATGGCGCCACGTCCATGAAGGCAGTTCCGCGAATTCAGGGAGCGAAGAGAGGGAGGGTGACGTATCCTCGGGGCATCTTAATTTGCCATGTTCAACAGGCCGTC
>JAIVHL010000214.1 GCA_020201075.1 Halomonas sp. | reverse complement strand
CCGTTGACCTGAAAGCGCTCTATCCCAAGCTGATCCATTTGATGCTGGACACGGTCTTCGTGGTCGATAGGGACAACCAGATCGTCTTTGTGAGTGATGCCTGTGAGGCAATGCTGGGTTATCGTGCCGACGAATTGACAGGGACGACCATTACCGACTACATGCATCCTGATGACCTGGCGGCCTCACTGGATTCCATTACCCGAGTCATGAATGGTCAGCCGCATCTGGATTTCCGCAACCGCTACATCCGTAAGGATGGTGGCGTTGTACACATCCTGTGGTCTGCCCGTTGGTATGAGGAGGAGGGAGTTCGGATCGGTGTGGCGCGGGACGTATCGGCACTGAGACAGGCCGAAGAAGAGCTACGCTACCTCGCCCACCATGACCCCCTGACCGGGCTGACCAACCGCTCGCTGTTCTATGACCGACTGGCTTCGGCCATAAATGCGGCTCATCGCTACCAAAGCGGCCTGGCTCTGCTGTTTCTGGACCTCAATGATTTCAAGTTGATCAACGATGTCCATGGCCATGCGATGGGTGATCGTGTGATCTGCTCGGTGGCACGCCGACTGGAAGGCTGCGTTCGCGAGACAGACACGGTGGCCCGGATGGGCGGTGATGAATTCACCGTTCTGTTGACGGACATTCCCTCGTCGGATGCTCTTTCCGCCAAGGTGGAGCAGATTCTTGCGGCACTGGCCGAGCCGTTGGGCGCTGACTTTGTGGGGATCGTCCTTTCCTGCAGTATCGGCGTGGCCCGTTATCCCGCAGACGGGGAAGATGCCGATACGCTGTTGAGCCATGCGGACAGCGATATGTACCGGATAAAGAGACGCCGTTAGGGCCTCGGTTAACGCGCCTGCGCACCGCTCAGGCCCCGTGAAGCCGGCGATGCAGACCGCGTAGACGCTGAGCGAAGGCCGGCACCGGCCCCTCCACCTCGGCATTCGGCACCACCTGATGGATCGGTAGCGCCGCCACCGGCGCCGGGCTGGCGCCGATTTCCTGAAGCCAGCCTATCAACTGCTGCGATGAACTGGCGTAAACGATCCTTCCCAGGCCCACCCAGCCATGGGCTGCCGCGCACATGGGACAGTGCTCACCCGACGTATAGACGGTAGTTCTCGCCCGTTCCTCTGGCGTGAGATGCTCCGCTGCCCAGCGCGCCAGGAAGAACTCGGGGTGCTGCGTGGCATCCCCGCCGGCCACATGGTTGTGGTCCTCCGCCAGCACTTCATCATTGCCGCTCACGAGGATCGAACCGAAGGGCTCGTCACCGATCTTAAGCGCCTGCTCCGCCAGCGCCACGCATCTCTCCAGGTAGGCCATGTCCTTCGCATCGATCATTATTCGAGCTCCTTTGGGGGGTTACTTGGGAGTTCTTCAACCGAAATAGCACAATAACAGGGCTGGCCAGGGAGTCACGGCGCTGATCGGCATCGTTTGGCGAGGCGGGTTCGTATCCGCGTCGATGGTCCGCCGCCATAGGCATTGTCGGCGTTGACCGCTAGGGTGGGGAGTACCGAAACCATACGTCTTTCAAAATGGAGCGCTCCATGAGCAACGGACCCTACGGGCAAATGACCTGTGACTGTGGTGCGGTATCGCTGCTGGTATCCGGTTCACCCCTTGCCCTGGGTAAAGACACCCGAGGCGAGCCGGTGGCCTTCTGGACGCTGGATGCCATCCAGGTTGGCCGGGGGGCGGACGAACTCAATGTGACGCCGCAGAGTTGGGGCGGCGACACCTGGGCATGCCGGCGAGACTCATCGGTGGATGCTGGCGCATTGGCCAGCGAGTCGATGGCGCGTTGCAGAGCCTTGAGGATGGCGTCCAGATGACGGTGGCAGTAGGTACTGTCCAGGCCCCCGGGGCAGCGGGCTACAAGCTGACTGCACTCCTCCCTTGCGGTCTCCAAGGCCTCGTGGGCCGCAGTGAGGTGTGTTACCTCTTCAGAGCACGCCTCAAGCTCACGGGAGAGCATGCCGAGCATTCGAGTATCGAGCCAGCAGGGCAGGCCGTCACTGGCCTTACCAGCCATCGATTGCTTTATGGCGCGAAAGGAGACCTGCAGAAAGACGGCGGTATAGTAGGCCTTGGGTCGCTCTGTGCTCATGGTCGGCTCGTGACGTAATGCAAGTGATAACTCTTATCAATTGTGACGAGTTTCCATCAGACGGTCAATGGCGTCAGGCATCGCATCTGCGGATACTCACGACAGTACTATAGACGGACGCGATCGATCTCGCGGCGGAAGTACATCTCCAGCCGCAGGTCTAGCGCCCAGCGCGGGTCGCGGCCGTTCTCCCGGGGGAAATGCAGGGTCGGTGCCACGTCCAGAAAGAGAATGCCGCGGTGCAGGTCGCGCCGGTATCGTGTCTGCAGGTAAGTGTCCTCGATGCTGGGGCTGGAGCCACTCTCGCCCAGCATGACGGCGCTATAACGGATTGCCTGACGTCGATCGATGCGTCGATTGAGTTCTACCGTTTCGCTGAATTCCAGCCGGTCGACCTCCTCACGCCACTGCACGTTGGTGATGAAGCGAAGATGGCGGTCCTCATCCACCGGACGGCCCAGGTCCCAGCGGGTGCGGGCGGAATAGCCATCCTTGTTGAACCAGGAGAGGCGGTTGTCGCTCTCCAACTGCCAGGGGCCATCGTTGAGGGTCCACAGACGCTGAGTAATCACGCGCGCGTAGGGATCCGGAGGCAACCGAACGCGAACACCGGCGCCGACCTGGGTGTTCCAGCGCTCGCTCTTGTCGCGGCTTCCGAGACGTTTCAGTCCAATACGCAGGCTCTCCACTCCGCTGATGCGATCGTCCACCAGCTGGTTGTCCTGATCGGCCAGGGTGCCTTGTGTTTCCTCCGGTTCGCTCTCGATGATCAGCCGCAGGCGCTTTTCGGTGGTGGGCATATCGAGACGAAATCGGACGCCAACGTCCTGCCTAAAGTCCTCGCCTTCCCTCCAGCGCCAGCCCTGGCTGATACGCATGTAGGAGTCGTTCTCGATGGTTAGGGCGTCGGTGGTGCCGAAGAAGCCGTCGAGTCTGCGCGAGGTCGTCTCGACCCAGCGCGACACGCTGTCGTGCATGGGGTCAATCTGCTCGTTGGCCCAGAGGGGAAAATCGCTATCGCTTTCCGGCACCGAGCCATTATTGAGCTCGCCGCCGGCGGTATCCGGGAGGGTGTCGGCGTTGGCGCTCAGGACGGCGCAGGCGGCCAATGCTATCAGGACCTTTCTCATCCGTGGTTCTCTATTGTGTACCCTGGCTATGAGTCTATCCGCGAAAGCGGTCAACGTCGTCAACGTCGTGTCGTGTTGAGGGGGGTAGTGTGCCGACATGAAAAGGGCAGGGCACTAAGCCCTGCCCCCGTCATGTAAAACTAGATGCGAGTCTGTGGTGCGGAGTGCTAGACGTAGAAGTCCAGATCTTCCTGGGCCTTGAGCAGATCGCGCATCTTGATTGGGTCGTCACCGAAGAAGAAGATAAGGCCCCAGTGGGTGCCGAAGGCCGAGCGGTCGGGAACCGTCTCTTCGGCCGGCGCGACCAGTTCGTGAGACTCGAAGTACGGGTGCTCGGTGGTTTCCGGGGGCATCTCGAGCTTGCTGACCACACGACGACGCGGATAGACGCCGAAGCAGCCCGCATAGCCCTTGGCATCCTCCACTTCCTTCGGGAAGAAAGCATCGACCTCTTCCTGGGTGCTCTTGGGATCGAAGACGATCATCGAGGCCTGATAGGCGCTGAACCCGTAGGCACGCTCGATCAGTTCAAAGGCCTTGAAGCCGGGCGGACGATAGGCAACCTCGCCAAAGTACATCTCGCCGTCGGCCGTCACGAAGTACTCGGGATGAATCAGGCCGAATTGAATGTCAAAGGTCTTGATCAGCAGCTCGATCTGCTTGGTGATGGCATTGCGCCAGCTTTCGAGTTCTTTGGTGGCGGGAACGAAGACCGAGTACCCCAGGGTCACGTATTCTGAGATGTTGAGGAACTTGATCTTGCCGTTGTGGATCCAGGCCTCGACGGCAAATTCCCAGCCATCTAAATGGCTTTCCATCAGCAGCGGGTATTCCTCTTCCGGAATATGCTCGATCTCATCAACATGGCGGATCATCCGGTGGCCGAGGCAGCCGGCCTTGTCGAAGGCCTTGACGTGAATCGGGTCGTCCAGGTCGCCTTCTAGCTTGAGCAGCGTCTGGTTGACGCGTTTCATGAAACGAATGATGTCTTCTTTCTCGTGGGCTTCCTCGAAGATCCCCACGCGAATGCCGCCCAGCTGTGCGCGCCGCTTCATCAGCGCCTTGTCGCGGAACAGAATGGACTGTCCGTACATGCGCGGGTTGCCCATGAGCACCGAGTTGATCGCGCCGGACCATTCGACGGTTTCCTCGAATAGCGGGATGGCAACGTCAACGCCCTCTTCCTTGAGTCGTTCGGCAATTTCCATGGAACGATCATTCAAGCGCACGAAATCCCAGGGGATGTACGGAATGTTGTTGGCTTCACAGAAATCGCCGGCCCAGTCGGGCGCCACTACCACATAGCGGCGGTCGAACTTCTGCGCCGCCTTGATGGCATTGACACTCCAGCCCAGCAGGGCGATATAACCCTTGTTGGGATCCTTGGGCGTTTCAGTACCGCGGACCGAATCCATTGTCGGATCGGTCCAGCTTGAAACGTCATTGGTTGCCGGAGTTTCTGATACGGTCGACATGTTTTGTTCTCCTTCTGCCTGGGGCAGGATGCTGTCGCTCGGTCTCGAGCGATCTTGTCAAGCTTGACAACCGGGCATTTCGGTTAGCGCTCCGATGCCCAGCTATTCTGGGCCAGATTCATGGCCAGATCTACTTCATCGCTTGGGATAATAGCCGTCTCGCCTTTTTCTATAGGGTCATAATGAAAGACATACAGACGAGATGCAAATTGGGCAATCGGTAGAGAAGCCTCGCCATAGAGTTCGCCATTACCCTGGGTAGAGGTGACGATACCTTGTCCCCAATCCTGTCCGCTGTCGTTATTGGGGTTGAAGAAATACACCCGCATGATCTGGCTGGGGTCGAGCGCAAGGCGCTGGATCGTGATGGCGTGCCAGCCCAAAAAACGCGTGGCGCTGTCGGTCACAGCAATCCCTGCTGGCTGGGGATTGATGACCGGAATATTGCCATTATAGAAGGGGTGATACGCCGCATAGAAGTCACGGATAAAACCCTCGAAGTCCTTCAATTTACCGGTAAAGACATCGACCGCAATGCGAAATCCATGGCCCACATGATCACCATGGAATTCGGCGTTGACCCACTTGTGCGGGTCTTCTCCGCGGCCGATACTTCGGCGCCCCATTTCGAAGTACACCCGATCGAGGTGTGGCACGGTCAATAGCGAAACAGCATCGACATCCACCGGCGGTTCGGTCGCCAGGCCAGTCCCAAGCTCACGCGAGGAAATGCTATTGCCTTCGAAGCGCATGACCACTTCATCGTCGCGCGCCGCCCAGGCAACGACTCGCAGCAGTTCCGCCGGGGTATTGTAGGCCCACATGGAGAGGGCGCGTGTTGACTGGCAGGTGGGGTAATTACCCTGCCCCACGCCCAGCGGTCGACCCAGCACATTGAGAACGTCGGCGAGTAAAAAACACTCCGGTGAGCGGCGGTTGCCGAAGACAGCAGCAATCTTCTTTGCGGCGGCATCACATAGCGGGAGCCTCAGCTGTCGCCACAGTGAGGGAGCCACTGGAGGCGAATAGAGTATGCCTCGCTCGAGCATCATGGCGAGCCCATAGGCGGCCTGGCTGGTGGGAGAGACCAGGCCGGTGCTGTGCATGGCCTGGGCGAAGGCAATGGCTTCCTGCAGCAGGGTCGCATCGTCCATGCTCGCCAGCCGCTCGGCGTAGATATCGAAGCCGGGATCCTCGCGGCAGCCTGCGGTGGGGCCGAAGACGGCATCGACGAGTTGGCGAGCATCCTCGCTGGCTTCGCCCACCAGGGTGTCCGGCGAGTTCAGGCAGGCGGCGATCTGAGTCACCATCTGCTTGACGCCGTTGACCTGGACGGGGCGCTGGGCCAGGATCCGCCAGACCTCTGCCACCAGATGCTCCAGTAGATTCTGGTAGCCCAGATGTTCAAGCATATAGTGATAGAGATTCTGAACAGCATACCCGAGTCGGTCAGGGCGCAGGCGGTCGCTCTCCTGCAGATCGCTGACCACGATATCGAGGTTCATGGCCATCACCTGCGCGAGGAAGTGATTGGCGTGTTCCGCTGAGACCGATGGGTGAGAAAAGTCACCCTTGGCAACGGCCAATAGGCGAATCTGGCTCAGACTCTCGACCAGGGTGGCGATGGGGTCGCCATGTCGCACGGTACGCACGGCGAGCGAAGGGACCAGCGTCTGGGGATAATCCCAGTCACTTCCGCCGAAGAAACCGGCGGCCTCGATCGCTGGTATGCGTGCGTAAAGGGTTTCGAGCCCTCTGGTATCGAACATGAGAGGACGCACCGCGTCGATCACCTCGAATACGGGAGAGACTTCAGCAAGGGCATTGGCGGCGGCAAGCCGGGCGATAGCGACATCGAGCTGATTCACCAGCTCTTCCGTGTTGCCATCATCATAGGGGGGAAGTCCGTGGGTAAATTCGGTCATTTCACGAAGCCTCTGCTCAATCGCATAACATGTCAATCCGATTTTCAACGCTCGCGATCACGTAATCTCTCGGCGCTAAGGCCTCGATCGGCACGGCTCAATGCATCTATTCGAAGCGAGTCGAGCGGCTTTGGCATGAGCTCGGTTCGCTACCGAATGCAGGCCAATAGCGTTGGTGCCGGCGTTGCGAGACTCAATGGCAAAGCGCGTATTTGGCCTGTGTTCGGCTCTGCTCGTTGCCGGAGGGCAGATCAGCGCTCGGGTCGAGCAGCCAGGCGGCGAGGTCGGCTTCGGTGCGCTCGCGCTGGGTATAGCGGGTCAGCATATGGTAGCCGTCAGGATAGAGGACCAGGCGCCAGCCGGGGAGGTCATTGTCATGCTCTGGCAGCCGCTCGAGCAGCGCGCAGATCGCCTCGGGTGGGATCACATGGTCCTCATCGCCGTAAAGGATCAGCGCCGGTGTGGGCAAGTCGCGGGCGGCCTCCAGGGCCAGGTCCATGGTCACGCTGACGCCGTGCAGGGTGTCGACCCGTGCCCGGCGCAGGATAAGCGGATCATGGGCCAGGCGCGCCTTGATCTCGGGATCGTCGGTGGGTTCGATGCCCAGCCGGCGAACCGTATTTGATGAGAAGCTGAGCGAGGGAATCAGCCGAATCCCAACCCATAGGGCAGCGCGCTGGTACCAGGGCATGGCGTCGAGGCCCCACACGGCTGGGGCAATCAGCACGCTCCCGGCCACCGGCGGCGGATCCTCTTCCAGGGTGAGCAGTACCACCGCGGCGCCCATGCTCTTCCCCACCAGGTAGAGGGGCGTATCGGGATGGCGGGCCTGGAGCAGCGTGACGAGGTGGCGAACGTCGGCGACCAGCCGCTCGTGCCCGGGCCAGATCCGTCGCTGGTCTGTCAGGCCGAAGCCGCGCTGATCATGGGCGTAGGTTGTGATGCCGTGGAGCGCAAGCGCCTTGGCCATGATGTCGAAGCTGCCGCCGTGGTCGTTGAAGCCGTGTACGGCCAACACCAGGGCGTGTGGCTCGCGATGAGGCGTCTGCTCGGCGGGCCAATGGCGCAGCGGCAGCCGGTAGCCGTCTTCTGCCACCGCCCAGTCAGATTCCAGGCGGACGGCCTCGCTGCCGGGTCCGGGCTGTTGCTGCATGGCCTGGCCGCAGCTAGCCAGGCTCATCG
>JAIVHL010000074.1 GCA_020201075.1 Halomonas sp. | reverse complement strand
GGTCCGCTGTGGGATCTCACCGATGATGTCGACGCCAAGCGGTTGATCGAGGGCTTCCTGGCCGTTGATCGTCCGGTGGCCACGGTCTGCCATTCCCCCACGGTGCTGCTGCAGGCGCGTACCGCGGATGGCGAGCCGCTTGTCAAGGGCCGGCGCGTAACCGGCTTCGCCAACAGCGAGGAAAACGCGGTTGGCCTCGGCGACGTGGTGCCGCATCTGCTCGAGGACGCCCTCAAGGAGCAGGGAGCGGATTACCAGCGCAGCCGCGATGACTTCGCTCCCTTCCAGCTCCGCGATGGCCTGTTGATCACCGGCCAGAACCCGGCCTCCAGCGGGCCCACCGCGCAGTTACTGCTGGAGGCGCTAGCCAGCTAAGGAAACACTGATTTACTGCTGCGCTCGATATCCTGGCCGCCGGCGGTGCTCGCAATCCTCATTGAGCACCCAGTCAACTCCGGTTGCTCCACTCCGGCGGCGGCCAGGCTCTCATCGCTCGCGACGTATATCAGCGCTTCCCGAACGGTTTTTCCGAAAGATTGGTTCGGCTTTTTTCAGCAGATGCTGATGATGCGCTGGGGTAGGCTTTTCCCTTCATCGAGATCACGAGGACATCCCCATGTGGCGCAACACCCGTTACGGCTGGGGCATCGTCAGTATCCTGCTGCACTGGCTCAGCGCCCTCACCATCGTGGGTCTCTTCGCGCTGGGCTGGTGGATGACCGACCTGGGGTACCTCGATACCTGGTATAACCTGGCCCCCTGGTGGCACCGTTCCATCGGCATCCTGCTGTTCTTCGCCACCCTGCTGCGCCTGATCTGGCGCTTCATGAATCCTACCCCCGCCGCCCACGGTCGCCGTTGGGAACGCCTGGCCGCCCACGTGGGCCACACGCTGCTCTACGTCGTCCTGCTGGTGGTGATGCTCAGCGGCTATCTGATCTCCACGGCCCGCGGTCGCGCCATCAGCGTGTTCGACTGGTTCGAGGTGCCGGCACTGATCAGCCGTCTGCCCAACCAGGAGAGCATCGCCGGTGACATCCACTGGTATGCCGCCGTGACTCTCATGATACTGGCCGGCGGCCACCTGCTGGCGGCCCTCAAGCACCATGTCCTGGACAGACGGGACACCCTCACCCGCATGCTCAACCCGGTGCGTTCCCGGCGCCCCTGAGTGCTGCCAACCGGCAGGCCCCGCGTGTATGTTCGACACCCCCTGACGAAAACTGGAAGGAGATCTCTATGTTCAAGGCAACTGTGTTCAAGCCAAGTGCGTTTAAGCCAACTGCGTTCAAAACAGCCGCGCTCGCCAGCGCCCTGGCCGCCACCGCCCTGGTGGGGATCGGCCAGGCCCAGGCCGATGACTATGCGGTGGATATCGAAGGCCAGCACGCCTTCATCCAGTTCAAGATCAACCACCTCGGCTACTCCTACATCCTCGGCAACTTCGAGAAATTCTCCGGCCAGTTCCACTACGATCCGGAGAACCTCGAGGCCGCAAGCCTCGAGATGGAGGTCGATGTCACCAGCCTGAACAGCAATCACGCCGAGCGTGACCGTCATATCCTGAGCGATGACTTCCTCGGCGCCGGCGATCATCCGACGGCGACCTTTGTCTCCACCGGCTTTGCGCCCAGCGGCGACGCCGAAGGCGTGCTGACGGGCGATCTGACGCTGAAGGGCGAGACCCAGTCGATTGAGATGCCGGTGACGCTGGTGGGTGAGGGCGAAGACCCCTGGGGGAGCTACCGCGCCGGCTTCGAAGGTAGCACCATGCTGACCCTGGGCGACTTCGGCATCGACATGAGCGATCTGCCGGAGGCCATGCACGCCCTCGAGCTCTACGTCACCTTCGAGGGGGTGCGCCTGTAAGGCCGGCGCCACGACTCTGCCCGGTCGGTTCAGGGCCGGGCGCACCAGCGACCCCCCGGCGGATGCTCGGGGGGTCGCTGTTTTCAAGAAGCCGTGTAGGATAAGGAGTAACGCCCCGGCAAGAAGCGCTTTCGGTGCCGATGTCGATTCTCTGAGGCGAGAGAGAAGTGCATGCTAAGACGCATCTTGCAAACGATCAGCTTGATCAGGCGTCAGCCACGCCTCCTGTCTTTTCGTGAAGCGGGACACGAGGAGGAAGCGGGATCGGTTTGTCCTGACCTTCTCCGTCACCAGTTCCTTGTCAGCGAACAGCGCTTCCGAGCCCTGCTCGAGAGTTTGCCGAAGGTTGCAGTGCAGGGGTATGACCGAAATCGGCGGGTGATCTACTGGAACAAGGCCAGCACGCGCCTCTACGGCTATACCCCAGAAGAAGCTCAGGGGCGACTGCTGGAAGAACTGATCATCCCAGCCCCGATGCGAGAGGGAGTCATCCAGGCCCATCGCGACTGGATCGAGCAGGGAAATGAGATCCCTTCCGATGAGATAGAGCTTCGGCACCGTAGCGGTGAGCTGGTGCCGGTCTTTTCCCATCACGTGATGCTCAATGAATACACTGATGAACCGCTGATGTTCTGCGTGGACGTTGATCTGTCCGATCAGAAACGTGCACATCGAGAGCTGGATTTTGCCAACCGCTATGATCGCCTGACTCACCTACTGAACCGGCATAGCCTGGAGGAGCAACTTAACCTGGCCCTGTTGGAGTGTCGTCGCCAGTCAGGTTCCCTGGTGTTGGTCCATCTTGATGTCGACCATTTCATCGACATCAATGAAGCGCTGGGCTATGACCAGGGAGACTTGCTGTTGGTGGAACTGGCCACCCGGTTGAATCGAGACCGTCGCGCCACCGATATTGCGTCCCGCGTTTCCGGTGACGAATTCATCATTGCGTTTTCAGGCATCCATGATTTGGATGACATCCCTCGCCTGGTGCGCAAGGTAGAAGATGTCATGCGGGCGCCTTTCGTACTGCAAGAGCGTTATTGCAAGCTGAGCGCCTGTCTGGGTATTGCCATCTTTCCCGACAACGGTGAGACAGCCAGTGAGTTGATCCGTAACGCCGATGTGGCCAAGAACCGAGCCAAGCTTGCGGGGCAGGGACAGGTGGTCTATTTCAATCAGCAGCTCCACGATGACCTGCTTCATCAGCATCGTCTGTCCGACCGGCTGGAGCGGGCGGTGGAGGCGGGAGAGCTCGTCCTGCATTACCAGCCCCAGGTATCGGCCATCAGCGGCCGGATAGAGCACCTCGAGGCTCTGCTGCGCTGGATACCAGCGGAAGGGCCGCCGGTGTCTCCCGCCGAATTCATCCCATTGGCCGAGCGTTCTGAGCTGATACACCGTATCGGTGACTGGGTGCTGGAAAACGCCTGCAGGCAGCGTGCCGAGTGGCGTACCGCCGGCCTTAAACTGGGGCGAATCGACATCAACTTCTCCGGCCGGCAGGTCAAGCGAACCGGCGTGTTCGACCACTTCGAGGCCTGTGTGGAGAGACACGGCCTGGGGCCAAGGGACATCGGGATCGAGCTTACCGAAAACGTGTTGATCGAGGCTGATGACGACATCCTGGCGGGGCTGCGCCGTCTCCACCATCGGGGATTTCGCATCGCCATCGACGATTTCGGCACCGGGTACTCTTCGCTGAGCTACCTCAAGCATTTTCCCGTCACGGCCTTGAAGATCGACCGCACCTTCGTGCGCGATGCGCCGAACCAGCCCGGGGACCGGGCGATTATGGAAGCCACCGTTTTCATCGGTCACCGGCTGGGGCTGGAGGTGGTTGCCGAAGGCGTGGAAAACCGCGAACAGCTCGCGCTGGTCCGCGAGATGCGCTGCGATCTTGTTCAGGGCTTCTACTTCTTTCGCCCCATGGCCGCCGCGGACATCGAACGACTGTTGGCCGACATGGTGGGGGGCAGTCGCGATTTCTCAAGCTGAGACGGCTCGCGCTTTTGCGTAGAATAGAACGTCTTTTTACGGCTCAGGATCTTCAGTGACGCAACCCCGTTCTCCCGACGCCCTCGGCGTGACCCTTTGGCGGCAGACCTGGCCCATGGCCATCGGTGTGCTGGCGCTGCTCGGCTTCCAACTGGTGGATAGCGCCTTCGTTGCCCGCCTGGGCACCGCGCAGCTGGCCGCCCAGTCCTTTACCTTTCCGCTCTCCTTTTTAATCATCGGTATCCAGGTGGGGCTCGGCATTGCCATCGCCGCGATGATCTCCCGGGCCTTGGGCGCCGGGCAGAAGGCAAGAGCCCGGCGCCTGGGCAGCCTTGTGCTGTTGATCGGTACCGCCACCATTGCCCTGTTGACAC
>JAIVHL010000073.1 GCA_020201075.1 Halomonas sp. | reverse complement strand
GTCCTGCAATCCCCGCCTTTTGATCGCCGATGAGCCGACCACGGCGCTGGATGTCACCATCCAGGCGCAGATCCTCGATCTGATGCGCAACCTGCAAAAGGAGATCGGCACTAGCATCTTGTTCATCACCCATGACCTGGCGGTCGTGGCAGAAATGGCGGATCGCGTGGTGGTCATGTACACCGGCCGCGCCGTGGAAGAGTCC
This sequence comes from Halomonas sp., assembly GCA_020201075.1. Taxonomy (GTDB): domain Bacteria; phylum Pseudomonadota; class Gammaproteobacteria; order Pseudomonadales; family Halomonadaceae; genus Halomonas. The sequence goes on along the minus strand of JAIVHL010000073.1, from coordinate 4,040 downwards.
AGCGTCTTCGATATCTACGAGCGGCCGACCATGCCCTACACCAAGGGGCTGCTCAACTCCATTCCCTCCTGGAGCGGTAACAAGGCTGACAAGAAGGATCGCCTGGTGGCCATTCCCGGCAATGTGCCCAGTCCCCTTAACCTTCCGCCGGGCTGCAGTTTCGAACCACGCTGTCGCTATGCCAAGGGTATCTGCACGAAGAAGGTGCCACCTCTGGAATCGATCGGTGGTGACCATCGAGTGCGCTGTGTGCGCTGGCAGGAAATCGAGAATGATGCCAAGGCGGGGAGATCCTGATCATGAATAACACCGCGATAGAGCAAGACATCGAGAAGGGCGCCTTGCCGGATGACGTCATCTTGCGCATCTCCAACCTGAAGAAATACTTCCCGGTCGGCAAGACCTTCTTCAGGAAGAATAAACGCGTCGTCAAGGCCATCGACGATGTCTCCTTCACCGTCAACAAGGGGGAAGTCGTCGGTCTGGTGGGTGAGTCCGGGTCGGGCAAGACGACCATCGGGCGCATGATCATGCGCCTGATCGATCCCACCTCCGGCAGTATGGAATTCGGTGAAACCGATGTGGCCACGGCGGAAGGCAAGGAGCTGATGGCCATGCGCAAGGCCATCCAGATCATCTTTCAGGATCCCTACGGCAGCCTCAATCCGCGTATGAAGGTAGGCCCCATCATCCGCGAAGGCCTCGATGTGCATCGCATGTACAGCATGGCCGAGCGCAACGAACGCATCGCCCGGCTGCTGGAAACCGTCGGCTTGGGCGCGGCGCATGTCAACCGCCATCCCCACGAGTTCTCCGGTGGCCAACGCCAGCGCATCGGCATCGCACGTGCGCTGGCGGTGACGCCGCAACTGCTGGTCGCCGACGAGCCGGTGTCTGCGCTGGACGTGTCGGTTCAGGCGCAGGTGCTGAATCTGCTGCAGGACCTCAAGGAGGAATTCGACTTTTCCATGCTGATGATCTCCCATGATCTCGGCGTGGTTGAGCATGCCTGCGACAAGGTGATCGTGCTTTATCTAGGCAAGGTGATGGAAATGGCACCAGCCGAGAAGCTCTATGCCAACCCGACACACCCCTATACCCAGTCACTGCTCTCAGCGATGCCGATCCCCGATCCGAGGCGTCGCAATGACAACACGCGGATCATCCTCAAGGGGGATATACCCAGCCCCATCAATCCACCCTCAGGCTGTGTCTTTCGCACCCGCTGCCCGATCGCCACCGAGGAGTGTGCCAAGGTCGTACCGCCGCTGGAAGAAACCAGCCCAGGGCACTTCAAGGCCTGCATTCATCGCTGAGATAGCTGGACCAATGGAGTCAACAAAATGACAACAAATACCGTTTCACTGGAACGTTCATTGGACAAGAAGGATGTGCAGGAAGTCGTGGCGAAACGCAGCGCTTGGAAAGATGCGATGCGATCCTTGTATCGCTCAAAAGCGGCGCTGATATCGGCCATCTTCCTGATTATGATGGTTTTCGTTGCCGTTGGCGCACAGTGGATCGCGCCTCATGATCCCCAAGGAATCGACATCGGCAACCGCATGCTATGGCCGGTCTGGACGGATTCCAATTCCAATCCCATTTATCTCCTGGGTACTGACGCCCTGGGCCGCGACATCCTCAGCCGACTCATCTTCGCCTCGCAGATGACTATCGTGGTCGCCGTGTCGGCGGTCATCGTCAGCGGGATCGTCGGCGTCTTCATGGGCTTGATCAGTGGCTTCTTCGGGCGCTGGATGGATGCCGTTATCATGCGACTGGCCGACCTGCAGCTGGCCTTTCCCAGCCTGATGATCGGCCTAATCGTCATGTCGTTGATCGGCTCCGGTGTCATGGAGCTGATCTTCGTCATTGCCCTGACCCAATGGGCCTACTATGCGCGCATCGTACGATCGGAGGTCATTAAGGTTCGCGAGACGGAATACGTCCAGGCATCGAAAGCGTTGGGTGCCGGCAATGTGCGGCTGATCTTCAAGCACGTATTGCCCAATGCCCTGGCCTCCATGCTGGTAGTGGCCAGTTTCACCCTGGCCATCGCCATCTATTACGAAGCCTCACTGAGCTTTTTCGGCTTGGGTATTCCGCCGGCCATTCCCACCTGGGGAAACATGATTTCTGACGCGCGTGACGTCATGCTGCGCAACTGGTGGTTCGCTCTCTTTCCTGGATTGGCGATCACTTTTACCGTCCTTGCCTTCAATCTCCTCGGGGATTGGGTAAGGGATCACTTCGATGTCAAGGCAGAATAGGAGGTTGAGCAATAAACGTTGTTTCTCACAATACAATGAAATTGGAGTAGACGATGAAAAAGCCAATAAAGTTCTTGCGCCATGGAATAATTCCAGCCTTTGCACTGTCGGCCATCGCTGGAGCCGTGCATGCCAACACAGTAACGTATGTGCTTTACGAAACTATCGACGTTTTCGGTGACCCGGTCATGAACGTCAACTACTCGGAGCAAATGGTCTCGAAGGCACTGTTCGAGCCGCTGGTCTGGGACTTCGATGCCCGGGCTCCCGAAGGGAAGAAGAGCGGCATCCGTCCAGCCCTTGCCACCGAGTGGGGTCCTGTCGAGGGGAACGACAACGCCTGGTGGTTCAAGCTTCGTGAGGGGGTAACCTTCCACAACGGCGTGCCTTTCACCGCCGAGGCCGTCAAGTGGAGTATCGAGCGCCCCTTCCAGGAAGGCTTTCCCAGTGGCGACAAGTTTCTCGGTGTTCCCATCGATCACGTGGAAATCGTCAATGACCATGAGGTGATCATTCATACCACCGAGCCGGTCCCTATCCTGCCGGAACGACTGTCACGCAATGGTGCTTTCATCATGGAGCCAGGCCACTACGAGGCTATCGGCAATATCGATGACTACCGCTTGAATCCGATGGGAACCGGTCCCTACATGCTCAACGAGTATCGGCCAGACGATCGGCTGATCTTGGATCGCAACGACGATTACTGGGGCTGGCCCGAAGAAGCCAACATCCAGAAGTTGGTATTCCGCAATATTCCCGAGGAATCCACGGCACTGGCCGAGTTGATCGACCTCAATGTCGATCTGGTCCGTCTGCGCCCTGATCTGGTCGAGACAGCGCAGAACGCAGAGGGCGTCACCACCATCGTGGCCCCTAGCCTGGTGCGCGGCATGCTCGGTTTAAATATGGATATGTATGAGGAACTGCGTGATCCACGTGTCCGCCAGGCCCTGAACTATGCCATTGATCGTGACGAGATGGTTGATGCCCTGGCCTTCGGCAACCAGGACCTGCAGATGGTCAATGTTGTCAATCCACCCAATGACAACCCGAACCTAGATCCCTATCCCTTCGATCTCGAACGGGCTATGGAGCTGCTGGCCGAGGCGGGTTATCCGGATGGTTTCACCATCGATACCATCGATGTCATGACCCCGGAGTCCTTCAACTATGCCGAGATAGCCGCAGCTTACTGGAGGGCCATCGGTGTCAACGTCGGCGAGGTGCGCCAGCTTGACTGGAGCGTTGTGCGTGAGCGCTGGGCACAACGAACCCTCAGCGTGCATGCGTTTGCCTGGTCGGCAGCCGAAAACACGCCCGAGACCGACATGTGGGCGGTGCACGATGGACGTCAGACCAACTCTACCCACTGGGCGACCTATAGTGATCGCTACCAGGAGTGGGAAGACATGTACAGCGAACTGGTCGTCACCATCGATGCAGATCGTCGTCAGGAATTGAATTATGCCATGCAGGAAATTCTCCACGAGGATCCACCCTGGCTCTATACCTACCTGATGCCGATTCCCATGGGTGTCAATGAGCGCATTGGCGGATATTACCCCCACCCTTCGATGCTACTCGAGGACTGGGCTTCCATCTACGTCAAGGAGTAAATCAGCCTCGGCCGGCCGGCTCGTGTCGGCCGGCCGCTACTGATCGCTCATGCAGTCTCTCGGGGAGCGCCCTCAATGTTCTATCTGCTCAATCGTATCCTTCAGGGCCTGGTCGTTATCTTAGCGGCCATGACCCTGGCCTTTCTCATGC
>JAIVHL010000213.1 GCA_020201075.1 Halomonas sp. | reverse complement strand
CTTCGGCGTTGTCCGGATCGGCCTCGATCAGGCCGTCGCGGATATTGGTGACATAGACCTTGCCCATGGCCAGGTTCTGCCAGCCGTGCGGGTCACTGTCGCCGTGGTCGTGGTCGTCGTGGTCGTCGTGATCGTCGTGATCGTCGTGATCGTCTTGGCCATGGTCGTCGTCATGGGCCATCGCCACTCCCTCGATGCCGTCAGTGGCGATGACCAGTGGCCCCGCATAGTCGCTCGAGTCGATCAGGCGCTCCATCCAGCCCTCGAAGAGCAGGCCGTTAAATACCACCAGATCAGCGTCGGTCAGGGCGCGGGCGTCGCGGGGCGTGGGTGAGTAGACGTGGGCGTCGCTGTCGGGGCCAACCAGGGAAGTGACCTCGACATGCTCACCACCGACGTTCTCGACCATATCGGCGAGAATGCTGAAGCTGGCCACCACCTGAACGCGCTCGGCGGCGATGGCCGCGGGCAGGGCCAGCAGGGCCGAGACGCCGAGCAGGGCGGCTGAGGACTTCGCTAAACGCATCGTAGGACACTCCTTGCTTGTATGGACTTCAGTGGGATTCGGGGGTGCCCAGGGGAGACGCGCGCCGCAGCAGGCGCTCGCGCAGGCTGTGGTGGCTGCCAAACAGGGCAGAAACGATGTAGCCCACACCGGCCAGCAGGATGATCGACGGGCCTGAGGGGATGCTGAAGTGATAGGAGAGCAGCAGGCCCCCGGTGCTGGCGACCAGGGCGATGCCGATGGCCACCACGATCAACCCTTCCAGCCGTTTGCTCCAGAAGCGAGCGGCGGTGGCCGGCAGCATCATCAGGCCCACGGCCATCAGGGTGCCCAGAGTCTGGAAGCCGGCAGTGAGGTTGAGCACCACCAGACCCAGGAAGACCCCGTGCACCAGGCTGCCGCGTACGCCCTGGCCGCGCAGGAACAGCGGGTCGAGGCATTCGACTACCAGGGTGCGGAAGATCACCGCCAAAATGACCACGATCAGGCTACTGATGGATGCGATCAGCACCAGGGCGGTGGTGTTGACGGCCAGCACCGAGCCGAACAGCACGTGGGTCAGGTCGACGCTGCTGCCGCCCAGCGAGATGATCATCACCCCCGCCGCCAGCGAGATCAGGAAGAAGCTCGCCATGGCGGCGTCTTCCCGCTGGCCGGACATCTGCGACACGCTGCCCGCCAGCACCGCCACCAGCAGCCCCGAGAGGATGCCGCCCAGGCTCATCATCGGCAGCGAGAAGCCGGCGAACAGGAAGCCCAGCGCCACCCCGGGAAGGATGGCATGGGCCATGGCGTCGCCGATCAGGCTCATGCCGCGCAGCACCAGGAACACGCCCATCGGGGGAGCGGCCAGGGACAGGGCCAGACTGGCCACCAGGGCGCGCCGCATAAAGCCGTAGTCGAAGGGGGCCACCAGCCAGTCGTGAAGCGATGCCAACAGAACGGCTAGCATGCGCTCACTCCGCTGATGGTTTGGGTGAGGAAAGGCGCCGGCAGATTGCCATCGGGGTGTTCGAAGCTCTCCACCGGGACCCAGCGGGCGTGGCCGCCGCTGAGCACCACGGCCTCGTCGGCCAGTCGCGAAAGCTGCTCCATATCGTGGAGCACCACGATGATGGTCGCGCCCTGTTTGGCCATGTCCCGCAGCACCGTCATCAGCACGTCCACGGTTTCGGCATCGACGTTGGCGAAGGGCTCGTCAAGCAGCAGCAGCGTGGCTTCCTGCATCAGGGTTCGGCCGAGAAGGGCGCGCTGGCGCTGGCCTCCGGAGAGTTCACCCAGCGGACGGTGGGCGAGGTGCGAGATGCCCAGGCGGGCCATGATCTCGCGGCCGCGGCGGTAATGGGCGGCGCAGTAGCCCTTGAAGGCGCCATGGCTCGGCCAGCTGCCGGTCATGACCAGTTCCTCGACGCTCATCGGGAAGGTCAGGTCCAGGGCCAGCTGTTGGGGAAGCCAGGCGCGTCTTTCCTTGGGTACGCGGCATTCAACGCGACCGGCGATGGGTTTGAGCATGCCCATGATGCCCTGAATCAGCGTGCTCTTGCCGGTTCCATTGGCGCCGATCAGCGCGGTGATGGCGCCGTCGCGGAATTCGCCGTCGATATGCTCGAGCACCGTGCGGTTGCCCTGGGCGAGCTGCAGATCGTGAAGCCGCAGGCGAGCGGGTTGATCAGACATCAGCTCCACCATCCCGCGGCCCAGGAGACCGTCAGCCAGAGCAGCGTCAGTGGCAGCAGCAAGAGCATCAGCCGCCGCCCCACCGACAGCGACATCAGTGAAAAGTGGCAGGGCCCCTCGGGGCGATGGTGGTGCCTGTGTATCCGGTGTGCCATGTGAAGCCTCTATCAGAATATCGCAGGTTATAACATAACAATAGCGAGTCTGGCCACCGTCTCGCCAGACTGGCTGGGGCCTGTGGATGAATCCGCCGCGCAGCAACCCGCGACGGCTGACGCGGCGGCTCGCTTCCCGCAGAATGGCACGACAAGCAGCAACGCGGGAGGCGCCAGGGCAATGTCGGGATGGTGGTGGGTGCTGGTGGGGATGATGGCAGCGGGTGCGCTGCTGCATCTGTTCCATCGGCGGTTGAGAGTCAGCCTGGCTGCGCCTCGGGTGCTGGTGGCGCGGGGGCTGGCGGACCACGGTGCGGTGGGTGAAACGGTGAGCTTTGCTACTCGGCGAGGCCGACGCCTCGTCGGCTGGTGGCTGCCCGGCGAAGGGCGTGGCACGGTGGTGGTCACCCACGGCTGGGGCGCCAATCGCGAGCTGATGCTGCCGATGGCGCAGCCGCTGCAGGCGGCGGGCTGGAACGTGCTGCTGTTCGATACGCGCAACCACGGCGACAGCGACGCCGATACCTTCTCTTCCATGCCGCGCTTCGCCGAGGACACCGAGGCCGCCCTCGAGTGGCTGCGTGGCCGTCCCGGCATGGGGGATGCCCCGGTGGCGCTGCTGGGGCACTCGGTGGGCGCCGCGGCGGTGCTGCTCGCCGCGGCGCGGCGCGACGACATCAGCGCCGTGGTCAGCCTCTCGGCCTTCGCCCACCCGGACGGCATGATGCGCCGCTGGCTGGCCGAGAAGCGGCTGCCGTTCTTCCCGCTGGGCTGGTATGTGCTGCGCTACGTGGAGTGGGTGATCGGCCACCGCTTCGACGCCATTGCTCCGGTGAACACCCTGCCGAGGGTGCGCTGTCCGGTGCTGCTGGTTCACGGTCAAGACGACCGCGTCATTCCGCCGAGCGATGCCGAGCATCTTCATGCCAGTCGTGGCGACACGCCGGCAAGGCTGCGCCTGCTGCCCGGCGATCACGACCTCAGCCAGCATATCGAGGCGGAGCTCCCCGAACTGCTGGCTTTCCTCGACGAGGCCCTGGTAGAGGCCTCGCCGCAGCCCGCGTGACGGCCTACAGCCCCAGCGCGCGGCGCATCACCTGGCGTTTTGCCGCATCCAGGCGATCGGCCAGCGCCAGCCCGGCAGCCCCGGCCTGGCGCAGCGGCGCCGCCCCGGTGAAGACATGGTGCAGGGTCGACATGGCGGCGATCATCGCCAGGGTCTGCGGACGTCGAGTGCGGGCATAACCGGCCAGCAGACTCTGCCCACCGATGTCCTGGCCCTCCCAGAAGGCCGCGGTCACGCGTTCGGCGAGGTCCGCTGCATCCTGCAGCCCCAGGTTCAGGCCCTGGCCGGCCAGCGGGTTGATGACGTGGGCGGCATCGCCCACCAGCGCCAGGCGCGGGCGCACGTAGCGTTCGGCGTGGCGCCCCCGAATGGCAAAGCTGGCACGCCCCAGCACCGCGTCAAGGCCGCCCAACCGCTGGGGGAATGCCTCTTCGATGGCCTGGCGCAGCGCCTCGAGGTCCAGCGCCTCGCGCTCGGCGGTGGCCTCCGGGCTGCCATACCACACCAGCGAGGCGTGGTGGCCGGGCAGTGGCAGCATGGCCTGGGGCCCATCGGGGGTGAAACGCTGCCAGCTGACGTCCTGCTGGGGCAGGCAGGTGCGCACGTTGATGATCAGCGCCCGCAGGCCATAGTCCTCGTCGCGGGTGGCGATGCCGGCCAGCTCGCGGATTCGCGAGCCGCCCCCGTCGGCGCCCACCACCAGCCGCGCGGCCAGCAGCCGACCGTTGTCGAGCTCCAGCAGCGTGCGATGGCTGCCGGGCAGCCAGGCTATCGGCCCGGTGTGGCAGTGGGTCGTCACGTTGGGCAGCTCGGCCAGCCGCTGCCACAGGGCGCGGCGGATCACC
>JAIVHL010000136.1 GCA_020201075.1 Halomonas sp. | reverse complement strand
TTTTCCTCGGCACGGACAGCGCCCCCCACGCCCAGGGCGACAAGGAGAGCGCCTGCGGCTGTGCCGGTGCCTATACCGCCCCGGCGGCCATCGAACTCTATGCCACCGCCTTCGAGGAGGTCGGGGGGCTGGAACGCCTCGAGGGATTCGCGGGCCACTTTGGCCCCGACTTCTATGGCCTGCCGCGCAATACCGATACCGTCACTCTGGTTCGCGAACCCTGGCAGCTGCCCGAGTCGCTGCCCTATGTGAGCGGCCAGCGTATCGTGCCCCTGTGCGCCGGTGAGACGCTATCGTGGAGGCTCCAGGCCGAGGGTCAGCGCTAATCGCCTTTCACCTGCCTGTCCAGGAAGGCGATGCCGGCGTCAATGGCGTCGCCGCGGGTCAGGAAGCTGAGAAAGTGACCGCGGCCATGCTGGAGATAGAGCTCGTTCTCCACTCCCCTAGCTTCCAGCGCAGCACGAAAGTCGGTGGCGTGGTCGAGCGGGACCAGGCGGTCCCAGGTGCCGTGAAACAGGAAGAAGGGCGGGGCGCTGGGCCCGATCTGACGGGCCGGTGAGGCGAGCGCATACTGTTCGGGCACCTCGGCGCGGGTGCCGCCGAGAAACTCGACGACCAGCCTGCCGTCGGGAAACTTGAACAGGTCGCTGGGCGTGCCTCCCGCCAGCACGGCGGCGAGTCGGGCCTGGTCGCCACCATAGGGCTGGGACAGCGGCCCTTCTGCTCCGGCCAGGGCCAGCAGGCTGACCAGATGGGCACCCGACGAGAAGCCCACGCCGACGATGCGGTCGGTGTCTACGCGCCACGCCTCGGCGTTGGCGTGGATCCAGGCCATGGCCTGCTGCAGGTCGTGAAGCTGCGCGGGGAAGCGATGCGTCGGGGCGAAGCGGTGTTCAATATTGACGGTGACATAGCCGCGTGCGGCTAGCTGCTCGGCGATGCCTGCCATGTCCTGTGGGCCACGGTTCTGCCAGCCGCCGCCGTGGACCAGCAGAGCAGCGGGGCGTAAGGCGTTATTCACCGATCGGGGCAGCAGCACGTCGGCGTGGAGCGCGCTGGGCCAGTCGGCAGGGGTGTAGGTCAACCCCTGCAGCGCGTCAAAGGACAGCGTCGGGGCGTCGGGCACTGCCGTCATCACCGACGCTGACCGATCGCCGAGGTGAGTCGCGGCGCAGCCGGTGAGCAGCAGGCCACCCAGCAGCAGCGTCGGCACCCACCGGCGCGGATCACACCTTTTCGGCCGGCGCATCGCTGGTCTGCTCCGCGTTGAGGTTGGCCAGGCGCTTTACCATGGCTTCCACCATGTGGGCGGAGTGGGTCGCTGCCTTCTCCAGGAACGCCTCGAAGGAGAGGTGGTTGTCGCCGCCGCCGGCAATATCGGAGAGCGCGCGAATCACCACGAAGGGGCAGTCGTAGAGCAGGCAGGTCTGGGCAATGGCCGCGGCCTCCATTTCGGCGGCGAGCATGGTGGGGAAGCGCCGGCGGGTCTGCTTCACGAGGTCGGGGCAAGCCATGAAGACGTCGCCGGTGGCGATCAGCCCTTCCACGACGTTGACCTCGCCCAGCGACTCCACGCATTCGCGGGCGATGGCCACCAGGCGAGGGTCGGGCAGATAGGCGGCCGGCATCTGTGGCACCTGGCCGTGCTCGTAGCCGAAGATGACGGCGTCAACGTCGTGATGTCGCACCTCGCTGGAAATCACCACGTCCCCGATGTCGAGGCCCTTGCCGAAGCCGCCGGCAGAGCCGGTGTTGATCACCGCATCGGGTTGATAGATATCCAGCAGCAGGGTGGTACCCACCGCGGCATTCACCTTGCCGATGCCGGACTTCAGAATGACCACCTCAACTCCGTGCAGCAGGCCACTGTGGAAGGTCGAGCCCACATGGGTGCGAGTCTGTCTCCCCTCCAGCAGCGAAGCGAGATAGTCCACCTCCTGGGCCATGGCGCCAATGATGCCAATTCGTTTCATGCGAATACCTGAGTCCACTCGCTGCGCTTGGCCAGGAAGCCCTGGGCGATCTCCTTGGCGCCTGCCAGGCTATGACTGGCTGCCCAGCCGCACTGCATCTCACTGCAGGCCGGGACTTCATCCGCCGCCAGCACGTCCTCGAGGGTCTTCTCGAGCAGCGCCAGCACGTCGTCATAGTCGTCATGGTTGATCATGGCCCAATAGAAGCCGGTCTGGCAGCCCATGGGGCTGATGTCGACCACCTTGTCGGAGTGGTTGCGCGAGAGCTCGGCCATCAGGTGCTCAAGGGAGTGCAGTGCCGGCATCTCCATGTGCGTCTGATTGGGCTGGCAGATGCGCATGTCGTACTTGTGGATGGTGTCGCCATTCTCGCCGGTCTTGATGTCGGCGAGGCGAATGTAGGGCGCCTTCACCTTGGTATGGTCAAGGTTGAAGCTTTCGACGTTCATCTTCTTGTCGCTCATGACGGAGTCCTTGTGTGAGATCTGTACAAGTAATAGCTGTCGCGTGGAGTCTGACCCCGGGACGTGACAAGTGGTTTCCGACCTAATGGTCATCGTGCATGTCGGCAGCCTGCAGGGTGTTCTCGAGCAGGCTGGCCACGGTCATTGGGCCGACACCGCCAGGTACCGGGGTGATCCAACTGGCGCGGTCGGCGGCCGAGGTGAAGTCCAGGTCGCCCACCAGAAGACCGTTGTCCAACCGGTTGATACCCACATCGATGACGATGGCACCCTCCTTGACCCATTCGCCCTTGACCACATCTGGCTTGCCAACGGCCACCACCAGCAGGTCGGCACGGCGCACGTGGTCTTCAAGATTCCGGGTGAAACGGTGGCAGACGGTGGTGGTGCAGCCCGCCAGCATCAGCTCCAGCGCCATGGGGCGACCGACGATGTTGGAAGCGCCAACCACCGTAGCGTCCAGGCCGCGTACCTTGAGGTCGGACTGCTCAAGCAGCGTCATGATCCCCTTTGGCGTGCAGGGGCGCAGCATGGGCAGGCGCTGGGCCAGGCGGCCGAGGTTGTAGGGGTGAAAGCCGTCCACGTCCTTGTCGGGACGGATGCGTTCAAGTATCGGCCGGGCATCCAGATGGGCAGGGAGCGGGAGCTGGACGAGGATACCGTCCACCGCCGAGTCGGCGTTAAGTGCATCCACCGTGGCTTCGAGTTGCCGCTGAGTGGTCTCGGCAGGTAGCGCATGACGGAAGGAATTGATCCCGGCCTCGAGGCAGGCATCGTGTTTCTTGCGCACATAAACCGCCGAAGCGGGATCCTCGCCAACCAACACCACGGCGAGCCCTGGCGCGCGGGCCCCGGCGTCGCAGCGTGCCTTGACCTGGCGTGCGACCTGCTGGCGGACTCGGGCGGCGATGGACTTGCCATCGATCAGTTGGGCGGTCATCGCGCTTCCTCTGGTGACTGAGTGGGCAGGGCCGATGCAGGGCCGGCCCGCTAACGAAAAGAAGCCTGATTTTCGCATGCCGCGCCAATGAAACAAAGCGCGCTCCTGTAATGAGCTGACTCCGGCACTTGACCGCGGGGGAAAGTCACGTAGAATACGCAACGCTTGACGAAGCCCCTGCGGTGGCGTCGGGTCAGTTTGATCGCAACGGAGTGTAGCGCAGCCTGGTAGCGCGCCTGCTTTGGGAGCAGGATGTCGGGGGTTCGAATCCCTCCACTCCGACCACAACGTGTTGAATTATCTGGATAAACAGGGATTCACGGGTTGAGATCAAGCAGCCTGAAGAGTAGAATGCGCCCATAGCTCAATCGGATAGAGCAACGGCCTTCTAAGCCGTAGGTTGCAGGTTCGAGTCCTGCTGGGCGCGCCATATCCGGCGCGATGGCAGAACATCAGTTTCAGCAGTAGTCGATATGGTGGGTGTAGCTCAGTGGTAGAGCCCCGGATTGTGACTCCGGTGGTCGTGGGTTCGAACCCCATCATCCACCCCATTTCGACAGGTATTCAAGGCAATGGTGGATGTAGCTCAGTGGTAGAGCCCCGGATTGTGACTCCGGTGGTCGTGGGTTCGAACCCCATCATCCACCCCACTCCTGTCCGCTGTTTCCCGATTGTTTAGCTCTTTGCTTAGCTCTTTATGTTGTGACTTATTTTACGCGGGCTTAACAAGCCGGCGATTTTGTCGTTTCTGAATGACCGCAGCCGATGTGGCCCCTTGCGGCCGAACTGCCCTTGTAAAAGCTTTTGAAGTCCCCATCAATGTGGCATCGCGCTTGCCAGTGCCGGGCGGGATTCATAAAATCCCACCCTTGGTCTTTTTATTCTTCACTACAACGCCCCCAGTCGGTAGAGGACATTTCATGCCAGTTTCCGTCGATACGACCTCTCAGATCGAACGCCGCATCACGCTCCAGGTGCCGGCCGCCGAGATTGACGAGGCCGTGAATGCCCGTCTCAAGGATGCCGCCAAGAACGTTCGCATCGACGGTTTCCGCAAGGGCAAGGTGCCGATGTCGGTGATCCGTCAGCGCTACGGCCACGACGTGCGCAACGAAGTGGTGGGTGAAGTGATGCGCGAGCGCTACGTGCGCGCTATCACTGACAACGAACTGAATCCGGCGGGCTTCCCCCAGATTGAGCCTACCGTCAACGAGGCGGGTAAAGATCTTGAATTCGTGGCGACCCTTGAGGTCTACCCGGAGTTCGAGCTGATCTCCATCGAAGGTGCCGAGATCGAGCGTCCGGTGGTCGAGGTAGTCGAGGCAGACGTCGATGAGATGATCGAAACCCTGCGCAAGCAGAATGCCGGCTGGGAAGAGGTCGAGCGTGCCGCCGAGGAGGGTGATCAGGTAACCCTCGACTTTCAGGGCTTCCTGGGCGACGAGCCCTTCGAAGGCGGTAGCGCCGAGGGCCACAGCCTGGTGCTGGGCTCCGGCAGCTTCATCCCCGGCTTCGAGGAGCAGCTGATCGGCACCACGGCCGGTGAGGAGAAGGAGATCAAGGTCACCTTCCCCGAGGATTACCAGGCCGAGCATCTGGCCGGCCAGGAAGCGACCTTCAAGGTTAAGCTCCACGCCGTCCAGGGCCAGTCCCTGCCCGAGGTGGACGCCGAGTTCGTGAAGAAGTTTGGCGTCGACGATGGTGATCTCGACAAGTTTCGTACTGAGGTCAAGAAAAACATGACCCGCGAAGCCGAGCAGGCCGTCGATAATCGAGTCAAGCAGCAGGTGCTGGCCGCACTGCAGAAGGTCAATGAGATCCCGGTGCCGCAGTCGCTGATCCAGCAAGAGACCGAAGGCCTCAAGCGTCAGGCGGCTCAGCAGTTTGGCCTGGGCGAGGACTTCGACGTTTCCCAGCTGCCTGACGAGCTGTTCGCCGAACAGGCCAAGGGACGCGTCCAGGTGGGCCTGTTGCTGGCCGAGGTGATCAAGTCCGGTGAGCTCGATGCCACCGACGACGAGATCCGTGCCAAGGTCGAGGAACTTGCCGAGCAGTACCAGGAGCCGGCCCAGGTGGTTGAGTACTACATGGGTAACGATCAGATGAAGACCCAGGTCAAGTCTGCCATCCTCGAGGAAAAGGCCGTCGACAAGCTGCTCGATCAAGCCAACGTCAAGGATGTCACCATGACCTACCAGGAGGTTCTGGCCGCTGCTCAGCAGCAGGCAGAGGCCGATGCGGAGGAAGAGAGCGAGGAAGAGGGTCAGGAAGAGAGCAAGGCCTGATCTCCCTCATCGCCTCCCGGTGGGCGTGCCGGCAATCGGCGCGCCACCCAAGCCGCTTCCATTCTTCGGATGCAAGGACATCACACTGATGAGCAACGAGTTCGAGATCCAAAACGCCGGCGGACTGGTGCCAATGGTGGTTGAGCAGAGCGCACGCGGCGAGCGGGCCTACGATATCTATTCCCGCCTGCTCAAGGAGCGTGTGATTTTCCTGGTGGGTCCGGTGGAAGATTACATGGCCAACCTGATCGTCGCCCAGCTGCTGTTCCTGGAATCAGAGAATCCAGACAAGGACATTCATCTGTATATCAACTCGCCTGGAGGGGGCGTCACTGCGGGCATGTCGATCTACGACACCATGCAGTTCATCAAGCCCGATGTCTCTACGGTATGTATCGGCCAGGCAGCCAGCATGGGTGCCTTCCTGCTGGCGGGTGGAGCCGCTGGGAAGCGCTTTTGTCTGCCCAACTCGCGGATGATGATTCATCAGCCGCTGGGGGGTTACCAGGGCCAGGCCTCGGATATCGAGATTCACACCCGTGAGATCCTCGGTATTCGCGACAAGCTCAACCAGATTCTGGCCCACCACACCGGTCAGGACATCGAAACCATTGCGCGGGATACTGACCGCGACAACTTCATGAATGGCGTGCAGGCGGCCGAATATGGCCTTATCGATGCGATGCTGGATAAGCGGCCAACATCCTGATAGCGTAAATTCATTACGCCCTTACACCGTTCTGCGGCAGCTCAAGCTGTCGATGTGAGCCCGGCCGGGCGCCACGTGCGCCGGGCCAACTGAGAAGAGGTATGCGAATGGCCGACGGCAAAGGCAAGGACGAAGGCGGCAAGCTGCTCTACTGCTCGTTCTGCGGCAAGAATCAGAATGAGGTGCGCAAGCTGATTGCCGGCCCGTCCGTCTATATCTGTGATGAGTGTGTCGACCTCTGCAATGACATCATTCGCGAGGAGGTGCTCGATGCCGATGCCGAGACCGACGAGGAGCGTCTGCCGACTCCCCGCGAGATTCGTCACACCCTGGACGACTACGTGATTGGCCAGGATCGCGCCAAGATGGTGCTGTCAGTGGCCGTCTACAACCACTACAAGCGCCTGCGCTCAGAGGTCAAGAAAGATGACGTCGAGCTTGGGAAGTCCAATATTCTGCTGATCGGCCCCACCGGCAGCGGCAAGACCCTGCTGGCCGAGACGCTGGCGCGACTGCTCAATGTTCCCTTCACTATCGCCGATGCGACCACCCTCACCGAGGCGGGCTACGTGGGCGAGGATGTCGAGAACATCATCCAGAAGCTGCTGCAGAAGTGCGACTACGACGTCGAGAAGGCCGAGCGCGGCATCGTCTACATCGACGAGATCGACAAGATTTCTCGAAAATCGGACAACCCCTCCATTACGCGAGATGTGTCGGGTGAGGGTGTCCAGCAGGCCCTGCTCAAGCTGATCGAGGGCACGACCGCCTCGGTGCCCCCCCAAGGGGGTCGTAAGCACCCGCAGCAGGAATTCCTGCAGGTCAATACCGGCAGCATCCTGTTCATCGTGGGCGGCGCCTTTGCGGGCCTGGAACGGGTGATCCGCGATCGTGCCGAGAAGGGCGGTATCGGTTTCAGTGCCGAGGTTAAGAGCAAGGATGAGGTCCGTGGTGTCGGTGAGCTGCTCGCCGACGTCGAGCCCGAGGATCTGGTCAAGTTTGGTCTGATTCCGGAGTTCGTGGGGCGTCTGCCGGTGATCGCAACGCTGACCGAGCTCACCGAGGAGGCGCTGATCGAGATCCTCACCGAGCCCAAGAACTCTCTGATCAGGCAGTATGCCAAGCTGTTCGAGATGGAGGGCGTGGATCTCGAGTTCCGCGAGGATGCGCTGCGCGCGGTGGCGATCAAGGCCATGTCACGCAAGACGGGCGCCCGCGGCTTGCGCTCTATCCTCGAGTCGGTACTGCTCGATACCATGTATGAAATCCCCTCGCTGGAGGGGGTCAGCAAAGTGGTGATCGATGCCTCGGTCATTGCCGGCGAGAGCGAACCGCTGCTGATTTATTCCCAGCAGCTGGAAGCGGCCGGCGACGGCACCGACGGCTGAGTCAGCCTGGCCCGCATCCATTGTGTCGGGCCTCGACGCGGGAGCGAGCCTCGCCATTGCCGGTGACTGCCGGTTTGGCGATGCCGCTCTCGCGTTTTTTGTGGCCGCTACGCGTTGTGTCGTAGTGTCGTTGCTTTCGCCGTCCGGTCTTGCCTTGCAAAGAGGCCGGTCTGCCCCCACTTCCTTGTCATCCACCCGTTGTTTGAGGAACGTCTGCGATGCAGCAGAACGCCGATCAGATCTTGAGTCTGCCCCTATTGCCGCTGCGGGACGTCGTCGTCTACCCGCAGATGGTCATTCCGCTCTTCGTCGGCCGAGAGAAGTCTATCCAGGCCCTCGAAGCGGCCATGGACGCCGACAAGCGGGTACTGCTGGTCGCCCAGCGCGAAGCCAGCAAGGATGATCCGGACCGCGACGACCTGTTCGCTATCGGTACCGTGGCCGAGATCATGCAGCTGCTCAAGCTCCCCGACGGCACCGTCAAGGTGTTGATCGAGGGTGTCTCCCGGGCCGATGTGGGCGAGCTCCACGCGGCCGAGGCCTACACCTCCGCCGAGGCGGTGCTGCGCGAGAGCGAGCCGCTGACCGAGCGCGAGCAGGAGGCCCTGGTGCGAGTGCTGCTCAACCAGTTTGAGCAGTACGTCAAGATGTCGAAGAAGGTGCCCAACGAGGTGCTCAATTCGCTCTCGGGCATCGAGGACCCGAGTCGCCTGGTGGATACCGTCTGTGCCCATCTGTCGCTGAAGATCGACGACAAGCAGCGCCTGCTGGAGATGGATCGCGTCCGCGATCGTATCGAACACCTGATGGCCCTGATCGAGGCGGAGATCGACCTGCTGCAGGTCGAGAAACGTATCCGCTCGCGGGTCAAGGACCAGATGGAGAAGTCCCAGCGCGAGTACTATCTCAACGAGCAGATGAAGGCCATCCAGAAGGAGATGGGCGAGCTCGAGAACGTGCCCAACGAGGCCGAGAAGTACGAACAGGCCATCGAGGAATCCGGGATGCCCAAGGAGGCCCGTGACAAGGCCACCCAGGAGCTCGGCAAGCTGAAGATGATGTCCCCCAATTCCGCCGAGGCCACGGTGGTGCGCTCCTACCTTGACTGGCTGGTGTCGGTGCCCTGGAAGAAGCGCACCCGTATCAAGCATGATCTGGTGCATGCCCAGCAGGTCCTGGACGAGGACCACTACGGCCTCGACGAGGTCAAGGCGCGTATCCTTGAGTACCTGGCGGTGCACAAGCGGGTCAAGAAGCTCAAGGGGCCCGTGCTCTGCCTGGTGGGTCCACCCGGGGTCGGCAAGACGTCGCTCGGCAAGTCCATCGCCCGGGCCACCAACCGCAAGTACGTGCGCCTGGCGCTGGGTGGCGTTCGAGACGAGTCCGAGATCCGCGGCCACCGTCGCACCTACATCGGCTCCCTGCCGGGCAAGATCATCCATCGCATGGCGCGGGCCGGGGTCAAGAACCCGCTGTTCCTGCTCGACGAGATCGACAAGATTGGCATGGACCACCGCGGCGATCCCGCCTCGGCGCTGCTCGAGGTCCTCGACCCGGAGCAGAACAACACCTTCAACGATCACTATCTGGAGCTGGATTACGACCTCTCCGAGACGTTGTTCATCTGCACCGCCAACTCCATGAACATTCCGGGGCCGCTGCTTGACCGCATGGAGGTGATCCGTCTGCCGGGTTACACCGAGGACGAGAAGCTGGCCATCGCCAAGCGTTACCTGGCGCCCAAGCAGCTCATCGCCAACGGCTTCAAGGAGGGTGAGCTAAGCTTCTCCGACGAGGCCGTTCTGGAGCTGATCCGCTACTACAGCCGAGAGGCGGGTGTTCGTGAACTCGAACGCCAGCTCGCCAAGGTGTGCCGCAAGGTGCTGCGCGAGCGGCTCGAGCAGGAGGCCAAGGAGGGTGCGCTGGCGCCTGTCATGCTGGCCGCGGCGGATATCGAGACCTATGCCGGCGTGCGTCGTTACAGCTACGGCCTGGCCGACCAGGACGACCAGGTGGGACGCGTGACCGGCCTGGCCTGGACCTCCGTGGGTGGCGAGCTGCTCTACATCGAGTCGGTGTTGACCCCGGGCAAGGGTCGTATCAACAAGACTGGCTCGCTGGGCGATGTCATGAAGGAGTCGGTGAGCGCCGCCCAGACCGTGGTGCGCGCACGCGCCCTGAGTCTGGGCATCGACCCGGAGCGCTTCGAAAAGGAGGATCTGCATATCCACGTGCCCGAAGGGGCCACGCCCAAGGATGGTCCCAGCGCCGGCGTCGCCATGGTCACCGCCATGGTGTCTGCCTACACCGGGCGCCCGGTGCGCTGTGACGTGGCGATGACAGGCGAGGTCAACCTGCGCGGCGAGGTCATGCCTATCGGCGGCCTGAAGGAGAAATTGCTGGCCGCCCGGCGCGGTGGTATAAAGACTGTGCTGGTGCCCGAGGAGAATCGCCGCGACCTCAAGGAGGTTCCGGATAATATCAAGGAGGCTCTCGACATCAGGCCGGTTCGCTGGATCGACGAGGTTCTTGAGGTGGCGCTGGCCAAAAGGCCCGAGGCTTCTGCAGAGGATTCTCGATCCGAGGATGCCGCCTCATCCCCGTCGATGATCAGCACGCATTGACATTATTTTCTTCACCATGATCTGGCGTAAAGCCCGATATGGTGGGGCCTGGCGCGGTAATATGCTTGACAGTCCTTTCGTCACATTGTTATAAAATGCGCCATGCTGTGATCGTGACTCTCAGGTTAATTGCTGCGTCGATTAGAGCCAAATTCTGAAAAATCAAGGGGTGAAGTGTGAACAAGTCCGAGCTGATCGAAGCCATCGCCGCGTCTGCCGACATTCCCAAGGCCGCCGCTGCCCGGGCCCTGGACGCCATGGTCGACACCGTGACCGATAGTCTCAAGAAGGGCGACAGCGTGTCCCTGGTAGGCTTTGGTACCTTCCAGATCAAGGAGCGTGCCGCGCGCACCGGTCGCAACCCCCAGACCGGACAGCCGATCGAGATCAGCGCCGCCAAGGTGCCGAGCTTCAAGGCAGGCAAGGCGCTCAAGGATTCCGTCAACTGAGACCTGCGTCTCGCCACACGATTGATGGTTGACTCTCCTACAGGCGCATCGCCCACGGCGGTGCGCCTGTCTTGGTCTCAAGACCGCAATTTCCACACAATACGTTGCCGAGGCCTGCATGCTGCAAAGTATTCGTGACCGCTCCCGAAGCTGGGGCGCCAAGATCATCGTCGGGGTCGTGGTCGTGACCATGGCGCTGTTCGGCGTCGAGTCCCTGGTCGGCCTGTTCGGCGGCGGGGGCGATGAGATCGCCAAGGTCAACGGTGAACCGATCACTCGTCAGCAGCTGGAAATCGAAGTCCAGCGTGCCATCCGCAGTGGCCAGGTGCCCCCGGAGCAGGAGCGCGCTCTGCGCGCCCAGATGCTCGATCAGCTGATCACTGACCGCCTGCTGACGCAGTACGCCGCGGAGGGTGGCCTGTATCTCTCAGAAGAGCAGCTCGACCAGATCATCGTGTCGTTGCCGGAGTTCCAGGATCAGGAAGGCCGCTTCGACAGCGAGCTGTTTCGCAACCGCTTGGCCAGCGCCGGCTATACCCCCGTCTCCTTCCGCGAGGAGCTGCGCGTTGACATGAAGCGCCAGCAGCTGCAGCAGGGCCTGGCCTTCAGCGACTTTACCTTGCCTAGCGAGCAGGAGCGTCTGGCGTCACTGCAGCGCCAAACGCGCAGCTTCCGCTATGCCACGCTCTCTGCCGAGCAGGTAGAGGTAGAGGTGACCCAGGCGGATATGGAGGCGTACTACGCGAGCAACGCCGACAGCTATCGCCGGCCGGAGCAGGTGCGTCTGGCCTTTGTGATCATCGATCGCCAGGAGATGGCCGAGGCGGTGGAAGTAGAGGAGTCCGCGCTGCGCGAGGCCTGGCAGGAGCGTACCGCCGACGCCGATCGCCGTATCGCCCACATCATGCTGACCGTCGACGGCGAGCGCAGCCGCGACGAAGCCGAGGCCGAGCTCGAAGCGGTGCGCCGTCGCCTGGACGAGGGCGAGTCCTTTACCGACCTGGCCGCCGAGGTCTCCGACGACCCCGTGTCGGCGGAGCAGGGCGGCGACCTGGGCGTGATCAGTCGCGGCTTCTTCGGTGACAGCTTCGATGAGGCGGCCTTCAGCCTGGATGAGGGTGAGGTCTCTGGCATCGTCGAGACCGACAACGGCCTGCATTTGCTGACCGTCACCGGCCTGGAGCGCCAGCCCTTTGCGTTGGTGCGCGACGATCTGCGGCGTGAGCTGGCGATATCCCGCGTGTCCAGCGAGTTCAACGAGCGAGTGCAGCGCCTGATTGACGAAAGTTTTGCCGCCGACGACCTGCAGAGCGTGGCCGATGACATCGGTCTCGAACTGCAGGTCAGCGACTGGGTCTCGCGTGACGGCGCCGACGGCGTGCTCTCCGAGCCCGGGGTGATGAGCGAGGCCTTCAGCGATGACGTGCTGGAGGAGGGATTCAACAGCGAGGTGATCGAGCTGGATAACGATCGCCGCCTGGTGCTGCGCGTTGCCGAGCATCGTGAGGCCACCACGCTGCCGCTCGCGGAGGTCCGTGATCAGGTCGAGGCCAGCGTGGCCGCCAATCTTCGGCGTGACGCGCTGATGGCGCTTGGCGCAGAGCGCCTGGATGCCCTGCGCGCCGGGGATGATCAGGACCTCGACTGGCAGCAAGTCGAGGACGCGAGCCGCCAGGAGACTCGGGGCCTTAACCGCACGCTGATCGATGCGGTGTTCCGTCTGCCGGCCCCTGAGGGCGTTACCCCCGTTTACGGTCGCGTCGCTGACGGCGACCGGGTGGTATTGATCGCCCTGGAAGGGGTCGAGGAGGGCGAGCTCGATGCCCAGGTGGAGCAGTTCGTCGCCAGCATGGCCGAACGTCTGCGCGCCCAGGCTGCCATTCAGGGCCTACTGGATGACCTGCGCGACAAGGCGGAAATCGGTCGCTAATGACCAACGTCCCCGTCCACCTGGTCACCGGCTTTCTCGGCAGTGGCAAGAGCACCCTGATCCACCGGCTGATTGATCAAAAACCCGCCGATGAGCGCTGGGCGGTGCTGGTCAACGAGTTCGGCCAGGTAGGCATCGACCAGACAATGTTCGAGGAGCGCGACGACCTGGTGGTCAAGGGGCTGCCGGGCGGCTGCCTCTGCTGCCAGCTGGCCTTCGTCATGCAGGCAACGCTGGTCAGCCTGCTGCATCGCTACCGGCCGGACCGGCTGATCATCGAGCCCTCCGGACTCGGCCATCCGGCCGGGCTGCTGGAGGTGCTGAGGGGCGAAGCCTTTGCAGGTGTTCTGACGGTGGGCGATATCGTCGCCGTGCTGGATCCCCGCCGTCTGGATGACCCTCGCGCCAGAGAGCACGAGACCTTCCGCGACCAGCTGATTTTGGCCGACGGGGTGGCACTGACCATGGTCGACCTGGCCACCCCCGAGCAGCGGGCGGCCGCGACGGCGTGGCTGGCCGAGCTGTGGCCCGCCAAGCGTTGGATCATGGAGGCGCCCCACGGTGCGCTGCCGCTGTCGCGGCTGATCGGTGACGGCGAGCAGACGCACGCCGGAAGGGGCGGCCACAGCTTTCAACCTGGACCGGCTGGCAATGGTGCTGGGGGAGTTGCCGGCCGCACTGCGGGTCAAGGGGGTCTTCCACACCGACGCCGGCTGGAGACTCTACAACCGTGCCGCCGGCGCGGTAAGCCTGACCGGCAGTGCCTGGCGGCGTGATTCGCGCCTCGAGGTGATCGGCGAGGCGGGTCGTTTGCCCGACGCCGAAGCGCTGGAACAGCGCCTCGGCGCCTGCCGGCTACCGTCGCCGTCAACCGCCTAGCGGGATCTCCTTCAACTGCGGCTCGCCGTTTCCCTCGATCACGATCTCCCACCCTCGGTCCGGCCGCCAGTCGCCCAGCACGAAGCGTCTGGCCGGCTGGCCGTCCACCTCGCACTCGTGCACGGCGGGGCGATGGGTATGGCCGTGGATCAGGGTGGTCACGCCCTGCTCGGCCATCGACTTGACCACCTCGTCAGGTGTGACGTCCATGATGTCCTCGGCCTTGCTGGAGTTGGCCTCACCGGACTGTTCGCGCAGCTGCTTGGCCAGGGCGATGCGCTCCTGGAGCGGCATCGACAGCACCTGTGCCTGCCATAGCGGGCTGCGTGCCTGGGCGCGGAAGGCCTGGTAGGCGGTGTCCAGCGTGCACAGGCTGTCACCGTGCATCAGCAGGACTCGCTTGTCGCCCAGCGAGACCACGCTGGGGTCCGCCAGCAGGGTGGCGCCGGCCTCGGTCGCGAATCGCTCGCCCAGCAGGAAGTCGCGGTTGCCGTGCATGAGATAAACAGCGGTGCCGTCGTCGGCCAGGCGCTTGAGCGCTCGCGCGACGCGAGCCGCCAGGTCGGCGTTACCGGTGGGATCGGCGCCGGCCAGGTCGAGCAGGTCATCGCCGATCCACGCCTCGAAGATGTCCCCCAGCAGGTAGAGGGCCTCACACCCGCGGGCGCTCTCCTCCAGCCAGTGCACGAAGCCCTCGGTGATCTCGGGCGCGCCGGGGTGAAGATGGAGGTCGGAAATCAGCCGAGTCGTCATCACTCCCCCTTGACGTAGGCCTTCTGGATCAACACGTCCTCGGCGGGCACGTCGGCGTGCATGCCGCGGCGAGTCGTGGTCACGTTCTTGATCTTCTCGACCACGTCCATGCCCTCGATCACGCGGCCAAACACGCAGTAACCCCAGCCCTGGATGGACTTGCCGGTGTGGTTCAAGAAGGCGTTGTCGGCGATGTTGATAAAGAACTGGGCGGTGGCGGAATGCGGGTCCTGGGTACGAGCCATCGCCAGGGTGCCGGCCTCGTTCAGTACGCCGTTATCGGCTTCGTTCTCGATCGGGTCGCGGGTGGGCTTCTGGTTGAAGTCGGTGTCGAAGCCACCGCCCTGGACCATGAAGCCGTCGATGACGCGGTGAAAGAGAGTGTCGTCGTAGAAGCCATCGCGCACATACTGTTCGAAGTTGGCAGCGGTCTTCGGGGCCTTTTCATGGTCCAGCTCGACGCTGATGTCGCCATAATTGGTCTGCAAAACGATCATCGATAAGTTCCTGTACGGTAAAGGGGCCACGCCTTGGCGTTGCCCATGGGCGTGGCGCTATAATAACGGTTTTGCTCCGATGGGCGAAATGACCCCGCCCGCACCTTCAACCAGAGGTTGTTTCTCTCGCCATGACCACCGATACCTCCAGCGCGCCGAACTTCATCCGCAACCAGATCCGCAACGAGATCGAGGCCGGCCGCCCAGGCAAGATCGTGACCCGCTTCCCGCCGGAGCCCAACGGCTTCCTGCATATCGGGCACGCCAAGTCGATCTGCTTAAACTTCGGCCTTGCCGAGCAGTTCGGTGGTGATTGTCACCTGCGCTTCGACGATACCAACCCGGCCAAGGAAGAGCAGGCCTATATCGATGCCATTCAGGAAGACGTCAGCTGGCTGGGCTTCGAGTGGGCCGGTCCCCCTATCGTGAGCGTGCGGCCGACGAGAATCTCGACCTGCTGGAACGCATGCGCACCGGCGAGTACGCCGAGGGCGAGAAGGTGCTGCGGGCTAGAATCGACATGGCGTCGCCCAACATCAATCTGCGCGACCCGATTCTCTACCGCATTCGTCATGCCCACCACCATCAGACCGGCGACAAGTGGAAGATCTACCCGTCCTATGATTTCACCCACGGCCAGTCCGATGCCATCGAGGGGGTCTCTCACTCCATCTGCACGCTGGAGTTCGAGGACCATCGGCCGCTCTATGAGTGGTTTCTGGACAACCTGCCGGTGCCGGCCAGGCCTCGCCAGATCGAGTTCTCCCGACTCAATCTCAACTATACCCTGACCTCCAAGCGCAAACTGAAGCTGCTGGTGGACGAGAATATCGTTGATGGCTGGGACGATCCGCGTCTGCCGACCATTGCCGGTCTTCGCCGTCGCGGCTATACGCCGGCGTCGATTCGCAAGTTCAGCGAGATGATTGGCGTGACGCGTGCCGATGGCGGCCTGGTGGATATCGCCATGCTCTATCACGCCATCCGCGCCGATCTCGAAGACAACGCGCCGCGGGCCATGGCCGTGCTCAACCCGCTGAAGGTGGTGCTCACCAACGTCCCGGAAGACCATGAAGAGGTCTTCGATGTCCCCGGCCACCCCGCTCGCGAGGACATGGCGGTGCGCAAGGTGCCCTTCACGCGCGAGATCGTCATTGATCACGACGACTTCATGGAGGAGGCCCCCAAGAAGTTCTTCCGCCTGGCGCCGGGCCGGGAGGTTCGTCTGCGCAACAGCTATGTCATCCGCTGTGACGAGGTGATCAAGGACGCCAACGGCGAG
This sequence comes from Halomonas sp., assembly GCA_020201075.1. Classification (GTDB taxonomy): domain Bacteria; phylum Pseudomonadota; class Gammaproteobacteria; order Pseudomonadales; family Halomonadaceae; genus Halomonas. The sequence continues at coordinate 1,566 of JAIVHL010000136.1, read as the reverse complement.
ATCGAGGCGCTCCACTGCTCGGTGGACTTCGACACCCTGGGCAAGAACCCCGAGGGCCGCAAGGTCAAGGGCGTGATCCACTGGGTCAGCGCTTCCCACGGCGTGCCCATGGAGGTTCGCCTCTACGACAACCTCTTCCTCGAAGAGCACCGATAGCGCCTCGGGGGTGTTGAAGTCATCGTCCATGGCGGCGACGAAACGTTCGTCAAAACGGCCATGCCCCCCTGCCTCTGCCGGCTCAATGCCCGCCAGGTCCAGACCTTCGGGAGAGGGCCCTGCAGACGCCACGCCTTCCAGGGAGTTGTAGAACCGCTCCAGGGACTTGCGCGCCTCCAGCAGCGACTCCGGCGCGTAGTTGATCGCGCTGCGATAGTGGCTGGCCACCAGCAGGTAGCGCACCACCTCGGCATCGTGGTGCTCCAGCACTTCGCGGATGGTGAAGAAATTGCCCAGTGACTTGGACATCTTCTCGTGATTCACCCGCACCGCGCCGGCGTGCATCCAGGTATTGACGAAGGGCTTGCCGTTGGCCGCCTCGGACTGGGCGATCTCGTTCTCGTGATGGGGGAAGGTCAGGTCCGGCCCGCCACCGTGGATATCGAAGGTGTCACCCAGGCAGCACTTGGACATGGCCGAGCACTCGATATGCCACCCGGGGCGGCCCTCGCCCCAGGGTGAGGACCAGCTGACCTCGCCGAGCTTGGCCGCCTTCCACAGCACGAAGTCCAGCGGGTCCTCCTTGTGCTCGTCCACCTCGACACGCGCCCCGGAGCGCATCTCGTCGAGGTCCCGGTTGTTGAGCTTTCCATAGCCCTCGAAACGGCGTACCCGATAATAGACGTCGCCGTTATCGGCGGCATAGGCATAGCCCTTGGCGATCAGTGTCTCGATCATCGCGAGGATGTCGTCGACATGGCCAGTCGCGCGGGGCTCATGGTCCGGCGGCAGTACTCCCAGGCGCGCCTCGTCTTCATGCATCGCCTCGATCATGCGCTCGGTCAGCGACGAGATGCTCTCGTTGTTCTCGTCGGCGCGGCGAAGGATCTTGTCATCGATGTCGGTAACGTTTCGCACATAGGTGACGTTATAGCCGCGATGGCGCAGGTAGCGGGCGATAACGTCGAAGGCCACCATCACCCGGGCATGGCCCAGGTGGCAGTAGTCGTAGACGGTCATGCCGCACACGTACATGCGCACGCCCCCCGGCTCGATGGGCGTGAAGACTTCCTTGCGACGGGTCAGCGTGTTGTAGATCTGCAGTTCAGCGCTCACGTTTACCCCTTCTTCTGGGCTGGCTCGTTCTTGTGGGCTTGCTCGTGCTTCTGGGCTTCCTGCTTCTGCACCTCTTTTTTCTGGACTTTGGCCCAGGTGTCCTTGAGCCCCACGGTGCGGTTGAACACCAGCTGGCCGTCGCGGCAGGCGTGGCGGTCGGCGCAGAAGTAGCCCACCCGCTCGAACTGGAAACGGCTCTCGGCGGTTGCCTGGGCCAGACTCGGCTCGCCGATAGCCCGGCACACCACCAGGGACTCGGGGTTGAGGTGGTCGAGGAAGTCGGCGTCCTTGTCG
>JAIVHL010000212.1 GCA_020201075.1 Halomonas sp. | reverse complement strand
ATCTTCACCTACAACAAGGGGCTGCCCTTCTCCATTCGCTCGGCCTTCTTCCCGATCCTGGGCGATCGCGTCTGGGGCTGGTGGGGACATGCGATCGATATCCTGGCGGTGTTCTCGACCCTGTTCGGGCTGGCCACGTCCCTGGGGCTCGGGGCTCAGCAGGCCAATGCCGGGATGAATTTCGTCTTTGGGCTGGAGGTCAATGCCGCCACCCAGGTCATCATTATTATCCTGGTCACGGCGGTGGCGCTGGTGTCGGTATGGCGTGGGCTCGATGGCGGCGTGAAGAAGCTCTCCGAGCTCAACATGATCCTGGCCGTGCTGTTCTTCCTTTTCGTGCTGTTCGCCGGCTCTACCCTGGTGGCCCTTTCCGGGTTCTGGACGGGGCTTACGACCTATGTGACGGAGTTCGTGTCACTATCGGCGCCCTTCGGTCGCGACGACGATGCTTTTCGTCAGGACTGGACCATCTTCTACTGGGCCTGGTGGATCAGTTGGGCACCCTTCGTCGGCATGTTCATCGCCAGGGTGTCTCGGGGCCGCACGATTCGAGAATTCGTGACCTGCGTGCTGATCATTCCCAGCTTGATCATTTTTATCTGGATGGGTGTCGTCGGTTCCGTTGCCCTTGACCAGCTCTATGCCAACCCAGGCACCAGTCTGGTCAAGGAGTACGTTATCGATAACTACAGCCCGGAGCTGTCGCTGTTCGGCATGCTCAACGAGCTTCCGCTGACGGGCCTGATGTCGACCCTCGCCATCGTGCTGGCGCTGATCTTCTTCGTCACCTCGTCGGATTCCGGCTCCCTGGTGGTCGATACCATCACCGCCGGTGGCAAGATCGACGCCCCCAGGGTTCAGCGGATGTTCTGGGCGATTGTGGAGGGCTTGGTTGCCATCGTGCTGCTTCTGGGCGGCGGCCTATCGGCGCTGCAGGCCGGGGTGACGGCGACGGCGATTCCCTTCTCCATCGTGATGCTGCTGATGTGCTACTCGATCATCAAGGCGCTGAACGGCGAGTTGCACCGCAAGTAAGCCGGCGCCGGCACTGGCCGCCGGCGATCAAGCCCGCTGGCGGTCGTCGACCACGTCGTCCATGGAGGCGACCTCCAGCTTATTGGAGAGGTGGTCGCGCAGGATCTGGCCCAGTCGCCGGCCGTCTCGCTGCTTCAGGGCCTCGATCATCGCTTCGTGATCCTCGACCGCCTGCTGCCAGAAGGCGTCGGTCATCTGCTTGGAGTAGCGCACCCGCTTCACGCGCTGGCTAAGGTTGCTGTACATCTCCAGGAGCGCCTCGTTGTGCGAGGCGGCAAGGATGCCCTCGTGGATCTGCCGGTTGACTTGAAAGTAGTCGGGGAGCTCCCGGTTCCGATAGTGGCCCAGCAGATTCTCGTGCAGTTCCCGAATATCGGCGATTTCCTCGTCGGTGATGTGCTGGCAGGCCAACTCTCCCGCCAGTCCCTCAAGGGCCCCCATCAGGTCGTAGGTGTCCTTGACCATCTTGAGGGTCAACTGCCTGACTCGTGCCCCCCGGTTGGGCAGCAGCTCAACCGATCCCTCCGAGGCGAGCACCTTCAACGCCTCGCGCAGCGGGGTGCGGGAGACGCCGAAGCGCTCACAGAGCTCCCGTTCGGGTATGCGGTCACCCGACGCCAGTTCGCCCTGCTCGATGAGGTCCAGGATGCGGTCGGCGACCTCACGGTAGAGGTTTCGGTGCTGAATCTTGCTCATGCTTGCTTCCTTGTGCGTGATACCGGTCAGCGTGTCATCCCATCTTGCCTCCGGCAGTCCTCTGCAGTCTTGCGCATTCTGCCCTGGCAAGCCTTTCCATGGTGGCGAGAACGACAGGAGTGTGCAAAGTTATTATGAATTCAAAATTCATTCCGGTACGCAAGAGGGCGAGAGCAAATGGCAGGCAAGGTCTTTCACAGCAGGGTGCTGTTGGGGCGCGCCGCGGCGCGACGGATCCTCGACGGTGCCTTCGCGCTGGCGCGGGCGCAGGAGATGGAGCCACTCACGGCGGTGGTGTTGGACGGCGGCGGCCATCAGGTCGCCGCCGAGCGAGAGGACGGCTGCGGCCCGCTGCGCTTTCCGGTGGCCAGCGGCAAGGCTTTCGCGGCCCTGGGCAACGGAGCTTCTAGCGGTGTCATCGGTGAGCGCAATGCCGAGCGACCGGCCTTCCTCGCCAGCGTCGCGGTAGCCTCGGGAGGACGCTCGATCCCGGTGGCCGGTGGCGTGCTGATCCTGGATGACGACCTCTGTGTGATCGGTGCGGTGGGGGTCAGCGGTGCCTCGTCCACCGAGGACGAGCAGGCCGCCATCGCCGGGATCGAGGCGGCAGGACTGGCCTGGGGCCTGGAGCCGGAGTAATTCCTTGACCGATTCATGCTTGACACCCCTTCCAGGGCGGTACTAATTTGAGGGAAGGCGCATTTCGCATAAAGAATGCAATTTTGCGTCTACCCAGCTTCATAGTTCTACACAACGACATTTCAAACGATATTTCACAGCGATTTTTCACAACAATAAGAGCATTAGAACCCTCGGGCATCCCCGCTCGAGCCAAGACTACAACAATAGGAAAAGCGCCATGCATCTGCTACGTCTCACGGCGGTCGCCGCCGCCGTCGCCCTCGTATCGGCCCCGGTCCAGGCCCGCGAGATCACCTTCGGTCATGTCGGTGGGCCTGACTCTCTGTTCACCGACTCTGCGAATTATTTCGCAGAACTGGCCAACGAGCGTCTCCCTGCCCCCTATGAGGTCGTGACTTTCGGTTCCAGCCAGTTGGGCACCGATTCGGAACTGCTCCAGCGCATGCGACTGGGTACCGTCGATCTGGCGCTGCCCTCTACTATCATGTCCTCGGTGGCTGACGAGTTCGGGCTCTTCGAACTGCCCTACCTGATTCAGGATCGCGAGCACATGAAGCGGGTCGAGGAGGAGATCGTCTGGCCGCACCTGGCGCCGCTGGCCGAACAGAATGGCTATCGCATTTTGGCCGTCTGGGAGAACGGCTTTCGCCATATCACCAACAACGTGCGTCCCATCCACACGCCCGACGACCTGCAAGGCGTGAAGCTGCGCACACCGCGCGGTGCCTGGCGGGTGCGGATGTTCGAAGAGTACGGTGCTGAACCCTCACCCATGGCTCTCTCCGAAGTCTTCATGGCCCTGCAGACGGGCGTGATGGATGGCCAGGAGAACCCCCTGGCGCAGATCACCGGCCAGCGCTTCCAGGAGGTTCAGGATTACCTGTCCCTCACCGGCCATGTTTACACGCCGGCCTACCTGACCGCCGGCCGTCGTTTCGACAACCTGCCCGATGAGATCCGGGAGATCCTTATCGAGGTTGCTCAGGAGACACAGGACTACGTCTACGGGCATGCCGCCCAGCTTGACCAGGATCTGCTCGATGTGATTCGCGAGGCTGGCACCGAGATCAACGAGGTCGATACCTCGGTCTTCATCGAGGCCTCGGGGCCGATCTACGAGGCCTTCGCCAACGAAGTCTCCGGCTCTCAGGAACTGATCGACCGGGTGCTGGAGCTCGGTAACGACTCCTGATCCGTCTGAGTCATCCGCTGGGCTCCACCCCCACGCCATCGAGCGGCGTGGGGGGTTCCTGTCCCCTTTCCTGAACGAGTCGAGAGACATGGGTACTGTGAATTACATTTCCCGCATCATGGAGCGACTGCTCGAGATCATCACGGTGGTACTGATGGTCACGCTGACGCTGGTGGTGCTCTATGCGGTGGTCACCCGCTACGCCTGGCGAACACCTTCCTGGTATGACGAAGTGGCCGCCATCATGCTGGTATGGCTGACCTACTACGCCGGGGCGCTGGCGGCCCTCAAGCGCGGGCATATCGGCGTTGACGGCGTGCTGGCCGCCTTGCCGGTACATATCCGCATGCCGATTGCCTATTTCTCCGAGGCGTTGTTCATCGGCTTCTTTCTGGTGCTCGGCTGGGCCGGCCTGGTGGTCCTGGATGTCATGCAGGGCATGGCGTTGATCACCCTGCGCTGGGTGCCGCTCACCTTCACCCAGTCGGTCATTCCCATCGGGGCGGGGTTGTTCATCATTGCTCAGCTGCTCAGTATGCCCGCGCACCTGGCCAAGGTGCGCTCCGGCCTGACGCAGGAAGAGGAGGAGATCCGCCAAGCCATCGCCGAAGCCGAGCGTGACAATGCCCGGGCCGGCTTCACCGCGGATGCGCTGACCAGGAGGGATCAGCCATGACACTGCCTTTTATGATAATCGGCCTGCTCGGGCTGATCCTGATGGGGCTGCCCATCGCGGTGGC
>JAIVHL010000211.1 GCA_020201075.1 Halomonas sp. | reverse complement strand
ATCCGTTCAGCATTATCCGTTCAGCATTGTCTCAATCTTGCCGCGGTCCGGTACGCTGCCGCTGTGAACCAGCTTGCCGTCGATGGCCACGGCTGGGGTCGACATGACCTTGTAGCCCATGATCGCGGCCGGGTCGGTGACCTTCTCCACCTCGACCTCGATGCCTAGTTCACCAGCGATGGCCTGCATCTGCTCGGCGGTGGTCACGCACTTTTTGCAGCCGGTACCCAGCACTTCGATTTTCTTCATAGTGATGCTCCTCTCAGGTTAGCAGTCCGCTGAACAGCCAAGGGCTCAGCAGGTTGATCAGCCAGCCCACGACCATGAAATTGGCCAGCAGGATGACGAAGATGATGCCCAGCAGGCGCCACTGCATGACCTGCTTGAGCATGATGAACTCGGGGAAGCTGGCAGCCACGGTGCTCATGCAGAACGCCAGGGTGGTGCCTACCGGCAGCCCCTTCAGGATCAGGCTTTCCATCACCGGGATCACCGCGGTGGCATTGGAGTAGAGCGGCAAGCCGGCCAGCACGGCAACAGGCACGTTCCACCACTGGCCGCTGCCCAGGTTGTCGGCAAACCAGCCGTCGGGCACGAAGCCGTGAAGGGCGGCGCCCAGCCCGACGCCTATGATTATCCACTTCCAGATGCGGCCGACGATCTCCTTGAGTTCGTCTCTGGCGAAGGCGTGGCGATCCTTCAGAGTGAGCTTGGGGGCTTCGGGGGTTGGCTCATCCTCATGAGGCGTCTCTGCGGCCTGCTGATAGGCTTTGGCGGCGAACTCCTTGAGCCAGCGCTCTCCCTTGAGAAGGTCCAGGATCATGCCGCCGCCGATGCCCACCGCCATGCCGATGGCGATATAGACCAGGGTAAACTCCCAGCCCAGCAGGCTCCACAGCATGATGACTGCTACCTCGTTGATAATCGGCGAGGTGAACAGGAAGGCCATGGTGATGCCCAGCGGGATCCCGGCGCTGGTGAAGCCCAGGAAAAGCGGAATACTGGAGCACGAGCAGAAGGGCGTGATGGCGCCAAAGCCGGCACCCAGGCCGTAGCCGGCGAAGCGGTTCTTCTGCTGGATATAGTGCCGGACCCGCTCGAGATCCAGAGAAGCGCGCGCCAGGGCGATGATGTAAATCATCACCACCAGCAGCACGAAGATCTTGGTGGTGTCCTCGACGAAGAAGTGCAGCGAGGTGCCAAGCTTGCTTTCGGGATCCAGTCCGGCGATCCCGTAGACCAGCCAGTCGGCCAGCCAGGTAAAAACCTCCAGCATTTCCCTTCTCTCCCTGTGTGGTTGATGTTTTCACACCAAGAGGACGCAGCACGAGGTAAAAGGATGCAGCTTCGATGCCGAATGCTTGGCTTATTCTTGGTGAGCTCTGTGGCAGCAAACGCGTCCCTGATCGTCGAAGACGATGTCACACTGCTCGATCAGCCGCTTGCGCAGCCGCTGTCTGGCGCGGCGCAGTCGCGCCTTGGTCGCCGGAAGCGTCAGACCGTGGTGTGTCGCGTAGTCGGCCTGTCGCATCCCCTCGAGGTCGCAGCGCTGGATGATATCGGCATCTTCTCGTGTGCAGTCGGGGAGCGCACGTGTGATGCAGTCGACAAGGCTCTCAACGGGAGCGGCCTCTTGTGGTTCCACCGCGACCTCCGGTGGCGCCTCGGCTGTCATGTGCTTGGCGCGTCGCTGCTGATCGATCCATTGATTTCGGGCCACGCGAAAAAGCCAGGCTCGCGGGGAGTCCAGTTCGCAGAACTGCCGACGATTAGCCAGGGCCTTGGTATAGACACATTGGAGGAGGTCATCGGCGGCATCGCGATTGCCGCTGTGTCTGATCAGAAAACCCCGCAGTTCGTCTCGGTGGGCTTGCCAGGCCGATTCGATGCAGGGGTTAAGGTGAGACTTGGCCGTCATGATGGTTCTCTAGGTAACCTATTTAACATACAGCAGGATGACGAGCCGCTGGCGCAGCGTGGCGTGCCAGCGGCCGGTACTCAGAGGGTTTCCAGCGCCAGGGCGATGCCCTGCCCGCCGCCGATGCAAAGGGTGACGATACCGCGACGTTCGCCGTTGCGCTGCATGGCATGCAGCAGGCGGGTGGTCAGCACCGCGCCGCTGGCGCCGATGGGGTGGCCGTGGGCGATAGCGCCGCCCTCCACGTTGACGATCTCTTCCGGCAGGCCGAGTTCGCGCTGGCAGGCCAGGGCGATGGCGGCGAAGGCCTCGTTGATCTCCACCCGATCCAGGTCGCCCACCGACCAGCCGGCGCGCTCGAGCGCTTGTTTCACCGCCGGCACCGGGCCGATGCCGAAGTAGCCGGGCTCCACGGCGCCGACGCCGAAGGCCACCAGGCGGGCCATGGGCGTGAGGCCTTGCTTCTCGGCCCACTCGCGCTCGGCGACGATCATCGCTGACGCGCCGCTGTTCAGGCCCGGTGCATTGCCTGCGGTAATGGTACCGTCCTTGCGGAAGGCGGGCTTCATCTTGCCAAGCGTCTCGAGCGTGATGTCGGGACGGTTGTGCTCGTCGCGCATGAACGTCGTGGTGCCCTTGCGGCTGGTGAGCTCCACGCCGGCGATCTCGGCGTCAAAGTGGCCGGCCTCCTGGGCCTTCGAGAAATTCAGCTGGGAGCGCAGCGCCCAGGCATCCTGGTCGTCCCGGGAGATGTTGTATCGACTTACCAGATCTTCGGTGTGCCAGCCGGAGTGCTTGTTGCTGAAGGCGTCGTTGAGGCCGTCCAGCAGCATGCTGTCGAACATTGTTACGTCGCCCATGCGCGCCCCCCAGCGGCCCTGGGGTAGCACATAGGGCGCACGATCCATGTTCTCCATGCCGCCGGCGATGGTGCAGTCGGCCATGCCGCTCCAGATCTCCATGGCGGCGCTTGCTACTGCCTGAGCCCCAGAGCCACAGACGCGGTTGACGGTAAGCGCAGGGACTTCCACAGGAAGCCCACCGCCGATGCCCGCCTGGCGGGCAGAGTTCATGCGGCAACCGGCCTGAATCACGTGCCCCAAGATGAGTGACTGGACCTTCTCGGGGGCCAGGCCGGATCGGGATAGGATTTCCTGAATGACCCGCGCACCCAAATCCGTGGCGGGAGTATCCTTGAGGCTACCGGCGTAGGTGCCGATGGCGGTGCGAACGGGATGGCAGATGACGACGTCGCGAGTGGACATGGTTGACTCCTCGTGTTGATTCAAGTGGATCGGGCTACGGTCTCGAAGGGGTGATCCTCGGTATAGCACACCAATGGCATAATTACCGTGACATGCCTCAAGCCCAAGGGAAAGGGGCGCTTCAGCGTGCGGCGCCTTGGGACGCGGGGTCGTGTAGCTTGAGGGGACGCAATACCCAGAGGCCGAGAATCGGCCCTGGCAGCAGCCACCACAGCACCCAGGCTCCCTGCAACTCCCACAGTGCTGTGGTGAGGGAAATGGCCGGGATAGTCAGGGCGAAGCCCACGGCGTTCATGACCGCCAGGGTCGAGCCTATCCGCTCGCGCGGTGCGCTGGCCGCGGCCAGTGCCGAGAACTGAGGCGAGTCGGCAATCACGGTCAGTCCCCATACCGCCAGCAAACCAAGTAGCAGCCCTGGCGGCAGCCATGTCATCAGCGGGTAGGCCAGGCAGATCAGTCCGGAAGCGGCCAAGGCACGGCGCGCCACCCAAAGGCTGCCGAGCCGACGGCTCAGGCTCCCGCCCCCGACGCAGCCGACCAGCCCAAGCGCGATAACGATGAACGACAGCCAGGGAATCCAGGCCTCCTGGGCGTCGAGACGAACCACTTCCCGGGCAACCAGGAAGGGTGTAAGTGTCCAGAAGGCATAGAGTTCCCAGCAGTGACCGAAGTAGCCGCCGGCCACCGCGCGGAAACGGGGCTCTCGCAAGGCGGCTAGTCCATCGAGCAGCCGTGCCTTGCCGCTCGACGATGGTAGATGCGGGCCATCACCCAGGACGAAGATGCCCATCCCGCCGAGTAGAGCCAGGATGGAAGCACCCAGCAGCGACCACTCCCAGGGAAAGCCCAGGGTAGAGCCGCGAAGAAGATGAGGCAGGGCGGTACCCAGGGTGAGCATGCCCACCAGCCAGGCGAGGGCCGCGCCGGTGTATCGGGGCGTCCAGCCGATGACCAGTTTCATGCCCAGGGGATAGATGCCGGCCAGGCACAGCCCAGTCAAGAAACGCAGCGTGAGTGCCAGGGGCATCTGGTCGGCTACCAGCACGAAGCCGGCATTGGTCAGGGCGCCGGCCAGGCAGGAGGCGGCAAAGATTCGGCTGGCGCGGAAGCGGTCGGCAAGGCCGGTGGTCGCGATGGTC
>JAIVHL010000135.1 GCA_020201075.1 Halomonas sp. | reverse complement strand
ATGGCCTGGTCGCTGTGGGGATGATGTCGTATCACTGACGCCGACGCCCGGTCGAGCAGGCTGGGCGTCGCAGGCCGGGCGTCGCTGTTTCAAGCGTCACTTCGTCGAGCAGACGATCACCCACCTACCAGAAGGTCACTAACAGGAAATAAGCCATCAGGGTCACCAGCACGGTACTGATGAGGTTGAGCGCGAAGCCGGCGTGAATCATCGACTGGATCTTCATGTGCCCTGTGGCGAAGACAATGGCATTGGGTGGCGTGGCCACTGGCATCATAAAGGCGCAGCTGGCGGCGATGGCGGCAGGCACGGTAACCAGCAGCGGCGAGATGTCCAGTGACAGGGCCAATGCTCCCAGCAGCGGCAGGAAGGCTGCGGCGGTGGCGGTGTTGGAGGTGACCTCGGTGAGAAAGATGATCACCAGAACTACCGCGCCGATCATCGCCAGCAGTGGGAACGTGCCGAAAATGGCGAGCTGTTCGGCGATCCAGCTGGCAAGCCCGGTGCGGGTGATCGTCCCGGCGAGGGCCAGGCCGCCGCCGAACAGCAGCAGGATGCCCCAGGGCAGTTTCTGGGCCTCCTCCCAGATCATCAACCTACCACCGTCACCCTGGCCGCTGGGCACGAGGAACAGCACGATGCCAGCGGCGATGGCGACGCCAGTATCGGAGAGCCATGACAGCCCTGCGTCATTGAGCAGGGGACGGAATATCCATGTCATTGCCGCCAGGGCGAAGATGATCGCCACGCGCTTTTCGGCCGGGCTCATCGGGCCGAGTTTCGACAGCTCGCTGCTCACCATGCCAGCGCTGTCTTCGCCGGCATCAAGGCGGAAACCTCCGCGGGTCAGCCACCACCAGGCCGCGGCCATCATGGCGATGCTGATGGGTAGGCCGATGACCATCCACTGTGCGAAGCCGATGTCGATGCCACGATCTTCGGCCAGATAGCCGGCCAGCAGGGCGTTGGGCGGTGTGCCGATTAGGGTGGCGACGCCACCGATGCTGGCGGAATAGGCAATGGCCAGCAGCAGGGCAGTAGCGTAGCGCTTTACCTCGTCGGAGTCGCCGTTGCCGAGCAGGCTGATGACCGACAGTCCGATGGGCAGCATCATAATGGCGGTGGCGGTGTTAGAGACCCACATGCTCAGAAAGCCGGTGGCGATCATGAAGCCACCGATCTGGCGACGGGGTTGATGGCCCACCAACTTGAGCACCTGCAGTGCCAGGCGGCGGTGAAGATTCCAGCGCTGCATCGCGATACCGAGCAGGAAACCGCCCAAGAAGAGGTAGATGATCGGATTGGCATAGCTGCTGGTCGCCTCGCTCATGGTGCCTAGCCCGAGGGCGGGAACCAGCACCATGGGCAGCAGCGAGGTGATGGGGATGGGCACGGCTTCGGTGGACCACCAGGTAGCCATCAGTAGCGCTAGCCCCACGCAGGCCCACGCGGCCTGACTCATGCCGGCCGGGGGAGGCAGAACCAAGGTGGCCAGCAGCAGGACGGGCCCTAACCACAGGCCGATGCGACCGGCGGTAGAGGAACCGCCGCCCTTCTGGTTAGCAACGGGACTCTTGTTCACACATGACTCCATCAGCGGTTGGCACCGAGGGTGGTGCGAAGGGGGGCAAATAACGCACAGCTTTCTTCATGAGTTATCACCGGTTGAAAGGGGCTCGGTATGCGCCTTTGAGCGGCTGCCGTGCCGGGTCATCTCGCCATGGAAGCTTATAAGTGGCTATGTCAGTGTGGTCAAAGAATGTATGCCCGCCAAGGAACTACACCCATGCTTAACGTCATCCCATCGCCCGATCTCACGACCCTGATTGGCCTCTGCGAGCAGGCGGGACGCGCCATCCTGAGGATTCGTGAGACGGGCTTTCGCGTCGACTCGAAGGCCGACGCGTCGCCCGTAACGGCCGCGGACTTCGCCGCTAACGAGATCCTGGTAGCGGGCCTTGGAGCTTGCTCGACGTTGCCCATTCTCTCCGAAGAGGGGCGTGCGGTCTCCTGGGGTGAGCGCCGGCAGTGGCGACGTTTCTGGCTGATCGACCCGCTGGACGGCACGCGCGAGTTCGTTGACGGCTTCAATGACTTTACCGTCAACGTGGCGCTAGTCGAGGCGGGCAGACCGGTGCTTGGCGTGGTGCATGCGCCGGCATCGGGTATCAGCTGGGCCGGAACGGTCGGGAAGGGGGCCTGGCGCTGGCAAGAAGGCGAGCCGCAGGCGATTCGCGTAGCACCGCGCTGGCCGCCAAGGGTACTGGCCAGCCGTGCCCATCTGGACGCTACTACCCGCGACTGGATATCGGCCATTCCCGGGACGCAGCTTGAGCGCTGTGGAAGCTCGGTAAAGTTCTGTCGTATCGCCGAAGGAAAGGCTGACCTCTATCCGCGCTTTTCGCCGACCTGCGAGTGGGATACCGCCGCCGGTCAGGCGGTGCTCGAAGCGGCAGGAGGAGTGGTGCTGGCCGCCGAGACGCTTGAGCCACTGCGCTGTCAACAGGGCGAAAGTCTGGTCAACGGTCACTTCATTGCCTGTGCATCAGCGGCCTGGAGAGATCGCCTGGCCGACGTGGCGCGTCAAGCGGTTTGGAATGACCGGAAACCATCGGTAGAATGAACTTCTACTACAGTTATACAGCCACAGTTTTATAGTTAATTTTCTACAATCGCGAGATCCCTGATGACGACAACGACAGCGCTTGTTCTGACCGGCATTGGCCTGGTGATCATCACCGGCCTTGCCGCCTATGCCTACACGCTTCGCAAGGAGATGCTTCGCCGGCAGGCCTTTCGTGAAGACGAGGAGCGTCGCGCCCGCGAAAACTGCCTCAACAACCTGGAGATCGTCGCCTCGTCACTCCTTCAGGAGCAGGTTGAGGTCACCGAGGCCGCCTGGCGCTGCAAGGTGTTGCTGGAGATTCTCGATCCGCGTTTGATGGAGCGCGAGTCCTTCCGTCCCTTCGGCGAGGTTCACGAACGCACCCGCCATCTGAGCACCCACCAGGCACGCAGGGAGCTGACGCCCAAGGAGCGCTTCAAGGAAGACCGCGAGCGTCTCGCCGTGGAAGAGGAATTGCGAGAGGCGGTGCTCGTTGCGGCTACCGCAGTCCTGGAGTTCAGACGAAATTGGCCGGCAAGCCTTCACTGATCGAAAGATAATCCTCGGATATTTTCGAACACTGTGCGTATACTATGTCGTTCTGCTAAGTTCATAACATGGCGATTGAAAGACCGGGCGAGCTGCTGCAAGCTAAACCCGTGTCAGGCGTTGCTGATGCTGTCTGTTTGGCATGGTAAGCCTGGTACGGGCGCAGCGTAGCTGACTCCGCGGCGCCCAATCGTCGGGATCATCTGGGAAGGTTTTGCAACTGCAGCCTGTCCTGGTACCAAGTAAAAAAATCGAAGGAGCTTTACAATGAAGAAATCCACGACTGGCTTGTTGCTCGGTTCTGCTTTGGTGGTCGGCCTTGCAGGCTGTGCTACCCCCAATTCTAACCCCTCTTCCGATCGCCCCTGGTACCAGCAGCCGGTAACCTGTGGCATCGCCGGCAGCCTGATCGGCGGCGGCATCGGCTATGCCACCAGCGGCAGCTCCGATGAAGAAGAAGGTGCTGCTACCGGCGCTGTTGCCGGTGCCGCCATTGGCGCCCTGCTGTGCGCCGACCGCTCTCCGGCCCCGATGGCTGAGCCCGAGCCGATGCCTGCGCCCGAGCCCGAGCCCGTGCCCGAGTTCGAGCCGGTAACGCTCTCCAGCGAAGTCAACTTTGCGTTTGATTCAGCTGAACTGCTTCCCCAGGCCGAGATGACTCTGGATGAAGTGGCTCGTCGCCTGCGCGAGCACACCGACGTGCGCATTCGCATCGAAGGTCATACCGACTCCAGGGGCTCCGACCAGTACAACCAGAGCCTGTCCGAGCGTCGTGCCAACTCCGTGCGCAGCTACTTGGCCAGCCAAGGCGTCGCCGGTAACCGCATGATTGCTGTCGGCTACGGTGAGCAGCGCCCGGTTGCCAGCAACCAGACCGACGAGGGCCGTGCCCTGAACCGTCGTGTCGAGATCGATCGTCAGTAATCGACTGTCGTGATCCGGGCGAGCCATCGCCCTACCAGCAGGGGCGCCTTCGGGCGCCCCTGCTGCGTTGTGGCTCGGAGATCAATGATGTTGCGCTGCGCGCACGGCGTTGTGCGGTGGCGTGCCGCGCCTCGACTCTGGTATGGTAGTGCCCGCTTTTCTATCCCTGTTCACCGCGACATGTGGTCTTTCGTATTGGCCACCACTGCGCACAAGGATTCCTTGATGCCAATCGTGACCCTGCCTGACGGCAGTCAGAGAACCTTCGACAAACCGCTCACCGTGATGCAGCTGGCTGAGGATATCGGTCCGGGACTTGCCAAGGCCTGCGTAGCCGGCAAGATCGACGGTGTGCCAGTCGATACCGCCGACCTCATCGAGCGTGATGCCGAGGTGGCCATACTCACCGCCCGTGATCCCGAGGGAATGGAGGTGATACGTCACTCCTGCGCTCATCTGGTCGGTCACGCCGTCAAGCAGCTCTATCCCGAGGCCAGGATGGCCATCGGTCCCGTGATTGACGATGGCTTCTACTACGACATCGATTTCGGCCGCTCGGTGACCCCCGAGGACCTTGAGGCCATCGAGACCCGCATGCAGAAGTTGATCGAGCGGGATTACGCTGTGGTTCGCGAATATGTCGATCGCGATAAGGCGATGCTAGCCTTCTTGCATCGCGACGAGCCTTACAAGCAGGAGATCGTCCGCGAGATTCCTGAAGGCGAGGCCATTCGTCTCTACCATCACGAAGAATACGTCGACATGTGCCGGGGGCCCCATGTCCCCAACACACGACACCTGAAAGCATTCAAGCTTACCAAGCTGGCTGGCGCCTATTGGCGCGGCGATGCCACCAAGCCGATGCTCACCCGTATTTACGGTACCGCCTGGCCCGACAAGAAGCAGCTCAAGGCCTACCTCAAGCGACTCGAAGAGGCCGAAAAGCGCGATCATCGCAAGCTGGCGAAGAAGATGGACCTCTTCCACCTTCAGGAAGAGGCGCCAGGCATGGTGTTCTGGCACCCTAACGGTTGGACCATCTACCAGGCGCTGGAGCAGTACATGCGCCGCGTACAGATCGAGAACGGCTATCAGGAGATCAAGACGCCCCAGGTGGTGGATCTCTCGCTGTGGAAGAAGTCCGGCCACTGGGGACACTACAGCGACCTGATGTTCACCACGGAGTCCGAGAAGCGCGACTACGCGGTAAAGCCGATGAACTGCCCCTGCCACGTGCAGGTCTTCAACCAGGGTCTTAAGAGCTATCGGGATCTGCCGCTGCGTCTGGCCGAGTTCGGCAGCTGCCATCGCAACGAACCTTCCGGTTCCCTGCACGGCCTGATGCGCGTGCGCGCCTTCACCCAGGACGACGCGCATATCTTCTGTACCGAGAAGCAGATCCAGGCCGAGGCCGAGAATTTCATCGCGCTGACTCTCGAGGTCTACAAGGAATTGGGCTTCGATGACGTGGAGCTGAAGCTCTCCACCCGTCCCGATGATTTCCTCGGTGAGCCAGAGATGTGGGATCGCGCCGAGGCGGGCCTCGAGGCCGCGCTCAATGTGACCGGTCTCGAGTGGGACCTGCAGCCGGGCGAGGGAGCCTTCTACGGCCCCAAAATCGAGTTTTCCCTGCGCGACTGCCTCAATCGTGTCTGGCAGTGCGGCACCCTGCAGTTGGACTTCAACCTGCCGGGCCTTCTTGGGGCTCAGTTTGTCGACGAGGATGGAGCACGCAAGACGCCGGTGATGCTGCACCGCGCGATCCTGGGCTCCTTCGAACGCTTCCTCGGCATTCTCATCGAGCACTACGCCGGGGCCATGCCACTGTGGCTGGCGCCCCAGCAGGCGGTGATCCTCAATATCACCGATGCACAGCGTGATTTTGCGCTGAATCTCGAGCAGCGGCTGCAGAAAAATGGCTTTCGCGTCAAGGCGGACTTGAGGAACGAGAAGATCGGCTTTAAAATCCGCGAGCATACGTTGCAGAAGGTTCCCTATCTCCTCGTAGTGGGGGATAAGGAAGTCGAGGCCGACTCGGTGGCCGTGCGAACGCGCACCGGCGAGGATCTAGGCACCATGCGGGTCGATGACCTCATCGAGCGTCTGAACGCCGAAATCGGCTGACGACATCGTCAATCGTCTTAAGGAGACTGAGCGATCAAGCGAAGCAACCCAAGAGGGCGCGTCCAGGATAAGCGCCCCCCGATGAACGAGCGCATTACCGAGGATCAGGTTCGCCTGATCGATAGCGACGGCGAACAGCTGGGCGTTGTGCCCACCAGTGAAGCACTGGAGCGAGCCGAAGCCTCGGGAATGGATCTCGTACAGATATCCAATGCCGATCCCATCGTCTGCAAGATCATGGACTACGGCAAATTTGTCTTCGAGCAGAAGAAGCAGAAGTCCGCTCAGAAGAAGAAGACGAAGCAGATTCAGGTCAAGGAAGTCAAGTTCCGGCCTGGCACCGACGAGGGTGACTATCAGGTCAAGATGAAAAACCTGATTCGCTTCCTTGAAGGTGGCGACAAGGGCAAGGTCACGCTGCGTTTTCGCGGCCGTGAGATGGCGCATCAGGACCTCGGCCGCAAGCTGATGGAACGGATCGCCGCCGATCTCGATGAGATCGGAACTGTGGAGGCCTTTCCGAAGATGGAAGGGCGTCAGATGATCATGATCATCGCTCCCAAGAAGAAGTAAGCGCAACATCAGTAAGTGAAAGACAAGCGAAAGAGAAAAAGTGATCCGTGGGCCAGTACAACGGGCAGTGGATGTTATCACCCACCGTCGGCCTCGGGTTTTCTGAAAAAACCTCGTAATGGAGTGTTCTTCCATGCCGAAGATCAAGACCAATCGCGGCGCAGCCAAGCGTTTCAAAAAGACGGCTAATGGCTTCAAGCATAAGCAGTCGTTTCGTAGCCACATCCTGACCAAGAAGTCCACCAAGCGTAAGCGTCAGCTGCGTGGTATGAAGCAGATCCATGACGCCGATAAGGCGCTCATCCAGCGGATGCTGCCTAACCTGTAACCCTTGGTAGACCCTTTTTTCGTCAGGAGTAAGCTATGACTCGTGTCAAACGTGGCGTTGTCGCCCGTCGTCGTCACAAGAAGATTCTCAAGCAGGCCAAGGGTTACTACGGTGCCCGCAGCCGAGTGTTTCGCGTTGCCAAGCAGGCCGTCATCAAGGCCGGCCAGTACGCCTATCGCGACCGCCGTAACCGCAAGCGCCAGTTCAGGGCCTTGTGGATTCAGCGTATCAACGCCGGTGCTCGTCAGCATGGCCTGTCCTACAGCCGCTTCGTGGGTTGTTTGAAGAAGGCGGGTATCGAGATTGACCGCAAGGTCCTTGCGGATCTGGCTGTCAACGAGAAGGCTGCCTTCGCTGCCATCGTCGAGAAGGCCAAGGCTGCCCAGTAAGTGATCGCGTCATCTGCGGCGATTTGGCTCCGGTCGATCGACCGTTGACGTTGCAGGGGAAGAGCAGCCGCTCTTCCCCTTTTTCTTGACTACTGATATTCGAATTCGGAGCGCAACGGATGGACCACCTTCCCACTCTGGTCGCCGAGGCCCGGCAGGCGATCCAGGCCGCCGAGACCATTCCGGCCCTGGAAGAACTGCGCGTGCGCTACCTCGGCAAGAAGGGCGAGATCACCGCGCTGCTCAAGGGTCTCGGCAAGCTGTCTGCTGCCGAGCGTCCGGCCGCCGGTGAGCGCATCAACCAGGCCAAGCAGGCTCTTGCCGAGGAACTGGAGGGGCGCCGTGCGGCCCTGGAGAAGGCGGCCCTGGAGCAGCGGCTCTCTGCCGAACGCCTGGACGTGACCTTGCCCGGCCGTAACCAGATCGACGGCGGCCTGCATCCGGTCACTCGTACCCTGGAGCGCATCGAGGGGCTGTTTACCCGTATCGGCTATGATGTCGCGGTGGGGCCGGAGATCGAGGACGACTATCACAATTTCGAGGCCCTCAATATTCCGGCCCACCATCCGGCCCGCGGCATGGCCGATACGTTCTACTTCGATGCCACTCGCCTGTTACGCACCCACACTTCGCCGGTCCAGGTGCGTACCATGAAAGAGGGCAAGCTGCCGATCCGGATCGTCTGTCCGGGCCGGGTCTATCGCAGCGACTCCGACCTGACTCACACTCCCATGTTCCACCAGGTGGAGGGGCTGCTGGTTGACGAGGATGTCAGCTTTGCCGACCTCAAGGGCACCATCGAGGACTTCCTGCACGCCTTTTTCGAGCGTGACGATCTGTCCGTGCGCTTTCGTCCCTCTTACTTCCCCTTCACCGAGCCATCCGCCGAGGTCGATATCCAATGCGTGATGTGTTCGGGCAAAGGGTGTCGGGTCTGCTCCCACAGCGGCTGGCTCGAAGTGATGGGCTGCGGCATGGTGCACCCCGAGGTGTTCCGCCATGCCGGCATCGATACGGATCGCTACACCGGCTTCGCCTTCGGCATGGGCGCTGAGCGCCTGGCTATGCTGCGCTACGGCGTAAACGATCTGCGCATGTTTTTCGACAACGACCTGCGCTTCCTGCGTCAGTTTGCCTGATCTCCCTCGCACCAGCAGAACACAGGATTTGTCATGAAATTTTCCGAAGAGTGGCTGCGCGAGTGGGTGTCACCGCAGCTTGACACCCAGGCCTTGGCCGATCAGATCACCATGGCAGGCCTCGAGGTGGATGCGGTGGTCCCCGTGGCAGCGGCCTTCGATGGCGTGGTGGTGGCGGAGGTGCTGGAGAAGATTCAGCACCCCGATGCCGACAAGCTCAACGTCTGCCGTGTCGAGGACGGTTCCGGTGAGTCGGTTCAGGTGGTCTGCGGTGCCCCCAATGTGGCCGTAGGCCAGAAGGTGCCCTTCGCTCGGGTCGGCGCCATATTGCCGGGTGACTTCAAGATCCGCAGGGCAACCCTGCGTGGCCAGGAGTCTCGGGGAATGATCTGCTCTGCGTCGGAGCTTGGTCTTGAGGAGGAGACCTCAGCCGGGATCCTCGAACTGCCGGCGGACGCCCCGGTGGGTGAGGACTTCCGCGACTGGATGGGCCTCAGCGACCACACCATCGAGGTGGACCTCACGCCGAACCGTGGGGATTGCCTGAGCCTCAAGGGCATGGCCCGCGAGGTGGGCGTGCTCAATCGCCTGGCGGTGACCTGGCCCGACGTCCAGCCGGTGACTGCGACCCATGACGAGATTTTTTCGGTGCGCGTCGAGGACGCCGAGCTCTGCCCCCGCTATGTCGGCCGTTTGATCAAGGGGGTGGACGTTACCGCCGAGACCCCGCTGTGGATGGTGGAGCGTCTTCGCCGCAGCGCTATACGCTCCATCGATCCGGTGGTGGATGTCACCAACTATGTGATGCTTGAGCTTGGTCAGCCGCTGCACGCCTTCGATCTTGCCAACCTGCACGGTGCGGTAGTCGTGCGTCTGGCTCGGGTGGGTGAGCAGCTGGTGTTGCTGGACGGTCAGAAGGTGACGCTGACCGACGGCACGCTGGTGATCGCCGACGAGCGTGGCCCGCTAGCTATCGCTGGGGTGATGGGCGGCGAGCACTCGGGTGTGGGTGCCGAGACCCGCGATATTTTTCTGGAGTCTGCCTTCTTCGCTCCCCTGGCGGTAGCCGGCCAGGCGCGCAGATACGGGCTGCACACCGACGCTTCTCACCGCTTCGAGCGCGGCGTAGACGCCGAGCTGGCCCGGGAGGCGGCCGAGCGCGCCACGAGGCTGCTGTTGCAGATCACCGGCGGCGAGCCAGGTCCCCTGGTCGAGGTGGCAAGCCGCGAATACCTGCCCGCTGAACAGCGCGTTTATCTGCGTGCGACGCGTCTCGAGCAGGCGCTGGGTAAGGCGTTGCCGACCGAGGAGGTTACCGAGATTCTCCAGCGGCTGGGAATGGCGGTGGATGTCGATGACCAGGGATGGCAGGCCGTGGCGCCGAGCTGGCGTTTCGATATCGTTATCGAGGAGGACCTGATCGAGGAGGTGGCGCGAATTCATGGTTATAATCGTCTGCCGGTTCGTCGTCCCCAGGCTCGCCTGGCGCTGCGCCCGGACCATGAGGCTCATACCCCTCTAGGCCGCCTTCGTCGTCAGATGGTAGCTCGCGGTTTTTACGAGGCGGTGACCTACAGCTTCGTGGCTCCAGAATTACAGGGGGCGCTGCTGCCCGAAGCCGTTTCGCCGGTACTGGCCAATCCCATCTCCGCCGACTTGTCGGTGATGCGAGCGAGTCTCTTCCCCGGTCTGGTGCGGGCGCTTGAACATAACCTTAACCGTCAGCAAACCCGCGTGCGCCTGTTCGAGACCGGCTTGGTCTTCCGCGGTGAGCTCGATGACCTGCAGCAGTTGCCCATGCTAGGAGCGCTGGTGTGTGGTTCCCGGGAGCCGGAGGGCTGGTCGGCGAAGCGTGAAACGGTAGACTTCTTCGATCTTAAAGGTGACCTGGAGAGCTTGCTCGCCATGGGCGGCGAACCCGACGCCTGGCGCTTCGAGCCCGCCGAGCATTCGGCGCTGCATCCGGGCCAGTGCGCGCGGATCCTGCACCGCGGTGAGGAGGCCGGCTGGATCGGAACCCTGCACCCGGCCGTTCGTGCTCGGCTGGGACTGAAGCTGGATGTGGTGCTGTTCGAGGTGCGTCTGGATACTCTGACCCACGGCCACGTGCCTGCCTTCACCCCGCTTTCTCGTTTCCCGGAAGTACGTCGCGACCTGGCTTTTCTGGTTGATGAGCATCTGCCGGTGCAGGCGCTGCTGGATACCCTTCGCGGCCAGGCCGGCGAATGGCTTACCGAGAGCCGACTGTTCGATGTGTACCAGGGCAAGGGCGTTCCGGAAGGGCGCAAGAGCGTGGCACTGGGCTTGACCTGGCAGCATCCTTCGCGCACGCTGAATGACGAGGAAATCAATCAGTTGGTCGATGCCATCATCACCGAGTCCCGGCAGCACCTTGGTGCAGAACTTCGTGGATAAGCTGCGTGGATAAGCTGCGTGGATAAGCCGCAAGGATGATCCAGCGAGTCGGGCGGGGGAGTCGGCAACGGCCATGAGGCGGACGCCATACGAGGGAGTGAACATGGGTGCACTGACCAAGGCCGAAATGGCCGAGCATCTGCACGCTGAACTGGGTCTCTCCAAGCGCGAGGCTAAGTCCATGGTGGAGGCCTTCTTCGAGGAGATTCGCGCCTGCCTGCGCGAGAACGAACAGGTCAAGCTGTCCGGTTTTGGCAACTTCGACCTGCGTGACAAGCGCGAGCGTCCTGGCCGTAATCCCAAGACCGGTGAGGAGATCCCGATCTCCGCTCGGCGCGTCGTGACCTTTCGGCCGGGGCAGAAGCTCAAGAGCCAGGTGGAGGACTACCGCGGCGTTGTCCAATGATGCCAGCGTGGCTGTCAAACGCAGAACGCCACCTCTAGGGGTGGCGTTCTGCGTTCTGGTTGGGAGGCACAGGTCGGTCATGAACCAGCCAGTATGGCGTCAAGCTTTTGGCATCATACCGAACCGCCACTCTCCAGAAACCAAGTGATCACCACCTTGAAAATGTAACCCATCATGCCGGCGCCCAGCACGATGAACAGCATCAGGGTGCCGAAGCGGCCGGCGTTAGACTTCTTCGCCAGATCCCAGATGATGAAGCCCATGAAGAGAATCAATCCTCCGATCATGATCGGGGTAATCCAGGCCTCGAATGTCTGCTGCATGTCGCCTCCGTGCAAGGGATAGGAAAGCCCCAGTATGATACTAGGTCTCTCGCTAGACAGGCAGAATTCTACGTGCGACGAAATGCCCCGGCCATCCCTCGGCCATGCATCGGTGGTGATGCGAGCCGGCAATGAGGCGTGTTAAAATCCGAGTAGAATTCTCAGGTAAATCCAGGATATATCCATGCTCAAGATCTTTGTCGGTACCATGTATGGCGGCGCCCTAGACGTCGCTGAGCAGGTTAAGCCGCTGTTCGAGGAGGCCGGCTATTCTGTCGCCATCTTCGACAACCCCACCCTGGAAAATCTCACCGGATCGCCTACCGATCTGGCGTTGTTCTGCGTCTCCACGACCGGCAGCGGCGACTATCCAGGCAACTTCGTGCCCTTCGCCCGTTCCCTCGCCGAGAAAAGTCCTGGACTTGGCTCGCTACGCTACGGCCTGATTGCGCTGGGCGACAGCTCCTACGGCGAGACTTTCTGTGGCGCCGGACGCCAGCTCGATGAGCTGCTGCAGGGGCAGGGGGCGAGTCGCCTAGGTGAGCGGCTGGAGGTCGACGCCATGGAGACCTTCATGGCCGATGATGCCGCGCTGCCCTGGGTTCAGGAGTGGATCGAGTCACAAGCGCTCAAGGTGGCCTGAGATGGGGACCAAGCCTACTCCGGAGCGGATTAGCCTCATGCTGGGCATGGTGGTTCTGATGTTGTCGACCATTCCCCGCTATCTGGCTGGCGGCCATGACAACCGCTTCAACCTGATCCTGATCGCCCTGGTCGTGGTGGCCGGCGTGGCGGTGGCCAGCTGGCGACTGCTGGAAGCCGAGGCGCGCCTGCGGCTTCCGCGCCTGATGGGACGCCTGGGCATCTGCATGGTGGCCGGCCTTGCCGGTATGGGCCTGTTCCATACGCTTTCCACCGACTTCATCGGCTGGGAACTGCTGATCGCCCATGGAGCCACCCTGGGCCTGCTGCTGCATGCGCTGTCGCTCTGGCTGAGAGCGCCAACCTGATCGAGATTCCATCCGGAACGATATGGAACAAGACACAACGACAAGGGGGCAGCATGTCGACGTGACATGCTGCCCCCTTGTTATTACCCCTTACTCCTTCACCCCAGCGTGTAGCAAGGCACGTAGTTGTCGGAGAGTTTCATGCGCCCCTGGGCGACGAATGAGTCGAGGAGCTTGTCGAGGCGAGACATCAACTCCGCCTCGGCTTGCAGACGGAAGGGCCCTCGGGCCTGGATGGCGCGGATGCCCTGCTCCTTGACGTTGCCCGCGACGATGCCGGAAAAGGCGCGGCGCAGATTGGCGGCGAGCTCATGAACCGGCTGGTCACGGTGCAGCGCCAGGCTGGCCATGGCCTCATGGGTGGGGTCGAAGGTCTCCTGAAAAGGGCGGTCTATGGTCAGGCGCCAGTTGAAGTAGAAGGCGTCCTGGCGATTCCGACGGTATTCGGTGACCGAATCGATGCCCTTGCGCATGGCGCGCGCCACCTCGGTGGGGTCGTCGACGATGATGCGATAGCGCTCCCGAGCCGCCTCGCCCAGGGTGTAGGTCAGGAATTCATCGATGCGTGCGAAGTAGTCGGCGCTGTTGGCCGGCCCGGTGAAGATCACCGGCAGCTGCATGTCGACGTTGTCCGGATGGAGCAGAATGCCGAGCAGGTAGAGAATCTCCTCGGCGGTGCCCACCCCGCCGGGGAACACAATGATGCCGTGGCCCAGGCGCACGAAAGCTTCCAGAACGCCTAGATAGCGTCCCTCGCTGCGACGCTGCTTGGCGTGGGCCACGTTGGCACCCTTCATGGGGCCCTTCATGGCGCCAGGGCCGCAGCCGGTGCAGATGTCCATCTCGCGCAGGCCCAGATGATAGCCGACGTCCTTGCTGTACTCGTACTCCTCCCGCGAGATGGAGTGCCCGCCCCAGCAGACCACCAGGCTGGGGTCGCGGCCAGGCTTGAGGGTTCCGGCCTTGCGCAAGATATGGAACACCGCGTTGGTGGTGCCCTCGGCGGTCGTTAGGTCGAAACGCTGGTGCCCCTGTATCTCGTTGTAGACGTAGACGATATCGCGCAGTACCGAGGAGAGGTGCTCGCGAATTCCGCGGATCATCTTGCCGTCGACGAAGGCTTCGGCCGGGGCATTGGTCAGTTTTAGCCGGATGCCGCGGTCCTGGGGGATCACTTCGATGTCGAAGTCGTGGTAGGTCTCCATCAGCGCCACGCTGTCATCGGTGGGGGAGCCACAGTTAAGCACTGCCAGCGAGCAGCGTCTCAGGAGATCATGGAGGCCGGCCTTCGAGGTATCGTGAAGGCGGCTGATCTCGTGCTGAGAGAGGATTTCGAGGCTTCCTTCGGGAGAGATGATGCTGGAGAGGGTATCGGGCATTGAGGCGTCCTTGTCATGGATGTCGTCTGCGCCGATGCTAACACGGCTACTTGTGGCCCGTTGCTACAATAGACGGCCCAACCGTGATCTGGTCTGTCGTGTTCAACGCGCTTTTCTTTAGTCAGTCATCGGTGGCGCCCAATTCGTCGAGATTGTGGCCGATCTGTCCGCTGGTTCCAGCCGCGGTCAGCTTGGTGGATCAACCGCTTCGCTCAATCTCGGTACTCATCGATGCTCGGGCAGGAGCAGATCAGCTGGCGGTCGCCGAAGACATTGTCGACCCGGTTCACTGTTGGCCAGTACTTCGCGGCCTTGACCGCCGCGGTGGGGAAGGCGGCCAGTTCGCGAGAGTAGGGGCGCGACCAGTTGTCGTCCATCAGGTCGGCCTGGGTGTGCGGGGCGTTTGCCAGGGGGTTGTCGTCTGCCGGCCATTCGCCGGCTTCTACCCGACGGATCTCCTCACGGATGGCGATCATGGCGTCGCAGAATCGATCGATCTCGTAGCGCGATTCCGACTCGGTGGGCTCGATCATCAGGGTGCCCGGCACCGGGAAGGACATGGTCGGAGCGTGGAAGCCGAAGTCCATCAAGCGCTTGGCGATATCCTCCTCGCTGATGCCTGAGGCTGCCTTGAGCGGGCGGATATCGATGATGCACTCGTGTGCCACGCTGCCGTTCTCGCCGCGGTAAAGCACCGGATAGTGCTCGCCGAGTCGGGCAGCGATGTAGTTGGCATTGAGAATGGCGAGCTCGGTGGCCTCGCGCAGGCCGCGGGCACCCATCATCTTGATGTAGGCCCAGGAGATCGGCAGGATCGATGCCGAACCGAAGGCCGCCGCCGAGACCGCGCCACAGTCGGCATGAACACCGGGCAGTGGGGTGACCACGTGATTCGATACGTAGGGCGCCAGGTGTGCCTTGACGCCGATCGGGCCCATGCCCGGGCCGCCGCCGCCGTGGGGAATGCAGAAGGTCTTGTGCAGGTTCAGGTGGCTGACATCGCCGCCGAAGTCGCCGGGCCGGGTCAGGCCCACCTGGGCGTTCATGTTGGCGCCGTCCACATAGACCTGACCGCCGTGCTCGTGGACGATCGCGCAGACCTCACGCACATTGGCCTCGAACACCCCGTGGGTGGAGGGGTAGGTGATCATGATCGATGACAGGCCGTCGCCATGCTGTTCGGCCTTGGCACTCAGATCCTCGACGTCGATATTGCCCTGGGCGTCGCACTCCACCACTACCACCTTGAGGCCGACCATGGCCGCTGAGGCCGGGTTGGTGCCGTGGGCCGAGCTGGGTATCAGGCAGACGTTGCGATGACCCTCGCCGACGGCCGCCTGGTAACGGCGGATCGCGACCAGACCGGCATATTCGCCCTGGGCGCCGGAATTGGGCTGCATGGAGATGTGGTCGTAGCCGGTCACCTCCACCAGGAAAGCGGAGAGCTCATCGATCATCTGCTGGTAGCCGGCCACCTGGTCGCGGGGCACGAAGGGGTGCACGTTGGCGAATTCCGGCCAGCTGATCGGAATCATCTCGCTGGTAGCGTTGAGCTTCATGGTGCAGGAGCCCAGCGGAATCATGGCATGAGTCAGCGACAGATCCTTGTTCTCCAGGCGCTTGAGATAGCGCAGCATCTCGGTCTCGCTGCGGTAGCGGTGGAAAGTCGGGTGTGTCAGGAAGTCGCTCTCGCGCCGGCACGCCGCCGGAATGCCATGGGCTTCTTCGGCGACGGCGCGCTCGTCCAGGGCGCTGACCGACAGGCCATGTTCTTCACCCAGCAGCACGTCGAACAGCACCGTCAGATCGTGGACGGTGGTGGTCTCGTCGAGCGTCACGCCCACGTCGCCGTCGACGAAGTAGCGAAGATTGATCTCACGGGTCAGGGCACGGCCATGCAGCTTGCTGGCATCCACGCCGGTCAGGCGCAGGGTGTCGAACCAGCTGTCATGGCCAAGCGTCACGCCCTTATCCTTGAGGCCCAGGGCCAGCAGGGTGGTCAGGCGGTGGATGCGTGAGGCAATGGTGCGCAACCCGTCGGCGCCGTGGTAGACGGCATAGAAGCTGGCGATGTTGGCCAGCAGGGCCTGGGCGGTGCAGATGTTGGAGGTCGCCTTCTCGCGGCGGATATGCTGCTCGCGGGTCTGCATGGCCATGCGCAGTGCCTGGCCGCCGCGGCTGTCCTGGGAGACGCCTATGATGCGCCCCGGGATCGAGCGCTTGAGCTTGTCGGTAGTGGCGAAGAAGGCGGCGTGGGGACCACCGAAGCCCATCGGTACCCCGAAGCGCTGGGTGGTGCCTATAACGATGTCGGCTCCCAGCGCGCCTGGCTCCTTGAGCAGCACCAGGCCCATGATGTCGGCGGCCACGCAGGTCATTACGCCGCGCTCCCGTGCGTTTGCCAACAGCGGTGCCAGATCGTGGACACGGCCACTTTCGCCCGGATATTGCAGCAGCGCCCCGAAGGCCTCCATATCGGCCAGCTGCTCCACCGGCGCCACGACCAGCTCGAAGCCGAAGTAGGCCGCTCGGGTGCGCACCACGTCCAGGGTCTGGGGCAGCACGTCATCGGCGACGAAGAACACCTCGCTCTTGGCCTTCTTGTTGGCCCGGTGACACAGCGCCATGGCTTCGGCGGCCGCGGTCGCCTCGTCCAGCAGCGAGGCGTTGGCCAGCTCCATGCCGGTCAGATCCATCACCATCTGCTGGAAGTTGAGCAGCCCCTCCAGACGCCCCTGGGAAATCTCCGGCTGGTAGGGGGTATAGGCCGTGTACCAGCCCGGATTTTCCAGCACGTTGCGCTGAATCACCGGCGGCAGGTGGGTGCCGTGATAGCCCTGGCCGATGTAGCTCTTGAAGACCCGGTTCTGACGCGCCAGGCGTTGAAGATAGCCCAGCGCCTCCGCCTCGCTGCGCGGCGGGTCCAGATTGAGCTCGCGACCCAGGCGGATATCCGCCGGCACCGTGCGTTCGATCAGCGCCGAGAGGCTCTCCACACCGAGGGTGGCCAGCATGGCTGCCACATCCCCCTCGCGGAGACCGTTGTGGCGTTGCAGGAAGTCATCGTGGGCGGCCAGGTCGGCCAAGCGGCGTGTATCTATCGGCATGGAGGCACCGTAGCAGGGTCTAGGCCGTCCGAGGGACGACGCGGGGCGATGAAATCAACGCCCCGACCAGGGTGGCCGGGGCAGCAAGAGGGTTCGCGGCGCAGTCAATCGTCGGACTGGGCAACGGCGGCGTAGCCGTCGGCGTCGAGCAGGTCATCGAGCTGGGTGCTGTCGTCCAGGCGTACTTTCATGATCCAGCCGCCTTCATAAGGCGTCTCGTTGACGGTCTCGGGGGCGTCCTCGAGGGCCTCGTTGACGGCAATGATCTCTCCATCGACCGGGGCATAGAGGTCGGAAGCGGCCTTCACTGACTCGATCACGCCGAACTCTTCCTTGCGGGTGAGGGTGCGGCCCACTTCGGGCAATTCCACGAACACCACGTCGCCCAGTGCTTCCTGGGCATGGTCGCTGATGCCTATGGTCACGGTGCCGTCACCGTTGTCGAGCACCCATTCGTGGCTGTCGGCGTAGCGAAGGTTGGCAGGAATTGAACTCATGGGAATTTCCTATACGAAAAAGGTTTTCAGGATTCGCAAATGCTAACGCCATCCGCGGCATTTGGCGAGCCCTGGGACCTCTCGCTGGGGCCGCTCGACCTTTATAAGCCAGAGTTGATGCGTTGGCACTCGTCAGGGTGGTGAAGAGACGGCAAGATCCGCTATCTTAGCGCGGTTCGTTTCAGCGTTCCCGTGCATTATGACCATAAAAGCGAGAAGATCGCCTGGCATTGTGGACTGTGAACGACGAATCAAAACAACAATCGTTTAGGGAGATTCACGTGGAAACCTTGACCAGTATGTTCGGCTCGATCAATGGCGTGGTGTGGGGGCCGCTGATGCTTATCCTGCTGTTGGGGGTAGGCCTCTACCTGCAGATCGGTCTCAAGCTGATGCCGATCCGCAAGCTCAGCATGGGGTTCAGGCTGTTGTGGCAGGGG
>JAIVHL010000210.1:1427-5775 GCA_020201075.1 Halomonas sp. | reverse complement strand
GTGCGGCTCTGGTAGGTCCGGGCGATCTCCGCGAGGTCGGCCGCGGCGGCACGCGCCGCGGTGTCGTCGCCGGCCGCTAGCGCGATCACCACCTGGGCCTCGCGCAGCGGCGCGCGTCTCAGTCCTCCGGTGGGCGGGCGCTCCTTCGAAGGCACATCGAACGGAGACTCGAGGGCGCTTTCGATCATCGATAAGGCGTCAGCGACGCGTCCCTGGGCCAGCCGTAACAGCGCCAGCCCCGGCTGAGGAAGCCAGGCATTCTGGTGCGCCGCCAGGAACGCCTCTTCGGCGCCCGCGAAATCGCCCTTGCTCAGCCGCGCATTGCCGAGCTCGGTCAACGGCCAGCCGAACTCCCGTCGCATCCAGGGGCGCAGTTCTTCGCAGGCCAGCAGGGCTTCCTGTTCGGCGGCATCGCAGGGCCCACGCAGGCGCATGATTTCCGCCTGATGTACCCGGCAGCGGCCGTGAAGCCCACCGAATGCGGCCCCCTGGCGCCAGCGTTCCATGGCTTCGGTCCACTCTTCGGCGCGATCGTGCTGGCCGATCCACTGCATCGCGCAGATGAGCTCGCACCACATCTGTCCGGTGGTGAGGGGGTCGAGGTTGCCTGAGCTCAGTTCCACGGCCACATCGTCGAGTGCGCTCAGCCCTTCATCGAGCGCGCCGTCATGGATAAGGACCCTGGCCAGGGCCACCTGGCCGATGATCGACGGCGGCGCCAGGGCGTGTCGTTGCCCGCCTTCCAGGGCCCGTCGGGCCCATTGCTCCGTCCCCGGCATGTCGCCACACATCAGGCGTTCGTAGGTCCGCACTGCCGCCAGCCACGCCCAGACCGGGCTGTCGGGCGTGTCTTCCACCAGATGCTCCGCCCGAGACAGCCAGGCGCGCACGGTGGCCATCAGGCCCGTGTCCATCATTAGGTACATGCCCACCATGACCGCGGCGAATGCCGCGTCGTGGGTGCGGTGATCGTCAAGGTGCAGATGATAGAGGTCACCATACGCGGTCAGGGTGCCTTCCAGGTCGCCGACGCCGAACGCCGCCTGGGCGCGCAGCTCGAGCAGCTCGGCCGAGGGTGGCGCGGAAAGCTCGGCGAGCAGCTCCCGTGCCCGGACGAAGTCGCCGTCGTCGAGAGCGGCGCGAATCGGCGATAGTGGCGCGTCCGTCATCGCTCAGCCCTCCATGTTGTGGTTGTCACAAGGATTGTCACGCTAATTCAGGTAGGTGCTCAGGGCACCTGACGATACATCAGTCAATCAGCCACAAGAGGAGTATCTGCCATGAGTGACATACTGTATGACAGGCTCGGCGGTCGTGCGGGAATCGACAAGCTCGTCAATCGCATTGTCGACCTCCATCTTCAGAACGACGTTGCCGGGCCGCGATACCGAGCCCTCGATGAGGAGGCCATCGACCACGCCCGCGAGAAGGTCAAGGAGTTCCTCGCGGCCGGCTCCGGCGGGCCGGTGGAGTACACGGGGCGCTCGATGATCGAGACGCACACCGGGATGAACGTCAGCGCGGCCGAATTCGTTGCCGTGATCGACGATATCATGCAGGCCATGAAAGAGATGGACTATCCGCAGCCGGTCTGCAACGAAGTGCTGGGCGTGGCCTATTCGCTCAAGGAGGAGATCATTCATCGATAGACCGGTGCGGTGGCTTGTTTCCGGCACGGCGACGGTTTGTCCCAGGCCAACGAGGGAGCGCATCGTTTAGAATAGGTATATCCATATGCGGTTATGGCGGGGCGTCTCGCTTCGCCATTGCCGCTCCGTCGCCTTACTGTCAGGGATGACCGATGCCGAGACTCGTCACACCGCCGTTGCTTTTATCATTGATGCTTTTGTTGCTGATGCTCTTGGCGGGGTGTCAGGAGCCGTCATCGCCGCCATCAACGGACGCCGAGCCACGCTGGGTCAAGACCGACACGCTGACGGCGAACTCGGCAGCAACGCTTTCGCTGACCGGCGTGCTGCGCGCACGCTATGAAACGCCCCAGGCCTTTCGGGTCAGCGGGCAGATTGCCACGCGCCATGTCGACGCCGGGCAGGCGGTTCGCCAGGGGGAGGTGCTGTTTACCCTTGACCCAAGCGATCTCGAAGAGGCCCTCGCCGCGGCGCGTGCCGAGCTGGCCGCGGCCGAGGCCTCGCTCGCCGTGGCCGAGGCGGACCTGGCCCGCGATCGGCAGCTGCTGAAGAAGGATTACATCAGCCGCCAGGCATTCGAGCGCGCCGAGCTCGGCGTGCGCGAGGCCACCACCCGCCGTGACGCCGCCAGTGCCCGAGTGGCTCAGGCCCGCAATGCGCTGGACTACGCGACGTTGCGCGCCGAGGCCGACGGCGTGCTGATCGAGGTCAGCGGTGAGCCGGGACAGGTGGTGGGCGTCGGCCAGCCGGTGGCCCAGCTGGCTCAGGAAGGCCCGCGCGAGGTCGAGGTCAGCTTTCCCGCTCGTTCGCGCCCGCCGGAAACCGGCGAGCTGCTGCTGGACGAGCGCAGTATCGCGCTGACTCGGCGCGAGGTGGCCGGCGCCGCCGACCCCGCGAGCCGCACCTGGCGCGCCCGCTATCGGCTGGAGGGGCCTCTCGACGAGCGCGGCCTGGGCGACATCGTCGAGGCCCGTTTCCCCCTGGATGACACTGCGTCTGCCGGGCATTTTCGGGTACCCATAGCGGCGCTGGACGAGCGCGGCGATGGCTCGCAGCTATGGCAGATCGTGGATGGCCAGGCACAGCCGCTGGCGGTGATCGCGGAGCGCATCACCCGCGAGCAGGCCTGGGTCATCGGTGCGGGGCTCGAGGCGGGCCAGGCGGTGATCAGCCTGGGCACCCACCTGCTCACGCCGGGTATGGCGGTGCGCCCGCTGGACGAGAAGGGCACACCGTGAGCTTTCCTAACCTCTCCGCGCTGGCCGTCCGCGAGCGCGCCGTCACGTTGTTCTTCCTGGTGATCGCCCTGTTGGCGGGGCTCTATGCCTTCGCCTCCCTGGGGCGAGCGGAGGATCCGGACTTTACCGTGCGAGTGATGATGGTCTCGGCCGTGTGGCCCGGCGCCTCGCCGGAGGAGATCCAGGAGAGCGTGGTGGACCCCCTGGAGAAGCGCATCCAGGAGGTCGACGATCTCTACCGCATCGAGACCACCATTCGTCCCGGGCGGGCCGACCTGAAGGTGGAGTTCGAGGACTACACCCCCGGCGACGAGATGTCGGAGCACTTCTACCAGGTGCGCCGCCGGATGCAGGACGCCGCCCCGAGCCTGCCCGATGGCGTGGTGGGCCCGCTGATCAACGAGGATTTCGGCGACGTCTACTTCTCGCTGGTGGCCTTGAGCGCCCCGGACATGCCGATGCGCGAGTTGGTCCGCAAGGCGGAGACGATCCGTGATCGCCTGCAGCGCGTCGAGGGTGTCAACAAGGCCCAGGTGCTGGGCGAGCGCCAGGAGCGGATGCACCTTGACTTCGACCTGGCCCGGCTGCAGAGCCTGGGCGTCTCGCCCCAGGCGGTCTTCGCCGGCATCGAGGCGCATAATCGGCTGCTGCCCGCCGGGCGCGTCGACACCGATGGCCCGCGCATGTACCTGCGGCTCGATCAGGACCTGTCGGACCCCGAGGCGCTGGCCGAGGTGCCCATTCGCATCGGTGAGCGGCTGATTCGCCTCGGCGACATCGCCGAAATCTCCCGCGGCTATGAAGACCCCCTGAGCTATCGGGTGCGCGCCTTCGGCGAGGAGGCACTGCTGCTGGGCGTGGTGATGCAGAACGGCGAGAACGGCCTCGAGTTTGGTGAGCGCCTCGCGGCCTTCTGGGAGCAGGAGCGTGAGCGCCTGCCGCTGGGCATGTCGCTCGAGGTAATGACCGACCAGGCACAGGCCATTGCCGGGGCCGTGAACCTCTTTCAGGTGAAGTTCCTGGTCGCCGTGCTGGTGGTGATGCTGGTCACCATGCTGGCCGTGGGGCTGCGCGCCGGCATCGTGGTCGGCATCGCCATTCCGGTGACGCTGGCGCTGACCTTCGTGGTGATGCTGGCGATGGGCATCAACCTCGATCGCATTACCCTGGGGGCGCTGATCATCGCCCTGGGGCTGCTGGTCGACGATGCCATCATCGCCATCGAGATGATGATCGTGAAGATGGAGGAGGGCTGGGACCGCATCGAGGCCGCCTCCCACGCTTGGAACGTTACCGCTGCCCCCATGCTGTTCGGCACCCTGGTCACGGTGGCCGGCTTCGTGCCCATCGGTTTTGCCCAATCGGCGGTAGGCGAGTATGCCGGCAACATCTTTTGGGTGCTGGGCATCGCGCTGCTGCTGTCGTGGATCGTGGCGGTGGTGTTCACGCCCTACCTGGGGG
>JAIVHL010000210.1:0-1411 GCA_020201075.1 Halomonas sp. | reverse complement strand
GGCGTGGCCTCGCTCTCCGCCTACGTCGGCGCGGGCGCGCCGCGCTTCTTCATTTCTGCCAACCCGGAGCAGCCCAACTCGGCCTTTGCCAAGCTGATCGCCGTTACCGAGGGGGTCGAGGCCCGCGAGCGGCTGATCGAAAGGCTCAACGAGCGCATCGCGGCCGGGGCCTTTCCCGAGGCGCGGGTGCGCGTGCAGAAGCTGCTTTATGGCCCGCCGGTGGACTGGCCGGTGAGCATCCGCGTGCTCGGCGACGATCCCGACCGCCTGCGCGAGATCGGCCACGAGGTGCGCGAGGTGATTGCCGCGCATGCCGCCACGCGCGACCCGCACCTGGAGTGGGACGAGCGGGTGCCCAGGCTGCTCCTGGCGATCGACCATCACCGGCTGCAGCTGATCGGCCTGACGCCTGACGAGGTGGCGCGCCAGCTACAATTCCAGCTGGACGGCATCACCATCACCGAGCTGCGCGACGGCATTCGCCTGGTACCCGCGGTGGGGCGCGGGGCCGCACAGGACATTGCCGATCTGCAGAGCCTGGAGGTCGTCAACCGTGAGGGCCTGCGAGTACCGCTCACCCAGCTCGGTGAGCTGGAGACCGTCTATGAAGAGCCGGTGATCAAGCGCATTGACCGTCAGCTGTTCGTGGCGGTGAATGCCGACATCGAGGGCGCGCAGCCCAACGATGTGACCCAGGAGGTGTGGGCGGCGCTGGACGAGGTGCGTGAGCGCCTGCCATCCGGCTATCAGCTGCAGATCGGCGGCTCGGTGGAGCAGTCGACCAAGGCCCAGGCCTCGATTCAGGCCCTGCAGCCGCTGATGGTGGTGCTGATGCTGATCTTCATCATGCTGCAGATGCGCTCCTTTGCCGGCACCTTCATCGTGGTAGCGACGGCCCCCCTGGGGCTGATCGGCGCGGTGGCGGCGCTGCTGCTGTTCAATCAGCCGTTCGGCTTCGTGTCGACGCTGGGGCTGATCGGCCTGGCGGGCATCCTGATGCGCAACACCCTGATCTTGACCCAGCAGGTGGCGGACAACGTCAGGGAGAAGATGGCGATGCGCGACGCGGTGGTGGAGGCGGCCGTGCAGCGCGCTCGGCCTGTGGTGATAACGGCGGTGGCGGCAATGCTAGCGTTCGTTCCCCTTACCCTGGATAGCTTCTGGGGGCCGCTGGCCTACGTGCTGATCGGTGGCGTGGCCGTTGGCACCCTTATTACCCTGCTGTTCGTGCCGGCGCTGTATGCGCTGTGGTATCGCATCGCAGCGCGTGCCGACTGACGCCTGGCCGGGCGAACTAGGCTCATCCTGCAGGCTCTAGGCCACGTGCGTCATCGCCTTCGCGGTACTCTCGCTCATCCTCTTTCCGCTGGGCGATACTGGCCAGACCCTCTCGGCGTTGGGCACCCCAAGC
>JAIVHL010000209.1 GCA_020201075.1 Halomonas sp. | reverse complement strand
TGGCGCCGCCGCATCCCCCTCCTGCAGTGACCGCTGCTGGTCGCGCAGCTTCTCCTGCATCAGGTCGTTGATGCGTTCCAGTCGGGTAAGACGCCGTTCCTGGGTGGCGATGCCTTCGTCCAGGGTATCCAGCCAGTGCTCCTGGTAGGCGATCCGGCTCTCGAGGGCCTCGAGGCGCTCGGCGAGGGCATCGGGCGATCGATCCAGGCTCATGTTAGAATCTTTCGGCTGCGTGTCATCGTTCATCGTGGCACCTTCCCGTGGTTGTTTATTACGTTCATCACCAACAAGAGAGTCACTCGAGTCCATGAATCGCAAGGTCTTGTTTCGTTGCAGCCTGGTCAGCCTGCTGCTGGCGGCCCCCGCGCCGCTGTTGATTGCCCTGTTCGTGCATCTCGCCGGCGGCGAGATGGCCGAGGCGCTGTTTGCCAGCCTTGAAGTTGGCGGCATTGCCGTGGTCTATGTTGCCGCGGCCCTGGCGGTCTTTCTGATGTTGCTGATCGCTACCCTGGCGGTCAATGTGCTCACCCCGCAACTGGTCAATCTGGCCGAGGTCGAGAACGACGATCGCGAGATCGGCGAGGTGAAGTGGTTCAACGTCAACAAAGGGTACGGCTTCATCACCCGCGACAGCGGTGAGGATGTCTTCGTACACTTTCGCGCCATCCGCGGCCGCGGCCATCGCACCCTGGCCGAAGGCCAGAAGGTTCGCTATCACATCATCGAGAACGAGCGCGGTCTGCAGGCCGATGATGTGACGGTGATCACCTGATCTGCGATATCTTCCGTCGACACTAACTCAGCGCCCCGCATCTGCGGGGCGCTGTTTTTTTGAGGGGCCAGACGTCAGCGCCCCGAGTCGGGCCAGTCGATCTCGGCCTCGCTGCCGTCGGGAAGCAGTTGCAGGAAGCGGTCCGGGTCGTCGCCGGGCTGCCAGCTTCCCAGCGAGCAGCGCACCTCGCAGCCCAGATGGGAGGCGGCGGATCGGGCGCAGGCCGCATCGTTTTCCCAGGGCGTGGCGGGGCTGTCGAGCCACAAGCTGGCGAAGCCATCGGCGGCCTTCTCCACCAGCAGCACCGGGACCTCCACGCCGTCGTGATAGCCACGGGTGCGCCACTGGCCCTTGCCGGCGGGCGCCAGGGGCTCGGCGCCAATAGCGGCACCGAGCCACTCGTCGAGCGTCTCGACGGGAGCCTTGGCCAGATAGATCTCGATATCGGGGTAGCTCGGCTGGCTAGCGGATGTCATGTCGGCCTCGGGGGCTGCTATTGATGAACAGGTGCTTGAGGATCGCCTCGTAGACCCGGCTCAGCTCATCCAGGTCGGCGGCACGAATACGCTCGTTGGCCTGGTGGATGGTGGCGTTGAGCGGACCCAGTTCCACCACCTGGCTGCCCAGGGTGGCGATGAAGCGGCCATCTGATGTCCCTCCCGAGGTGGAGAGCTCGGGCCGATGCCCCATCACCTCCTCCACGCCGAGCACCGCCGCCTCGACCAGCTTTCCCTCGGCGGTAAGGAAGGGGTCACCGTTCAGGGTCCAGTCCAACTGATACTCGAGCCCGTGGGCGTCGAGGATCGCGGCGGTACGCTCCTGAAGCCGTTCGTGGGTCAGCTCGGTGGAGAAGCGGAAGTTGAATACCACCTCCACCTCGCCGGGGATGACGTTGGTGGCGCCGGTTCCGGAGCGGATATTGGAGACCTGGAAACTGGTGGCCGGGAAGAAGTCGTTGCCGTCGTCCCAGTGTTCACGGGTCAGCGCATCCAGGGCCGGCATCGCCTGGTGGATGGGATTTCGCGCCAGGTGCGGGTAGGCCACGTGGCCCTGCACGCCCCGGATGTGAAGTACGCCCCCCAGGGAGCCGCGCCGACCGTTCTTGATCACATCGCCCAGCCGGGCGGTGGAGGAGGGTTCGCCGACGATGCAGTAGTCGAGTCGCTCGTGGCGTTCGCGCAGGTGCTCGACCACGGCGCGGGTGCCGTCCACCGCAGGCCCCTCCTCGTCGGAGGTGATCAGAAAGCCGATCTGGCCGTGGTGGTCCGGGTGGGCCGACACGAAGCGCTCCACGGCGGTGACCATGGCCGCCAGGCTGCCTTTCATGTCGGCGGCGCCGCGGCCCCTGAGCATGCCGTCATCGTCGATGCAGGGCTCGAAGGGCGGGAAGTCCCAGCGGGGGTGGGGGCCGCTGGGTACCACGTCGGTATGGCCGGCGAAGGCCAGCAGTGGGCCGTGGTGGCCCCGTCTGGCCCAGAAGTTCTCGACGTCACCGAAGGGCAGGCGTTCGATATGAAAGCCGAGCGCCTCGAGGCGCGCGATCATCAGGCCCTGGCAGCCCAGGTCGTCCGGCGTTACCGAGGGGCGCCGGAGCAGGTCGAAGGCGAGCTGCAGGGTCGGGGAAAGGCCGGACGGATCAGTTGTGGGCATGCAGTGCCTCGTTGAGCGCGATGGCGCTCTTGTTGGTCAGGCACTCGATGCGACCGTTTCGGGAGTTGCGGCGCAGCAGCAGATCATCCTGGCCGGCCAGCTCGCGAGCGGCCACGGTCTTGACCTCCTGGCCCTGGTCGTCGAGCAGGGCGACCTTGGCGCCGGCGGTCAGGTAGAGGCCCGCTTCCACGGTGCAGCGGTCGCCCAGCGGGATGCCGATGCCGGCGTTGGCACCGATCAGGCAGCCCTCGCCCACCTTGATGACGATGTTGCCGCCGCCGGAGAGGGTGCCCATGGTGGAACAGCCGCCGCCGAGATCCGAGCCTTTGCCGACCATTACGCCGGCGGAGATGCGGCCCTCGATCATGCCGGGGCCCTCGGTGCCGGCGTTGAAGTTGACGAAGCCTTCGTGCATCACGGTGGTGCCCTCGCCGAGATAGGCGCCCAGGCGAACCCGTGCCGTGTCGGCGATGCGTACGCCGCCCGGCACCACGTAGTCGGTCATCTTGGGAAACTTGTCGACGCAGTCCACGGAGAGGGGACGGCCGGCGAGGCGCGCCTTGAGACGACGCGCGGGCAGCTCCTCGATGTCGATGGGACCCTCGCTGCTCCAAGCCACGTTGCGCAGCAGGCCAAACATGCCGGTGAGGTCGAGGTCGTGGGGCCTCACCAGCCGATGGGAGAGCAGATGCAGCTTGAGATAGACCTCGGGAGCACTCTGGGGCGGGGTGTCCTGGGTCAGGAACATGGCCACCAGTGGGCGGGTGCTGGCAGCCAGCGATTCGGCCAGCTCGGCCTGAGCGACATGGCCGGCCTCGCGCAGGGCGTTGGCCAGCGCTGCGCACTGCTCGGGCAGAAAGCTCACCGCGGCGTTGCCGGCCGGGGCGTCGAGCACCTCTGCGGCGGCTGTCGCCAGGCTGGCTTCGGGATTGAGCAGAGGGGCAGGATAGTAGATTTCCAGCCAGTCGCCCTGGGTGTTCTGGGTGCCGATGCCGAGTGCAAAGCTGAGCATGTCTGTGTCCTTGTGGAGATGGCGTATCTAAAGGGGAGCGGGCCGCCTGCCAGGCGGCCCGGCGACGTGTTCGGGGGCTAGCCGGTCAGGTTGTCGTAGTCACCGTCGCGGTAGCCGACGATGATCTCCTTGCCGGTGTCGAGCAGGGGGCGCTTGAGCAGGGTAGGGTGGGCGAGCAGCAGCTCACGAGCCTTGTTGGCGTCCACCGCCTGCTTTTCCTCATCGGGGAGGTCGCGCCAGGTAGTGCTGCGCTTGTTGATAGCCTCCACCACCGGCACCTTTTCGAGAATATGCTCGAGCAGCGCGGCGGAGAGTCCATCCTCGCGCAGGTCGTGATACTGAAAGGGAATGCCGGAGCCGTCCATCGCCTTGTAGGCCTTGCGACAGGTGTCGCAGTTCTTGATGCCGTACAGAGTGAACATCACAGACTCCTCTCGATGAATCGGCGAATGCGGCGTGCCGCCTCCACCGTGGCGTCGACTTCGGCCACCAGCGCCAGACGGACCCGCCCGCTGCCGGGGTTGGTGCCTTCGGCGCCGGGACGGCCCATCCTGTCGTCGGCAGCGGGACGACCCATATAGCTGCCGGGCAGCACGCTGACGTGCTCTTCGGCGAACAGCGTTCGGGTAAAGGCCTCGTCGGCGCCGCCGGGCACCGCCGGCCACAGGTAAAAACTCGCCTCCGGCGTGGGGAATGCCATCACCGGGGCCAGGATGTCGGTGACCGCGGCGAATTTCTCGCGGTAGGCGTCGCGGTTGGCGCGCACATGGGCTTCGTCGCTCCAGGCGGTGATCGAGGCGTGCTGCACGGGCAGCGCCATGGCGCAGCCGTGGTAGGTGCGATAGCGCTTGAAGGGGGCGATCAGCGCGGCATCGCCGGCCACGAAACCGGAGCGCAGTCCCGGCAGGTTGGAGCGCTTGGAGAG
>JAIVHL010000072.1 GCA_020201075.1 Halomonas sp. | reverse complement strand
AGCCTAGAGACTCTGGACATTCAATGACACCCGTGATCGCCCTGGTCGGCCGCCCCAATGTGGGTAAGTCAACCCTGTTCAACCGCCTTACTCGCTCCCGTGATGCCCTCGTGGCCGACTTTCCGGGCCTGACCCGCGACCGCAAGTACGGCAACGGCCTGCTCGGCGACAAGACCTACACGGTGATCGACACCGGCGGCATCAGCGGCGACGAGGACGGCATCGACGCGGCCATGGCCGAGCAATCTCTGGCCGCGATCGACGAGGCCGACATCGTGCTGTTCCTGGTGGACGCCCGGGACGGACTCAGCCCGGCCGACCAGGCCATCGCCAACCACCTGCGGGTCAACCAGAAGAAGACCTGGCTGGTGGTCAACAAGACCGACGGCCTTGACGAGGCCACCGCCACCGCCGAGTTCTGGGAGCTGGGCCTGGGCGAGCCGCGTCCCATCGCCGCCGCTCATGGCCGCAACGTCACCTCGCTGATCGACGAGGTGCTTGCCCCCTTTCCCGAACGTGACGAGAGCATCCCGGCGGACACCGGTACCAAGGGTATTCGGATCGGCGTGATAGGTCGCCCCAACGTAGGCAAGTCGACCCTGGTCAACCGCCTGCTCGGTGAGGAACGAGTGGTGGTCTTCGACGAGGCCGGCACCACCCGCGACGCCATCGAGATACCCTTCGAGCGCCGCGGCAAGCCCTACGTGCTGATCGATACCGCCGGGGTCAGACGACGCAAGAACGTCCACGAAATCGCCGAGAAGTTCTCGATCATCAAGACGCTGGAGGCGATCAAGGAGTGTCATGTCGCCATCGTGGTTCTGGATGGCCGCTCGGGCCTGGTGGAACAGGACCTGCACCTGCTCGACTATGTGCTGACCACTGGCCGAGCCCTGGTGCTGGCGATCAATAAGTGGGATGGACTGGAGCACGAGGCCAAGGAGAAGATGCGGGCGGAGATCAAGCGCCGCCTGGGCTTCACCGACTATGCCGACCTGCACTTCATCTCGGCCCTGCACGGCACCGGCGTGGGTGATCTCTACCCGTCGCTGGAGCGTGCCTTTGCGTCGGCCAATGCCCACTGGTCGACCAACCGCCTGACCACCATCCTTCAGGACGCCGTGGAATCCCACCAGCCGCCGCTGGTCCATGGCCGGCGGATCAAGCTGCGCATGGCCCACCAGGGGGGCGCCAATCCTCCCATCATCGTGGTCCACGGCAATCAAACCGATTCCCTCCCTGAGGCCTATCGACGCTATCTGACCAACACTTTCCGCAAGGTGCTCAAGGTACGCGGCACGCCAATGCGCTTCGAGTTCCGGTCAGGCAAGAACCCTTTCGACCCGATGGCCGACGCCAGCGACCGCGAGAAGGCCAAGAAGCGGGAACTGGGACGCACTCAGGAGGCGCGCAATAGCCGCCGCCGCTGAGGCTTACTTCTTGCCATGCAGGCGCCGACGTCCCACCCACTGGGTGGCGAACTGCGAGGCGCCCCGGCCACTGCGACCGCCGCGCAGGGTGGCGAAACGAATCGCCTCGGCTCGTGCATCAGCGTTCCAATCCGCCGCCTCGCCCAGCTGAGTGACCCAGTGGCAGCAAGCCTCCAGGTAGACATCCTGATTGAACGGATGGAACCCCAGCCACAAGCCGAATCGATCAGAGAGTGAGATCTTCTCCTCCACGGCGTCACCGTGGTGGAGCTCGTCGCCCACCAGCCGCGAGCCCTCGTTGTCGCTCATCGACTCCGGCAGCAGGTGGCGCCGGTTGGACGTCGCGTAGAGCAGCACGTTGGGCGGCGGGCCGGTCAGGGCACCGTCCAGCACGCTTTTCAGCGCCTTGTAGGCGTCGTCGTGGCCTTCGAAGGAGAGGTCGTCACAGTAGACCACGAAGCGCTGGTCATGGTGGCGAAGCTGCTCCACCAGCATCGGCAGGCCGGCAAGATCATGGCGATCCACCTGTACCAGGCGCAGGCCATCCGGGGCCAGGGAGTTGAGCAGCGCACGGATCAGCGACGACTTGCCGCTGCCCCGAGAGCCCCATAGCAGAGCATGGTTGGCCGGCAGGCCCTGCAGGAAGGCGCGCGTGTTATCGACCAGCGCCAGTTTCTGACGCTCGATGCCCAGCAGGTCATCCAGACTCAGGGCGTCGCGGGGCGGCACCGGCAGCAACCGTCCACCCAGGCTGTGACGCTGCCACAGGGCGGCCACATCGCGGCACCAGTCAACGTCCTGGGGAGGCGGCGGCAACCAGTGTTCCACATGGTCCAGCAGGTTCAGCAGGCGGCGCGTCAGCTCGGCGTCCATGAAATTGTCTCCCTGTCTCCATGATTCACGGTTGATCTTACAGGCGGTCGGCGTATCTTGTGGCGAACCTTGTTGTGCCGTCCAGCGTCATATTGCACTGAAACGAGC
Source organism: Halomonas sp. (assembly GCA_020201075.1). Classification (GTDB taxonomy): domain Bacteria; phylum Pseudomonadota; class Gammaproteobacteria; order Pseudomonadales; family Halomonadaceae; genus Halomonas. Next base: position 1,950 of record JAIVHL010000072.1, on the reverse strand, counting down.
AAGACAGGTCACAGGAGAGACCCCCATGCGCTGGTTCCACTTCCTCGCTGTCGGCGTGCTGAGCCTTACCCTCACCGCCTGCACTACCTCGCCCACCGGACGACAGCAGTTCACCCTGGTATCCGATGACCAGCTAAACCAGATGGGGGCCCAGGCCTTCGCACAGTATCAGCAGGACCTGCCCACCGTGGGTGGTGCGACTCATCGCTATGCGCAGTGCGTGGCTGAGGCCATTGTCGGCGCGTTGCCGGCCGAACAGCAGCGCGCCCAGGACTGGCAGATTCGGGTCTTCGAGTCGGAGCAGGCCAACGCTTTCGCCCTGCCGGGCGGCTACATGGGTATCAACACGGGACTGCTGAACGTTGCCCGTACTCAGGATCAGCTGGCCGCGGTGATCGGCCATGAGGTCGCCCACGTGCTGGCGCGTCACGCCAACGAGCGGGTCTCGACCCAGACCGCCACTCAGCTTGGCCTCTCGGTGCTCTCTTCGGTTTCCGGCATGCAGGGACCAGGAGGGCAGCAGATGATGGGAGCGTTGGGTCTCGGCGCCCAGTACGGCGTGCTGCTCCCCTTCTCTCGCCGACACGAGAGCGAAGCCGATGTGATCGGTCTGTGGCTGATGGCCGATGCAGGCTTCGATCCGCGCGCCAGCGTCGCCCTGTGGGAAAACATGCAGGCCGCCGGCGGCGCTCGCCCCCCGGCATGGATGTCCACCCACCCCAGCCAGGGCCAGCGCATGGCCGGCCTGCAGGCCAGCATGCCGGAAGCGGTAGCGAGATTCGAACGCGCACGTCAGGCAGGACGCACGCCCAACTGCCCGCGCCCCTAACGCCCCACACTCTTTCGCGATGGAAACCGAATGCTGAAAATCGGACTGCTGCTGCTGATCGCTCCCATTGTTCTACTGCTGGGAGTCTACTTCTGGGAGATGTCGGACGTGCGGGAATGCACCTATGCCGGCGGCTATTGGAATTATCTGGAAGGAGTGTGCCGCGACACGCCCCAGCCCTTCGTCTCCTGGCTGGAGCGCCACCCATTGATGGTCAACGGCGGCATGCTGCTGTCTGTGGCAGGCACCGTCATGTGTGCGGCCGGAATGTATATCGGCAAGCGCTAAAATAGCCGGTTCGTGGCGTCTTTAGCACTCTTTTCAACCAGGAGACCCTTCCCAACCAGTAGGTTACCTAAAGCGCCTGTCGCAGCGCCTCCAGCACCGGGCGGGTATCCGGGCGCTTGCCGCGCCACTGGAAGAAGGACTCCGCCGCCTGCTCCACCAGCATGCCGAGGCCGTCCACCGGCCGCGCGCCATGCTCGGCTGCCCAGCGCAGGAACACTGTGGGCCCGGCGCCGTACATCATGTCGTAGGCGGTGGCGCCTGCGGTGAACAGGTTATCGGGCAGCGGCGGAAGCTCTCCCGAGAGGCTGGCGCTGGTGCCGTTGATCACCACATCGAAGGGGCCTGCCACGGCATCGAAACCACCGCCAGTGATCTCGCCCATGTCGCGGAAATCCGCGGCGAGCCGCGCGGCCTTCTCGGCGGTACGGTTGGCAATCATCACGACCGAAGGCCCCTCGGCCAGCAGTGGCTCCAGCACGCCGCGGACCGCGCCGCCGGCGCCCAGCACCAGCACCCGGGCGCCGGCCAGGGTCATGCCATGGCGCTTGAGGTCGCGCACCAAGCCGACGCCGTCGGTGGTATCGCCATAGACCTTGAAATCGTCGCTTGCACCGCGGCCACCGAGGATCAGAGTGTTCACCGCGCCGGCCCGACGGGCGCGCAGGCTCAGCGTATCGCAGAGGCGGAAGGCCTCCTCCTTGAAAGGCACGGTGACATTGGCGCCGCGCCCGCCCTCAGCCACGAAGCGTCGCCAGGCGCCGAAAAAGTCGTCCAGCGGCGCCGCGATGGCGGTGTAGTCGATGGCCTCACCGGTCTGCTCAGCAAAGGCGGCG
>JAIVHL010000208.1 GCA_020201075.1 Halomonas sp. | reverse complement strand
CATTTGATCGGGTTTGCGTTGACTGGTGCCTGTGTCCGTCGGAAAGTTGAACTGGCGCGGGTTGCGCCGCCGTTGCTAGGCTAGATCATCGACAACACGACCTCGGCGACAGGCGCCCGGGTAGACTGCTCATATCAGGAGGGCAACATGCGTAAGCCACAACTCGCCGCGGCGATTGCCGAGAATGCCGATCTTTCCAAGGACAAGGCGAGCCAGGTGCTCAACGTGATCCTCGATGAGATCACTGGGAGCGTGGCCCAGGGGCAGGACGTATCGCTGATCGGCTTCGGTACCTTCACCGTGCGCGAGCGCGCGGCGCGTACCGGCAAGAATCCCCAGACCGGTCAGCCGCTGACCATCCCGGCCAGCAAGACCGTGGCCTTCAAGCCGGGCAAGGGCCTCAAGGACGCCGTGGCCAAGTAAAGGCCATGCAATGCGCCAGGCGGTCCGCTCCAATGGGCCGCGCTGGCGTCCCCCCTCCATGGATTCGGTGGCGAAATCGACATGAAGCTGCGACTGATGCTTTGGCTGCTGACCTTCCTGCTCAAGCGAGCCCTGCGCCGCAAGGCGCGTTTCCGGGAGCTGCTGACCCAGATGCGCGGCCTCGACTGGGGGATCGCTACCGAAGATCTTGCCATCGCTCGCCACTATCGCATGTCCCCCGGCGGTATCCAGAGCGGGCGTGGCCTGCCGGTGGATCTCGATCTGGAGCTGCGTTTCGAGGACGAAGTCACCGCGCTCAAGGTGCTCAAGAAACCCACCCAGCAGGCCTTCCTCGACGGCATGATGGAAGGTTCCGTGCGCCTGGTCGGTGACTCTTCCGACCTGCAGAAGCTGCAGAAACTCCTCAGGCATATCTGAGCTAAACCGATTTAAATCAAGCCCATAAAATTCAAGCATGTCTAGGCGGCTAAACCTGTCCGTAGCGGCCTGCCTCTTCGCCCAGCCATCTTCTGACAAGCGGTCGGCTCGCCTCCGGGTGACTGGCGAGTAGCGCTTTGGCCAGCGGAGCGACTCGTTCCAGCAGGTCGGCGTCGCGTTCCAGGTCGGCGATCTTCATCTGGGCCAGGCCGGTCTGACGAGTGCCCAGCACCTCGCCTGGGCCACGCAGCTCCAAGTCCTTTTCGGCGATGCGAAAACCATCGTTGGTCTCGCGCATCACCGCCAGGCGCTGCTTCGAGTTGACCGACAGCGGCGGATGGTAGAGCAGCACGCAGAAGCTCACCGTCGAGCCGCGCCCCACGCGCCCACGCAGCTGATGCAGCTGGGAGAGCCCAAGCCGCTCCGGATTCTCGATGATCATCAGGCTAGCGTTGGGTACATCGACCCCCACCTCGATGACCGTGGTGGCCACCAGCAGATCCAGCTCGCCGGCCTTGAAGGCGTCCATTACCGCGACTTTCTCGGCGGCCTTCATACGCCCGTGAACCAGTCCGATAGCAAACTCCGGCAGCGCTTCGGTGAGCTCGTCGCGGGTCGCCTCGGCGGCCTGACACTCCAGCACCTCGGACTCCTCGATCAGGGTGCAGACCCAGTAGACCTGTCGGCCCTCGGCGCAGGCGTGGCGGATGCGCGCCACCACCTCGGGACGCCGCTCATCGGGCATTGCCACCGTCTTTACCGGGGTGCGCCCGGGAGGCAGCTCGTCGATTACCGAGACGTCCAGATCGGCGTAGGCGCTCATTGCCAGGGTGCGGGGGATGGGGGTGGCGGTCATGACCAGCTGATGGGGCGTCAGGCCGGCGGCCTCGCCCTTCTCGCGCAGCGCCAGGCGTTGGTGCACCCCGAAGCGATGCTGTTCGTCGATGATGGCCAGGCCGAGGCGCTGAAAATGCACGTCGCCCTGGAACAGGGCGTGGGTGCCGACCACCATGCGCACGCGACCGTCTCGGATGGCCGCCTTGGTGTCCAGGCGTCCCTTGCCCTTGAGCTTGCCCGAGAGCCAGGCCACCTCGATACCGAGCGGTCCGAACCAGGCACGGAAGGCGCGGTAGTGCTGCTCGGCGAGGATCTCGGTGGGCGCCATCATCGCCGCCTGGCAGTCGCCGGCGATGGCGGCCAGGGCCGCCATGGCGGCCACTACCGTCTTGCCGGAGCCCACGTCACCCTGCACCAGGCGAAGCATGGGCATCTCCCGAGCGAGATCGGCGCCGATCTCGTCCAGCACGCGGCGCTGAGCGCCGGTTAGCGAAAAGGGTAGCTGGGTAAGAAAGCGTGCCTGCAAGCCGCGCCCGGAGGGCAGCGCCGGGGCGCCATCCTCCTGGATGCGCTGGCGTACCGCCTGGAGGCTGAGGCGGTGCGCCAGCAGTTCCTCCAGAGCCAGGCGACGACTCGCCGGATGGCGACCGCTGGCCAGCTGCTCGGGGTTTACCTCCGGCGGTGGCTGATGCAGTACACGCAGGCAGTGATGGAGTTCGGGCAGCCGAAAGCGGGTGCGCAGGTCCGCGCTGATCCAATCCGGCAGCGCCTCGGGGCGTGCCTCCATGAGCGCCAGGGCCTGTTCGATCAGTGCCCGCAGCCGGGTCTGGTGGAGCCCCTCGGTGGCGGGGTAGATAGGTGTCAGGTGGTCTTCCACCGGCGGGGCGTCGGCCTTTAGCAGCCGATACTCGGGGTGGTAGATCTCCAGCCCGGTGGCGCCGGCGCGGGCCTCGCCGAAGCCGCGCAACCAGGTGCCGGGCTGTAACTGTTGCTGCTGAGCCGGTGAAAAGTGGAAGAAGCGCAGGCTGAGCAGGCCCGAGCCGTCTTTCAACCGCACCAGCAGGCTGCGGCGACGTCCCTTAACCACCTCGGCGGCCACCACTTCACCCTCCACGACCGCCTCGTGGCCGGCGCGCAGGGTGCCGATGGGGGTGATGCGGGTGCGGTCCTGGTAGCGCAGCGGCAGGTGAAAGAGCAGATCTGCCACGCTTTCGATGCGCAGCCGAGCAAGCTTCAGCGCCAGCGCTTCGCCGACGCCCTTGAGTGACGTGACCGGCGAGTCGAGTGCATTCATGTTGTCACGGGTTCGGCCTCGCGGCAGCGGGCAATGGCCTCGGTCACGGCGTCGATCGCCTTGGGCCGCGGAAAGCTGGCGCGCCAGGCGATGGCCACGGTGCGCGCCGGTGCGGGCGGGGCGAAGGGACGGCTGACCAGCAGGCCGCTCTCGTAGTGGACGGTGCCGATCGCTGAACTGGGCAGCACGGTGATGCCCAGCTTGGAAGCCACCATGTGACGAATGGTTTCCAGCGACCCCCCTTCAGCGGTGAGGGTGTTGTTCGGACTGTTGAGTTTCTGGCTAATGGCAGGACAGGCTTCGAGGATCTGGTCCCGGAAGCAGTGGCCCTCGCCGAGCAGCAGCAGTCGCTCCTTGAGCAGATCCTCCTTTTGGATGACCTCGCGCTCGGCCCAGGGATGGTCGGCGGGCATCAGCACCTCGAACGCTTCTGCGTACAAGGCCTTGGTGACCACGTCGGTCTCGGTGAACGGCAGGGCGATAATGATGGCGTCCAGCTCCCCGCTTCTCAGCTTGCGGCGCAAGTTGCCGGTAAATCCCTCCTCGATGTAGAGCGGCATCTGCGGCGCGCCGAGGCGCAGCTCGGGAACCAGATGAGGAAAGAGATAGGGGCCGATGGTGTAGATGGCGCCGAGGCGCAGGGGGCTGGCCAGCTGGTCCTTGCCGGCATTGGCCAGCTCTTTTATCACACTGGTCTGTTCCAGCACTCGCTGGGCCTGCTCGACAATCTTCTCGCCCAGCGGTGTGACCTGGACGGTGGATTTGGAGCGTTCGAACAGGGCAACGCCCAGCTCCTCCTCGAGCTTCTTGACTGCCACGGAGAGCGTTGGCTGGGAGACGAAGCAGCGCTCGGCGGCGCGTCCGAAGTGGCGCTCCTGAGCCAGTGTCACGATGTAGCGGAGTTCTGTTAGAGTCATTATGGTTGCCTTGCAGGCATCCTCTTGAAATTCCAATAGGGACTTTTTATCAGGGGGCAGGGAAAAGGTGAAGAGAACAACGCTGATTCTGGGCTGTGGGGATATCGGAATTGGGCTTGGCCAGCGTCTGCGGGCGGCCGGCCAGCGGGTGGTGGGCGTTCGCCGCAACGCGGCGGCGCTGGAGGGCAGCGGCCTGGAGGCCGCTGGCGCCGACCTTACCGATCCCTCCAGCCTGGCCGCGCTGCCGGACGCCGATGTGCTGGTCTATGTGGCCAGCGCCGACCGCTTCGAGGAGGAGGCCTACCGCGCCGCCTACCCCGAGGGACTCAAGGCGGTGCTGGCCGAGTTCGGCGCGCGTAAGCGGGTGCCGAAGCGGGTATTCTTCGTCTCCTCCACCAGCGTCTATCCCCAGCAGGCCGGTGAGGAGGTCGACGAAGCGAGCGCTGCCGACCCCACCGG
>JAIVHL010000207.1 GCA_020201075.1 Halomonas sp. | reverse complement strand
GGGTGAACGGCTGACGCCGGCTTTCCATTCGCTGGGCCCCTGTCACCGTCCCTGCGTCTGTCTCCACCACGAGAGGCACGTCCAGGGGCCAGGTGGCGTGCTCGCCGCGCTGGATCAGCACGCCGTGAAGCCGGCCGCCGCGCGTGTCGGGCTCGAAACGAACCTCGTCGAGGCTGAGCTCGGGGCGACCGGGGCGGTCGCGCCAGGCGCTCAAGAAACCGGATAGGTCTTCGTCGGCGGCGTCGCTGAAGGCGGCCTCGAGTGCTGGCCAGTCCGCGGTGCGGTGCATCCAGCGCGTGGCGAAGTCGCCCAGGGCGGCGTCGAAGGACGCGTCGCCCAGCCGCTGGCGCAGCATATGGAAGAGCAGGGCGCCGTGCTGATAGCCAATCAGACGGCCGGCCGGGTCGGGGCCGCCGCGAAACTCACGCAGGGTCGGCTCGCCCGGGGGCAGTGACGCCAGGTCAAGCAGCCAGCCGCTGCGCAGATCGGCATCCTCGCCACGGGTCTCGGCCACGGCGTGGTCGGCCAGATAGGTGGTCAGCGCCTCCGCCCAGTTACCGTTCGGGTAGTCCACCTGCACCCCGGCGCCCCACCAGGCGTGCATGATCTCGTGGGGCAGGGAAGTGTCCGGGATGAAGGGCAGGGGAATCACGCGCTCGCCGAGCAGGGTGAAGCCGGGAAAGGCCAGCCCCACCGGCGCCGGCGAGGCGGCGATGCTGAAGCTCTCGAAGGGAAAACGCCCCAGCCTGGCCTGGAAGGCGGACAAATGCTGCGCCGCCCGTTCCAGGTAGATCTCGCCGAAGGCGGCGTCCAGTCCCCTGGGGAAGAGCACCCTGAGGATCACGCCGTCCACGTCGCGCTGGCGTAGCGCCCAGGGCCCGGCGGCGATCTCCACTTCGCGGGTTCGAGGGTGGTAAAAGCGTGCCAGGAGGCCGTCGGCGGTGTCTGCTTCCTCCAGCAGCGAGCCGCTGCCCACCGCGCGCTGTCCGGGAGGCGTGTGAATCTCGAGCGAGAGCGGTCCTGCCTCCTCGACCAGATGGGGATACCAGCCGCCGCGGGTGGGTAGGAAGGTGCCGGCTTCACCGATGGCGTGGCGTGCCCCGCGTCCCGGTGATTCGAGCCTGCCCTGCCAGCGCAGGGTGATCGTCTGCGCCGGACAGACCGGAACCATCCATCGCCCCTCATGATCCCGGTTGAGCGCCAACGGCTCCCCGCCGCAGCGGGCGTCACTGACTCTCAAGCCCTCAAGCAGCGTGAAGCGCCCGCCCTCGGGCAGCGGCTGCACCAGTTCGCCGGCAAGGTGTTGTTCGGCGGGGTCAAGGCGCAGCGTCAGCTGGCGTTCGGGACCTGGCGCCTCTCCCCAGACGGGACCGGCCAGCAGCGAGACAAGCAGGGCCCAGGGCAGGGTCGGATAACAATAAGGTGGTCGCAGCATCGCCATGGCGTTCAGCGGGCCTCGTCGCGCAGCGGGAAGCGGGCCAGCAGCTCATCGGTGGCACCGTTGCGAAGCACGGTGAGGGGCAGCAGGGTGCCCGGAGTCTGGCGGCGTATCAGGTCGGTCAGTTCGCCGGGGTTGCGTACGGGCCGGCCGGCGGCCTCGACGATCAGATCGCCTTCGAGGAGGCCAAGTCCCTCGGCCAGGCTCTGCTTACCCACCCCGTCTACCCGCACTCCGTCTTCTTGGGCGGCAATCAGGATGCCTAGACGCTGGGGCTCGGGCGGCTCGAAGCGGGCCTCGTCGCCCAGGGTGAAGAGTGCATCGGCCAGCCCCGTCGGCGGGGTGCAGTCGGGATCGCGGTTCCAGGCCATCAGGCCGGCAGTCGCATCGATGCCCAGGTCGGCGAGCTGATGAGGCACCCCGTGGCCGTAGCTGACGTGTCCCTGGCCCATCAGCCCCACCACTAGCGCTGCCTCCTCGGTGGCCTCGGCCAGGCCCTGGGCCATGGCGCGGTCCCAGACCAGCTGGGCGTCGATGAAGCGCTCGAGGCCCGCCTCATACTCGCCTTCGCTGGGGTGGTTGGCATAGATCGCGGCCAGCGCCTCGCGGTAGCCCGTCGAGGCCGCCGCTGGGGGCGTAAGGCCGTGGCGCTCGGACGCGGGGACCGCCTCCCAGCCCTCGGCGGCGAGCCGCTGGCGCAGTGCCGGGGTGACGTTGATGGCCAGCAGTGGGATTCGCTGCATGCGCGCGAAATGCAGGATCGGCAGGTAGGCGTCGGGGTCGTAGCCCCAGGCGCCCAGCCAGTCGCTCTCGGCCAGGAAGCCGGCCTCGTCGAGCTCGCCGGCCACCCAGGCGTCAAGCGCCGGCTGGGCCTCCCGGGGCAGCATCTCCAGGCCGATCGCCATCTCCGGCTGGCGGGCATGCAGGCTGGCCAGGGTGTGCAACTGCCAGCGGTGGTGGGCCAGGCGGTCATGAAGCTCGCCGAGCAGCACCACGCGGCGCTCAGCCAGCTCGGCCATCAGCGCGGCGGTGCTCACGACCTTGCCCTCGCGCTGCCACTGGCCGGGGGTGGGACAATCGGTGGCAAGAGCGATGGCGGGCAGGCCGGCAAGGAGGATGAGCATGGGAGCGACAAGGGGGAGAAAGCGGCGGCGCGGCATGGGATCTCCTGGCGGGCGAGTCGATGGTCGTAAAGTCACTACCATAGCGCAGTCGTTATCGCGTCAGAAATCAGAAATCTGAAAAGAGAGGGAATCAACGTGTGTATCCGCGGGACAGATGCAACTAGCAGGGAAGTCGATACACTTTACGGATAGGCGGCGGATCGACTGGACGCCGGCGGAGGAAGCACATGACATTCAGACAAGGCGCAGCGGCAGCCATGGTGGCCTTTGCCTTGACGGGCTGCGGTGACGACCCGCGCACTACCGAGGTGACGCTGGCGGTGCTGGCCGGAAACGCGGAGCCCCATGACGGTAGTCGCGTGGTCACTGAAGGCGTGGTGCGCCGTTTCGAAGACCCGCTGCACTTCTGGATCGAGGACGAGGACCTCAAGGGCGCCGTCTCACCCTCGACAGCGTCGACGTGATGAATTATCGAGATTAGGCCCGTGGTCCAGTTCCTGGGAGGCCTGGAGAGGCAAGGCTGCATGCAACCAGCCTATGGGGCATCTAGCCGCGCTCGATTAGCATCCTGTGTAAATCGCGGTACCCTATCACTTACAAGAGCACTCACAAGAGCACTCACTAGAAGGCCATGCTGCGTTACCCGCATTGGCTCCCAACACGATCCGCGAGGAGCTTTCCGTGTTACGACTGCATCGACTCATTCCCGCACTTGCCGGCCTGCCTCTGCTGCTGGTGAGTTCCCTGGTCATGGGATCCCCGGCCAGCGCCGGCGAGCGCCTGCAAGTGGTGGCTACCACCAGCATGGTGGCCGACGTGCTGCGCGAGGTGGGTGGCGAGCAGGTGGAAGTGCGCGGGCTGATGGGACCCGGCGTCGACCCTCACCTCTATCGCCAGACTCGCAGCGACGTTGCCGCCATGACCCGCGCCGATGCGGTGTTCTGGAACGGTCTCTTCCTGGAGGCGCAGCTCGAGTCCTTCTTCGAGCGTCTGGGTGAGCGCCAGCCGGTCATCGCGGTGGGAGAGGCAGTGCCCAGCGAGGCACGACTCGCCGATGAGGAGTATCCCGACCAGTATGACCCCCATGTGTGGATGGATCCGAGTCGCTGGCGCTTTGCTGTGGAGGCAATCCGCGATGCCCTCGTCGAGATGTCTCCTTCCCACGCGGGCGCCTTTGCCGAGCGTGCCGACGCTTATCTGAAGGAGCTCGAGGCGCTCGACGCCTACGCCCACGAGGTGCTTGAGAGCGTGCCCGAAGAGACCCGGGTGCTGGTCACCGCCCACGACGCCTTCGGCTACTTCGGCGACGCCTACGGCTTCGAAGTGCTCGGCATCCAGGGCTACTCCACCGACAGCGAGGCGGGGCTGGCGCGTATCGAATCGCTGGTGAGCCTGTTGGTGGAGCGCGAGATCGGCGCGCTGTTCGTGGAAACCTCCGTCTCGGATCGCAACGTGCGGGCGTTGGTGGAAGGGGCGGCAGCCCGCGATCACGAGGTGCGCATCGGTGGCGAGCTCTACTCCGACGCCATGGGGCCCGAAGGTAGCTACGAAGGCACCTGGATCGGCATGTTTGACCACAACGTCAGTCAGATCGCGATTGCCCTGGGCGGCGAGGTGCCCGAGGGTGGGCATCTAGGCCGGCTCGGCCACCTCAAGGAGCTTCCCTGATGGCCGATGCCCGGCTCGACAAGGCCATCATCGCCAGCCCCCTCGCAATTCACGGCCTGACCGTGAGTTACGACCACCGCCCGGTGGTGCATTCGGTAGATTTTGTCACGCCGCCGGGCAGTATGAGCGCTATCATCGGGCCTAACGGCGCCGGCAAGTCGAGTTTTCTTAAGGCTGCGCTGGGTATCACTCGACGCCTCACCGGCGACGTGCGGGTGCTCGGCAGACCCTATGCCGAAATGACGCGCCACGTCGCCTACGTGCCTCAACGCAACAGCGTTGACTGGGACTTCCCCGCCCGGGTGATCGACGTGGTGGTCATGGGGTTGTTCCGCGACCTGCGCTGGTGGCAGTTTGGTGGACGCGAGCAGCGTCGACGGGCCATGCAGGCCCTGACCCGGGTCGGTATGGAGGCCTTCGCCGAGCGTCAGATCGGTCAGCTTTCCGGCGGCCAGCAGCAGCGGGTCTTCCTGGCTCGGGCGCTGGTACAGGAGGCCGAGCTTACTATTCTTGACGAGCCCTTTGCCGGCGTCGATGCCGCCACTGAGACCGCCATTGTCGAAGTGCTCAAGTCGCTGCGCGACGAGGGGCGCACCCTGCTCTGCGTGCACCATGATCTGGCGACGGTGCGCGACTATTTCGACCACGTGCTGCTGCTCAACGTGCGTCGCATTGCCGCGGGCCCGGTCGACAAGGTGTTCACCGAGGCCAACCTGCAGGCCACCTACGGTGGGCGTCTCAGCTCGGTGCAGCTTGCGCGGCTGCTGGAGCCGGCCCTGACGGCCGGGGGGCGCTGATGGAAACCTGGTGGCAGGCACTCACGTTCACCCTGGGCTATAACACCGGTGTTGTGACCCTGGGGGCGATGCTGCTGGCAGCCGGCGCCGGTATGGTCGGCACCTTCGTGCTGCTGCGCAAGCGCGCTCTGGTCAGCGACGCCATCAGCCACGCGACCCTGCCAGGCCTGGCGCTGGCCTTCATTCTCGTTGGCATGACCACCGGCGACGGCCGCTACCTGCCGGCGCTGCTGCTCGGCGCTGCCGCCAGCGCCGCGCTGGGACTCTGGGCGGTGCAGGCGATCAGTGATCACACCCGGCTGGGGGAAGACGCCGCCATCGGTGCCGTGCTCTCTACGTTTTTTGCTTTCGGGGTGGTGCTGATCACCGTGATTCAGTCCATGACGGTGCTCGGGCAGTCGGGCCTGACCGGTTACCTGGTAGGTGCCACGGCGGGCATGCTCGCCTCCGAGGCCAAGCTGATTGCCGCCTGCGCGCTGGGGTTGCTGGCGGCGGTGCTGGTGCTGCGCCGCGACCTGCTGCTGCTATGTTTCGATGCCGATTTTGCCCGTACCCAGGGTCTCGATACTCGGCGACTGGATCTTGTGCTGCTGATGCTGCTGATGGCGGTGGTAGTGATTGGCCTCAAGGTGACAGGGTTGATTCTGATCGTTGCCCTGACCATCATCCCGCCAGTGGCGGCGCGTTTCTGGACCGACCAGCCCATGCGCATGGTGGCACTGGCCGCGGTGCTGGGGGCGCTGGCTGGCTACCTGGGGGTGACGCTGTCCAGCGTGCGCGAGGGTTTGCCTACCGGCGCGCTGATCGTGCTCTCCGCCTTCGTGCTCTTCCTGGTCTCTTTCCTGTTCTCGCCGCGCCGCGGTGTGCTTGCCTCGCTGCTGGCCTACCGAAGGCTGCGGCAACGGATACACCTGCGCCAGGGGCTGCTCGCGCTGTGTCGCGACGAGCCGATCTTCGACGACCTGACCCTGGCCTTGCTGCGCCGCCACGGCTACATTCGCCGCGACGGCGTGGCGACCCAGGCCGGTCTGGTCGCCGCTAGAGACGCCGAACATGAGGAGCGGCTCTGGTCGGTCTATCGGGCGAGCTATCCGGACGATGCTCTGCATCGCGAGCACGCGGGTCTGGTGCCCATCCATGAGGTGCTTTCGCCGGATGCGATCATGGCGCTGGAGACCCAACTGATGGGGCGCCGGGAGGTCGTGCGATGAGCGAGTTCATGATGTTCAGCCTGGTACCGATGACCGTGGCGGTCATTATCTCCATGACCTGCGCCCTGCTCGGCAACTTCCTGGTGCTGCGCCGCCAGAGCCTGATCGGTGACGCTATCAGTCACGTGGCGCTGCCCGGCATTGTGGTCAGCTTTCTGCTCACCGGGGTGCTGTCCTCTTCGGCGATGATGCTGGGTGCCGGCGTCTCGGCATTGGTCACGGTGGGCATGATCGAGCTGATTCGCCGGCTAGGTCGAGTGGAGGCGAGCGCCGCCATGGGGGTGGTATTCACCAGCCTGTTCGCGCTCGGTGTACTGCTGCTGGAGTGGCATGGCGCCAGCGGGGTGCACCTGGACGTGGAGCACGCTCTCTACGGCAACCTCGAGAGTTTGATCTGGTTTGATGGCACGAGCCTTGCGTCGCTGGTCGACCCGGCGGCCCTGGCCGATCTGCCACCCCAGCTGGGCCGCGCCGCCTGGGTGGGTCTGGTGGTGGTCATCATGCTGGTGGTGCTGCGCCGCCACCTGGTACTGGGTAGCTTCGACCCGGAGTTTGCGGCCAGCGTTTCCGCTCGCCCGGCGCTGGTTGACCTGGTGCTGGTGACCCTGGTGGCGATTGCCGCTATCGCCGCCTTCGAGGCGGTAGGCTCGATCATCGTTATCGCCATGTTTATCTGCCCGGCGGCGGCGGCGCGTCTGATGACCAACCGGCTCGACCACCAGGTTGCCTGGAGCCAGCTGTTCGCTATGGTCTCGGCCGTGATCGGCTATCTGGTGGCCGGTCATGGCCCGGGCTGGCTGGGCTTTGAGGCCTCGTTCAGCGCCGCCGGTATGATTGCTACCGTGGCAGGTCTGATCCTAATGTTGGCGTGTCTGTTGGGACCTCGCCGCGGGCGCATTGGGGCCACTGTGGCCGGCTAGAGCCCTCTATCCCAGCCCTTCAATTGGTAGATCCCTCAATGATGAGCCCAACGATGACTCAGGCCTTCGACTCTTCCGCAGCCAACCCCGGCCACCTAGCCGAGCGGGAGCGTACTCGCCTGACAGCGCCGATCATCCGTGCCTTTGGCGTCAAGGCCGGCGAGATCCCTCTGGGTCTGTGCGTGATGCCCCGCTGCGGGCCAGAGGCGGCATAATGG
>JAIVHL010000134.1 GCA_020201075.1 Halomonas sp. | reverse complement strand
AGCGGCCCAGATAGGCGCTGTCCCGGTCGGTGCCGACCGGCACGGCGCTTCCCGATGCCTCCGGGAGCTGCGGCCCTGCCGGGGAGATCGACCAGTAGGCGGGCCCGCCCATCAGGGTCGGGTCCTGGTCCAGCAGGTCGTGGGTCCAGGCGCCGATGGCGCGGCCGAACTGGCTCTGCAGGCCGCGGGTCCAGGGAATCAGCCGCATCGGACCGGTGGTGCCGCTGGTGGGCACCAGCCGCGTCACCGGGTCCCGGGTCAGCACCCCGGACTCGCCGGCTCGGATCGCCGCGACCCAGTGCGCCAGGGCGTCGGGGGGCTGAACCGGCACCCGCTCGCGAAACTCCTCCGGGCTGCGAATGGCGCTGAAGCCGTGGGCCAGCCCGAAGTGGGTCTCGGCGTTGCGCTCCAGCAACTGCCGGAGCAACGCACGCTGGATCGTCTCGGGGTCGGCCAGGGCCTGGCGCAGGCGTCGGGCGTGGCGCTGACCCTGCAGGCGCCACAGCCGATGGAACAGGGCACAGCGATTCATGGATCGCCCTCGGAGCGAGACGCGGCGTCGGGGTCTGGGCGGGGGCCCGAATGAATGGCGGGGGTGCCCAGGGCGTTCAGGATGCGCCGTCCGGCCCGGGTCAGGTTGGTCTCGTCGAGCTCGGTCAGGCAGGCCAGCTCATCGCCTTCCGCGTGGCCCGGGTTACGCGCCGCGAAGAAGGCGACATGGGGATCCCGCATCCGCTCGGCAGGGATGCCCGCCAGGTGGGGCCCGAGACCAGCAGCAGCCAGTAGAAGGGGCGGTCGCGGCCAACGCGCTCGCGCAGGGCCAGCACCGCCGCGAGCCAGGCGCGCATCAGCGCCGTACCGCCCCAGGCCCTGGGGTCGATGATGGTGTCGCCGCTGGAGAGCAGATGGCAGGGGAAGGGCGCCTCCAGGGTCTCCAGGCGCAGGCTGGTGAAGCCCATCAGCGCCCCCGCGGCGTCATTCAGCAGGATCACCCACTGCTTCTCCGCCAGGTCGAGTGCAAACTGCGCCGGGGAGATGCCGTCGAAGTGTCGTTCCAGCAGGGTCAGCATCGCGGCCCGCTCGGCGGGGGTCAGCTGAGCGCTCGGCAGCAGCCGGCCCCGGACCGTGGGCGGGGCGGAATCGGTAGAGGCGCTTTCGGTGTCCGGCGTCATGGGGTGTCGATTCATGGGTTGCTTGTTCATAGCGCAGTGGGCTCGATGTCCAGGTCGCCCTCGCGCAGCGCCTCCAGCTCCGGGGCGGGAATCGGCGACCAGGCGACCGCATACAGCCGGGTGCGATAGTGGCGCCCGGGCAGAGTGTGCCGCAGCCAGGCGCCCAGGGCGTCGCGCTCGGCGTGGCCCACCAGCAGCAGATCGAGCCCGAGCTCTGCCACGCGCCGGGCGGCGGCGCGCAGCAGGGCGATCGCCGCGGGTTCCTCGCCGGGGGCATGGGCCAGGTCCACTACCTGGCCGCAGCGCAGCGGCTCGCCCACCCGGGGCAGCCGCGGGGTGCCGGTCAGCGCACGGGCCAGATTGAGCGCCGGGCGCAGCGTGGCCAGCCGGCCGGCATAGCCGCGAACCACCAGTTGGCGCCAGGGCGTAGCGTCGAGCACGGCGAGCCCGGCCAGCAGCCGTCCCCGGCGCCGTGCTACCAAACGCAGCACACGCCCTTCCTCCGGGCCGGCCAGGGCCAGGCTGGCCCGCCGGCGGCGCGCCAAGCGCCAGGCGAGGATCTCCTGCCAGGCAGTCTCATCGGCCTCGCGAAGCTCGACCCCCTTCGGCTCGGGCAGGGCGCGTCCGGTGGCCAGCGCATGGACCCGATAGTCGCCGATGGGATGGTAGCGAGGCTGGCCCGGCAGGCCGTGCTCCAATAGCCGCCGTGCCAAACGGTTGTCGAGGGTGATGCTGGTGAGGTCGAAGGGAGCCTCCTGCTCCAGGCGGGTGGCGCCCAGCCGCTGCCAGGCTCGCCGGGCGGCTCGGGGTGGCAGCCGATGTCCTTCGTCCAGGCGTATCTGGCTCAGGTAGCCCAGTGGGCCGACATCGCCACCATGCCAGGCGGGCTGCACCAGGCGACTGCCCATGCCGATCAGCTCGCCGCTATGCTCACCCTCTACCAGTAGGGTGTCGTGGCGAAGGCTCTCCCGGCCCAGGGAGGCAAAGTAGTCGGGCTCCCGCTCCAGGGTCATACGGATCTCGCCGCCCAGGGCGCGCCGGCGTAGCAGGCGACGGATGGCGGCATCGTCGCCGGGGACGGCCAGGCGCACCCGCAGGGGCTCGGTGCCTGCCGCCCGAACGGTGGCAGAGGGGTGGGGGGTGGCGAGGCTCATGAGACCGCTTCCAGCAGCTCGCCTCGGAAGGTTTCATCGCCCAGGGGCAGGCCGTTGCGCCCCTCGATGTCCCACTGGTGCATGGCGTTGATGGCCACGAAATTCGCCAGCATGTAGGGGGTAGCCCGGTTGACCCGTTGGCGGCCCCGAGCCAGGATGCTGCGCCAGGCGTAGAATCGCCGCCGCGCCACCACGCAGTGGTGCTCCAGCTCCTCGGCCGACATGCCCTTGGGGTGGAAGGGCACCATGTTGTAGCGGTAGGCGTCGTCGAGCCACCAGGTGTCGAAGCGCAGCCGCCCGGCCTCGCGCAGCCGCGTCTCCAGCGGGGTGCCGGGGAAGGGGGTGATGTGGTTGAAGGCGGCGATATAGAGTCCCTCCTCCTGGGCAAAGCGCACCGTGGCGTCGATGGTGTCTGCATTGTCGGCGTCGTAGCCAAAGATGAAGGTGCCGTAGATGCGGATCCCGTGGCGGCGGAAGTTGGCCAGCGCCTGGCAGGGGCCGCCGTGCATCAGGTTGAAGCGCTTGTTCATCTCGGCGAGCCCCTCCGGATTGAGCGTTTCGAAGCCCACCAGCACCCCCTGGCAGCCGCTGCGGCGCATCAGGTCCAGCGCCTCCTCATCGAAGGCCACATTGATGCTGGCCTGGCTCACCCAGCGCAGTTTCAGCGGGATCAGCGCACGCATCAGCGCCTTGGCGGCCCTGAGGTTGGAGACCAGGTTGTCGTCGATGAAGAACACCATCTGCCCTCGGCGGCGCACCTGTGCGAGCTCCTCCAGCACCCGCTCGATGGGCCGGTGAGATTGGCTGGCCTCGAAGAAGGCGGTGATGGCGCAGAAGTCGCACTTGAAGCGACAGCCCCTGGCGAACTCCACCAGGCGGATGCCCAGATAGCGCTTGCCGGCGAAGATCGAGCGGTCCGGGGTGATGGAGAGCGCCGGGCGGCCTTCGGCGCGATAGACCTTCCGGGGCCGCCCGTGGCGGTAGTCGTCGATCAGCTCGGGGAAGGTGCGCTCCGCCTCGCCGATGACGATGGATTCGCAGTAGCGCGAGACCTCCTCGGGGCAGAGGGTGGCGTGGAAACCGCCCATCACCACCGGCACCCCGCGGCGGCGGTACTCGCTGGCGATCTGGTAGGCCCGCCGGGCGGTGTAGGTCTCCACGCTGATCGCCACCAGGTCGGTGGGGGCGTCATAGGCGATGGGCTCGAGGCGGTCATCGAAGAAGCGTTTTTCGACGTCCGGCGGGGTCAGGGCGGCGATCATGGCCGCCGGCACCGGCTCCATTTGCCAGGTGCGGATATAGCCCTTCATGCCGGCGCGGCGCCCCACGCAGGGGTGAATGAGGGTCAGGTGGAAAGGACGCGAGGGGCTCATCGCTTCTCTCCGTCCGCGGGCTGTCGGTGCAGTAGCCGGCCCAGGCTCGGTGGTTCGATCATCCAGTCGCAGGTGTAGAACTGTTTGAGGTGGTGGGCATAGCGCCGGTAGCCATAGTTGGTCAGTGCCGCCACGTGCCAGGGGGCGGCGGTGTGGCGCAGCCGCCGGGCGATGTTGGGCCATGAATAGGCCTGTTTCCAGGCCGCCTCGGTGCCCTGTTCGAGCTCCTCGACGCTCATGCGCGCCGGCTGGAACACCACGTGCTGGCCGTCATAGCGTTCCCAGTGGCGATGCAGCAGTCGTCCCTCGCGCTCGAGCCGCCGGAACAGCGGCGTGCCGGGGAAGGGCGTGACGATGGCGAAGCGCGGCAGATCGATGGCGGCCTCCACCGCGAAGCGGGCGGTGCGTGCGAAGACATCCGGCTCGTCCTGGTCAAGGCCGAACACGAAGCAGCCCTGCAGCGCGATACATCGCTCGTGCAGCCGCTCCACCACTCGGGCATAGTCCTCTGGGCGGTTGAAACCCTTGTGCGATTCTCGCAGGCTCGCCGGCGAGATCGACTCCAGCCCCATCAGCAGCCCGCGGCACCCGCTCTCGGCGGCCAGATCCAGCAGTGGCAGGTCGTCGGCGAGTAGGGTGGTCGCCAGGCCGTACCACTGGATGCCCAGCGGCCTGAGCGCGCTGAAGAGCCGCCGAGCATAGCGGCGATCGGCGATCAGGTTGAGGTCGACGAAGATCGCCTTGCGGGTCTTCATGCGCTTGAGGTCCTCGACGATCGCCTCCGGGGGCTTCTGCAGCGGCTTGCGCCCCCAGGCGCTGGGGACCACGCAGAAGTCGCAGGTGTGGATGCAACCGCGGCTGGCCTCGAAGACATGGGGCGTCAGGTAGCGCCAGCGCGGCAGCACCGAGCGATCCGGTAGCGGCGACTCAGCCAGGTCCAGGTCTGGCGCCTGGTCGTAGCGCGGCGCCATGCGCCCGTCAACGAAGTCGCGCAGCAGCTGTGGCCAGCTGCGTTCAGCGTAGCCCACCACGATGGCGTCGGCGTGGGGTGCGGCGTCCTCGGGGGCCAGGGTCACGTGGGGGCCGCCCAGCACCACCGGGATGCCGCGTGCCCGGAACATCGCGGCGAGGGCGTAGGCGCGGGTGGCGGTGCCAGTAATCACCGTCATGCCGACCAGGTCCACGTCGAGGTCGGCGTCCACGTCCTGGATGCCCTCGTCGAAGCAGGTCACGGCGATATCGAGTTCATCGGGCACGAGTGCGGCAAGTGTCGGCAGGGTCAGCGGCATGTAGCGCAGACTCTGGCCGAAGATGCCGCCGCGGTGGCGGTAGAGCGGACCCTTGGGAGAGATCAGGGCCACCCGGCGGCGACCGGTATCGGTAATGACACCCGGAGGTGGGTAACTACCTTGAGGGGCAGGCGACATCCATCGAGCCTCCTGTGAGACGCCAGCAGCGGCGACAGGATAAAAAACATCGTTCGATAACCAGCCTAGCTCAAAATCAGTGGCTGACAAGGGCTGCAGCGGGCCCGCTATCCATACGAGACGGAGGAGAGGCATGACAGAGCCACTCGAGCACCCTGCGGAGACGGTGCCGGAGCGCGACCGCTACCCCGACGCCCTGCGGGCCGTCGCTCTGCTGGTGGTGGTGATCGGCCACTGGCTGGCCACCCTGCCACGCCTCGACGAAGGCGTGATGGTGGACACCGAGCACCTGCTGGTGGTGTGGGAGGGGGCCGGCGTCTTCACCTGGATCGTGCAGGTGGTGCCGCTGTTCGTGTTTGTCTCGGCGGCAGTGAGCGCCACGGGAGTTCGACGGCGGCTGAGCAATGGCCACCGACAGCTGCACTGGTGGGCGACCCGAGCCCTGGCGCTGGCGCGGCCTACGGTGACCTACCTGGCGGTGTTGGCGGCAGTGGCGGTGATCTCGCGCTATACCGGCGGCCGCTTCCTGGCGCCCTTCAACCACTCGCTCACCATCCACCTCTGGTTCCTGCTGATGCTTCTCAGCGTGCAGGCGTTGCTACCGCTGTCCGTGCGAGCCGACCGTCGGCTGGGGCTTCGCGCCGTGGGGCTGCTGGTGGGGGTCGCCGCGCTCATTGACCTGCTGCGAGCGCAGCCCGGCTCGTTGGCCGATCTGCTGCGCCTGGGCGAGCTGACCACCGACCACGCGACCGTGCTGGGCTGGGTCAATCTGCTGGTGGTATGGCTGTTGCCCCAGCAGCTCGGCATCGCCTGGCGGCAGGGGCGTTTCGCCGGCACCGGTACCGGGCTTGTGCTGATCGCGCTGGGCCTGGTGTGGCTGGGTGCCACGGTCAGTTCCGGCTATCCGCTGGCCATGGTGGATGGCGAGGTAGGCGGGCGTAGCAACCTGCTGCCACCAACGCTGGCGCTGATGGGGGTGATGTGGCTGCAGGTCGGCACGGTGCTGGCCTTCGAGTCACCGGCGCGACGGTTGCTGGCCAAGCGGCCGATCAGCCGCGCGGTGACGCTCCTCGGCGCGCTGGGCATGCCGCTCTACCTGTGGCACAAGTTCGCCGAACTGCCGGCCGCCTGGCTCGGTGAGAAGCTGGGGGCGCCCATCGATGCAGGAGTCCCCGGCGAGGCCGGTTTCTGGTGGGGACGGCTGGTGTGGGTCCTGCTCTGCGTGCTGATGGTTACCCCGGTGATGGTCGCGGTGGTGGCCTTCGAGGTGCGCCGCCGCCAGGACCTGGTCTCGGCCACCGGCACTCGGGTCGTACTCGCCGGCGGAGCTGCGCTGTTTTCCGGCATCCTGGCCAGCATGGCGCTGGGGGCGATTCCCGGATCGCTGATCGGTCTGCTCGGCGTGGCGGCCGCCTCTCGGCTGCTGCGGGTCCGTCCTCAGCCGGGCTGAGGCTCGGTTCCCTGCTTGGCGGCCCATTCGGGCATGGCGTCGAGCCGCTCCCAGACGACCTCTCTCTCCGCCGCGTCCATCCGTGACCAGCGCCCGATCTCGTCCAGGCTGCGATGGCAGCCCAGGCAGGTGTCGCCTTCCAGTCGACACACCTTGATACATGGGGATTCGGGTCGCTTGGGGACGCCGGTTTCGTTCTGGATCATTCTGTCACCTTACCGCGCAGCGCCTTGGTCTTGCCCTTGCGCGTCTTGGCGTCGACTCGCTTGCGCTTGGCGGAGCGGGTCGGCTTGGTGGGTTTGCGTGCCCGGCTCTGCTTCACCGCCTCGCGGATCAGCTCGCGCAGCCTAACCAGGGCGTCCTCGCGGTTATGCTCCTGGGTGCGAAAACGCTGGGCCTTGATGATGATCACGCCATCCTGGGTGATGCGCTGGTCGCCTAGCGCAAGCAGCCTCTCCTTGTAGAAGGTCGGGAGGCTGGAGCGGTTGATGTCGAAGCGCAGGTGGATGGCGGAGGCCACCTTGTTGACGTTCTGGCCGCCGGCGCCCTGGGCGCGGATCGGGTTGAGTTCGATCTCCCAGTCGCCCAGTTCCACGGAGTTTGAAATGCGCAGCATGGGGCTCCTGCTGATTTTTCTAGGGGCTAAGGGCAATACGCTAGGGGAATGCGGCCCGTTCTGCCAGAGCGGGCATGCAACGCAACAGGGCCCGCATTAGCGGGCCCTGTTTTCGAACCCGGAGGTTCGAAGAGTCATTTAACCGTAAGGGTTAGCTGACTGCCTTGATGTTTGACGCCTGAAGGCCTTTCTTGCCCTGGGTCACGTCAAAAGAGACGGTTTGACCTTCCTGCAGGGACTTGAAGCCTTCTGACTGAATTTCGGAAAAGTGGGCAAAAACGTCATCGCTGCCGTCAGACGGAGAAATGAAACCAAAACCTTTAGAATCGTTAAACCACTTAACTGTGCCGGTCGTCATAATATAAATCCTTTCGCGCTTAGCGCCGTACTATATTCCTGGTGTTACCCAGATGATGTAGCGGGTAGAACAAGAAAACAATATCAGGCTGCCGAAAGAATTCGATGCTTCTGAAACCGTGCTGCTTGCCAACCAACTGACGGCATAGTGTCATGCATCCTGGCGCGGGTCAAAGCCTTTTACCTTTTATTTTCTAATGCCCCGTATGTCCAACGGTGTTATTGGTACCCGTTGAAGAGACAGGCCATCAAGAGGAGCCAGCATGACGACCCTGGAAGACACGCCGAGCCGGCTCGGCTGGCTCGAGGCCGCCGGCAGCCACCGTGAGATCGGCCTGGCGCTGGGGGAGCAGGGCCGGTGCGCCGTGCATGAACGGCTGATGGCAACGCCTCTGTGGCAGGAAGTGACCGCTGTCCGTCATGTCGCTCTGGTGCGCCACCTGCTGGCCGTCACTACCGAGCGCTTCCCCTGGGTGGCCGAGGAGCTTGCGGGGCTCGCCGAAGGGCTTGGCTTGCCACTCGAGACGGTGGCCGCCTGGAACTGCCGCGGCGACCTTCTGGCCAGCGTCCCCGACGGCTGTACCACCCTGGTGCTGCCCGGCGAGGCCCCGCGAATCGCCCACAATGAGGATGGTCTGCCGTGCCTCGACGGCGCCTGCTTCCTGGCGCGGCTGCGCCCGGCAGGTCAGCCGGCGTTTCTCACCTTCTGTTACCCCGGCTCGCTGCCTGGTCACACCTTCAGCCTTACCGAGGCGGGCATGGTAGTCACTATCAACAACCTGCGCCTGGTGGGCATCACCCCCGAACTGCCCCGCATGGTGCTCAGTCGCGCTCTGCTGGCCCAGCCCGATATCGATGCGGGGCTGGCGCTGCTCGAGGCGGCGCCGCCCGGTGGAGGCTTTCACTACACCCTGGCCCAGGCCGGCCATGCCGAGGTGCTGAGCGTGGAGGTGGGCGGCGGCGGCTTTTCCAGCCGAGCGCTGACGGCGCCTGCCCTGCATGCCAACCACTGCCTGCATCTCGACGCCCCCCAGGCGATCACCGACTCCTCGGCGGATCGGCAGCGCCGCGGGGAGGCGCTGATCGCCGCGGGTGAGCAAGACCCCTTGACCCTGCTGCGCGACACCGCCGGGCCAGGGCTGCCGATCTACCGCCGTGAGCCGGACGACCCCGACCAGGAGAATACCCTGGCCACGGCGCTCTTTTATCTCACGCCCGAGGGCGTGGTCTGGGAAGTGTCTGTGCCCGGTCAGATCGGCGTCCAGCGGGGAATCGGTCTCGGGTAGGCGTGGCGCTCGGCTATTCAAGGATTGCCGATGTGATAGATAATCAGCGGGTTAGCGAATATTGACCCTACACCAGCGAGGCTCCATGAACCCGACGATCGAACTGCTCAAGTCCCATCGCTCCATACGCAAGTTCACCGACCAGCCGGTCTCGAGGGAACTGCTCGAGGAGCTGATTCGCGCCGGTCAGGGTGCGGCTACCTCCAGCCATGTGCAGGCCTATACGGTTATCCACGTCAAGAATGCCGAGAACCGCGAGAAAATCGCCGAGTTTGCCGGCGGGCAGCCCTACGTGGCCACCTGCGGCGCCTTCCTGATGTTCTGCGCCGACATGAAGCGTTCAACCGAGGCCGCCGAGCGCACCGGCGCCCGCGTGGTGCGCGGCATGACCGAGCAGCTGCTGGTGGCCAGCGTGGACACCGCCCTGATGGCGCAGAACGTGGCCGTCGCCGCGGAATCCGAAGGGCTGGGCATCTGCTACATCGGTGGGGTGCGCAACAATCCCCAGGCGATCAGCGACCTGCTGGGCCTGCCGGACCACGTCTACCCGGTGTTCGGCATGTGCCTCGGTTACCCGGCCCACCAGCCGGACGTCAAACCGCGCCTGCCAGTGGAAGCGATTCTCAAGGAGGACAGCTACAGTGATGATCGCGAGCAGGTAGAGGCCTTCGACGCGACCATGCACGCCTACTACCAGTCGAGAAAAGGCGGCAACAAGGAGAGCAACTGGTCGAGCAACCTGACGCCGCTGTTCGACACCAAGCTGCGTCCCCATATGCGTGAGTTTCTGGTCAAGCGTGGCTTCGAGATGAAGTGATGGCACCTGAAGGAGGCACCATGGAGACACTGTTGAATGCCACCGCGCCGGTGACGGAGGCGGCGCTTGCGGCCATCGCCCACATGCCTACGGCCAGCCTGACGGTGCTGATGGATGAGGCCTTCACTCGCCGGCTGAGCGATGCCGATCTGATGCGCATCGCGGTGCTGCTGGCGCAGAAGAGCCGTGACGAGGGTGGCTGTCCCATCGGCGCGGTGATCATCGACAACGCCACTCGGCGCATCGTCGGCAAGGGCCACAACACCCTGGTGCAGGAGAATCATCCCTACAACCACGGCGAGACCTCGGCCATGCGCGATGCCGGCCGCCTCGACTTCGGCCGGACGACGCTGTTTACCTCCCTGAGCCCCTGCGAGATCTGCGCCACGCTGCTATATATGCGCGGCGTCTCGCGGGTCGTGGTGGGAGATGTCACCAATGCCTCGGGGACCGAAACCCTGTTGCGCGAAAAGGGAGTGGAGGTCGAGATCCTCGAGGACCCACGCGGCATCGAGCTCTATGCCAGCTTTCGCGCCGGAAATCCCGCGCTGGACCTCGAGGACTGAAAGGGGGTGAGCGCCTCACGCTAGCCGTATCAGCGCCCAGGGGTCATGCGGCCGGCAGCTCCAGCAGCAGCGGCGCTCCGGCCAGGCCCTGCGCCAGGCGGGTCGCGAGAATCTCCAGGATGGCGTCATGCTCCCCCGCCAGGCGTGTCGTGGTAACGCGCAGGCCGGGAGATTGCGCCATCGCCTGGTCGCAGATCTCCGCGATATCGCCCCCCTCGCCGGCGTGGCGCCCCGGGGAGAGGAACAGCATGGCCAGGATGACGTCGCTGCCGGCCATGGCCTTTGATGCCAGCAGGTCGACCAGCAGCGGCTCGTTGAAGCGATAGGCCTCGCCGTCACGACGCTCCATGGAGGCGAAGGTGACGCAGCTGGCCTCCTCGCTCAGCAGCACGCTGAGCTGACCGGCCAGGTAGTTGCGCACCGCCGTGACCTCGGGGATCGGACTGCCGTGGTCGACCAGCACCACCCTGGGCTGCGACAGGCCGTCCATCCGCTCGCGCACGTTATCGGCCAGCAGCCGCGCCAGGCGCAGGTCCACCACTGCCTGGCTCTCCACCAGCGGCAGCGCCACCTTCACGGAGAGCTGCGGGAAGTTCGCCTGCACCTCGGCCAGGCGCTCGGGCAGGTAGCGGGTCAGCGCCTGGCTGGGCCCGAAGAAGAAGGGCAGGACCACCAGTTCGGTCATCCCCTGCGCCGCCAGCTGTCCGGCCAGGGGTCCCAGCGATACCGCCTTACGCCCCTCGAGCTCCTCCGCGGGAATCTTGTAGGAGTGCAGCAGCGAGGCGGCTTCTACCTCCTGGCCGGTGGCCTGGCCCAGGGCGTGGGCCAGGCGGCGCAGGTTGAGCGTGGCCTGGGCACGCAGGGAGCCATTATCGACGAGCAGGATCTTTCGCATGAAGACCTCTTGGCACACACAGGACGAGTGCTCGGCTGAGTCCAGAAGCAGACTCGGCTACTTGAAGCGGGACCGCGCCTTCTCGAGGGACTCGCTGAGGGATTTCCAGGCGCGATCGGCACCATCCTTGATGTCGTCCCAGGCACCATCGCTGGCTTCGCGCAGCTCGTCCAGCTTCTGGCGAACCTCCTCGCGCTTCTTTTTCAGCCGGTCGATCTCCTCTTCATACTCGATCTGGGCATCGGCCTCGGCGCCCTTGGCCCTGGCTCTCAGCCTGTCGACCTCCGCCTGCCATTCGTCCAGCTTGGCCTGCAGTTTCTGCTCGTAAGCGTCTCTGTTGCTCATGGTGATCTCCTCTCCGTGACAAGGTTTCGTCGACGATGACACCTTGCCCGGGGACAGGCAAGCTAACGAAAGTCGCCGGCGCCCCGAATGCTCTGGCGAACCTTTTCCAGCGCCTTTTCGCCCACGTTCGACGCCCCCAGTTGGGGGCGTCGTCGTTCCCGCAGGCTATCTCACCCCACGTCCCTGCGGGACCTATACGGTGTCGTCCTCTTCCACAACGGGTTCGATCGGGTTGCCGTCTTCATCCACCAGTTGCTGATCGTACGCCGCCTGGAGACCGGTATCTTCGACCGCCGGCGTTTCTGCCTCCTCTGCTACCGCCTCGGCCTCGGCCTCTGGAGCTTCCTCTTTCCAGTCTGCCCAGTAGTCGATATGGCCCGGATAGGCCGGCGACAGGATCGCGACCAGGATGCCGATCACCGCGAAGATGGCAAACGCATCGGCATAGCCGAATCCGTTGACGAGGGCGCCGATGACCGGAGAGCCGACCGCCTGGCCGAGGGCAACCGCCATGAAGGGCACCACCGGTCCCATCGAGAGTCGGCCGGGCAGCAGTCGGATGCCGGTCATCAGATACAGCCCCGTGAGACTCATGTAGGCGAGGCCGAAGACCAGCGCCGAGAATATCGCCAGCGTCAACTGACCCGGGCTGGCAGCAAGCAATACCAGGCTCGATGACAGCATCATCAGCATCAATGCCTGCGTGATGGGCGGGTTGTTCCGGTCGGCCAGGTCACTCACCACGGCACCACCGAGGCCGGCGAGTCCGACCGCCAGCCACAGCCAACCGGTTTGGCCCGCGGGTAGTGCGCCGAGGGTAACGGCCAGATCCGGAGCGAAAAGCCAGTACGGTGCGGAAACAAAGCCCATGGCGAAGGCAAACAGCGAGAGCCGGATGAGGCGCGACCACTGTAACCTGCTAATCGGGTCCGGTGGTGCGGCGTTTGCCGGTACGATCCGCGATACCGAAGGAATGAAGAACCACGCGGCAACGACCCCGACGCCCGCCAGTACCGCAAACATAACGTAGGTGAAACGCCATGCATCGAACAGGAACACGACGGTAGGCACGGCGACGATGACACCGACGCTGGTGCCGGCGTTCATGATGGAACTTACGCGTCCATGCTTAGCGCGGCTCACCAGTGCCTGCATGGCGGCGGTCAGTGCCGGCATCATCAGACCGGTACAGATGCCGCAGATAAAGACGCCGATACCGAGCGACAGCGCGTCCGAGGCCTGACTGATCAGGGCAAGGCCTCCGGCGCCGAAAACTCCCGAGAGTACCGCTGCATTACGAGCGCCGAGTCGATCGGCAACGAAGGGGGCGACCAGGGTGGCCAGCACGAAACTGATAAAGGGCAGCGCCCCGATGATACCCACCACGTTAGGTGTCAGTGACAGCTCGGCACTGATGGAGGGCACGAAGAGACCGAAAGCGAAGCGCGCAAGCCCGTAGCTGATGGCGACCATTGCGGCGCCAAACAGGGCAAATCCGATGTTTGACAGGGGTTTCATTGGCTCTCGCTCCTGGCCGCGGCTAGAAGAGTGTCGACCATCGCCCGAGTATCGGCCAGAGCCGTGTGTGTGCCCAGCAGGGCAACCGCCGTATTGCTGCCTTCCAGCACCAGGAAGAGGCGTCGGGCCAGGCCGTCGTGCTGGTCAAGCCCATCGCGCACCAGCGCGGCTTCCAGACGTCCCAGAAGGTCGGTCTTGGCGGCCACCGCCAGGGCGTGGATCGCGGGGCTGTGCTTGGCGAACTCGCCCATCGCCTTTGCCATGATGCAGCCTTGCTGGCTATAGCGTTCCAGCCACTCCCCATGCGCATCGACCAGCGCGCTCGTCACCTGTCCCGGGGAGGCGCCGGCGGCGGCCTCATCCAGGCAGCCGATGAAGCGTTCGTGGCGGGCCGCCAGCACGGCCACCACCAGCGCCTCCTTGGAGACGAAGTGGTTGTAGAGCGTCATGCGCACTACCCCGGCCGTCGCCACGATGCGGTCGATCCCGGTGGCGTGGAATCCCTGTTCGTAAAAAAGCTGCTCGGCCGTGGCGAGCAGCTGGTCGCGCTTGGACGCTGGCATCGGCGGTCGCTCCTGTATAGACCGATCTATCTAGATACCAACGCATTTAAATTCAGGGCGCCTGGTAGTGTCAACAGAGGGCGCGGATCGGCTAGTCTTCAAGAGGATGTTTCTCGAAACCACCGGGTCAACCGAATACCTATGTCATTGACGATAGACGACACCGACCTGGCCCCGCGCTTGCGCGAGTTGCTGACCGCTCTGCCTGAGGAGGCCGTGCCGATCACCTACCAGCAGGCTGCCGAAGCGCTGGGGCTCACGCCGCCGCGCACCATCCAGCGCGTGGCCCTTACCCTGGAGGCACTGATGCGCGAAGACGTCGCCGCCGACCGCCCGATGCTCGCCACCCTGGTGGTAAGCCGCCGTGGTGACCTGCCCCAGCAGGGTTTCTTTGAAATGGCGGTGGCGCTGGGGCGATTTCCTTCGGACCCGGCCCTGCATAAGGCGGCCTATCGGAAGGAGCTGACGCGGGCCATGGAACAGCGGTGATGGCCCAGCCTCATGTCAGAGCGCTTATGTAAGAGTGCTTATGTAAGAGTGCTTATGTAAGAGCGCTTATGGAAAATCCTGCTGCCGCCGGGCCACCGGGAGGGTCACGCGTACTTGTGCTTCCAGTCCTTGACGGCGATCTGCTCCTTGAGAAGGTCCAGCATGTCCACCAGCACCTGCTCGCTGACCTTTTCGGTGTGGGGATCGGTTCGCAGCCAGGCTTCGAAGCCGCTTTCGGTCAGGTGCTCCACCAGGGCGGAGAACTCCGGCGACTGCAGCCCCTCCAGTGCCTCGTTGACCAGCCGGCAGGCCAGGTCTGAGAGCGAGGCCTCGAGACCCTTGGTCAGCTGGCCGCCCAAGGGAAGCCGCGACAGACGGCGGATCTCCGGACTCTCCGAGAGGGTCCGGCCGACCAGCCCCCGCACGTAGCGCAGGGTGTCGTCTCGATTGTGGTCGTAGGCGTTGCCGGCCATGGCCTCGAGCCGCTGGGTGATCTCGTGGATCAGCGCTTGCTGGCGGGGCCGCAACACCTGTTCCACCATTCGGCCGGAGAGCCCGTCGCTGGAGCGCAGATGTGACTGGACACTGTCGAGCATGCGGATGGAGATACGATCGGTGAGCTCCTCCATCATGATATCGAAAGCCGCCGACCGGGATGCAGCCGAGCACGTCGTACCAGTGAACGAAGGGGTAGAAGAACCAGCGGTGATAGCGTCGCTCGGCGATGGCTGCCGCCCAGCCCAGCAGCACGTCGAGCAGGAAGACAGCCACGAACGCCAGGTCGATAGCGATGAAGTTGGCACGGATATGGCTGTCGTAGGCGTCATGCAGGCCGGGGGCCACGGCCTCGAAGGCGGTGTTCAACGGAGTCAGCAGGAAAAGGCTGTCGAACAGCAGCAGGGTCAGGTTGGCGATCACCAGCGCGATAACCAGCAGGTCCCACACGAGGTGAAGGCGTTCCAGTGCGGGATTGAGCGGTGTCTTGTGGTTCTCGGGCATGTCGCCTCCTTGAGTTCACTGCCGAAATGCCGTGGTCTTGCCGCGAACGCTGATGCACTGATGGCTCCTGATCTGGCAGCGCGGCCGCTTCGACGTCATCACCGCTGGGTGCACCCAGAGACTGGCTGATAGGCCAAGATGACTGTGTTAATGTCTGCTCTGCCTTGAATACCCACAACCATTGATACAGGAGCCGACATGGGCCACACGCCACACCAACTTGCTGAAGAGTTTCCCGAGCACGCTGAGCGCATCCATGATCTCAAACAGTCCGACGCCCATTTCGTGAAACTGGCCGAGGATTACCAGGAGCTCAATCGGGAAATTCATCGAATGGAGACGGAAATCGAGCCGGTTGCTACTCACATCGAGGAAGATGCCCGTAAGAAGCGCGTCGCGCTGAAGGACAAGATCGCAGCCTATCTCGCGCGCCCCGCCTCGACCTGATTTCACTCCACGGGGGGAGGGAGAGCACGCTGATTTGGACAGTAGAGACTTACCTTCAGACCCATCGGGTCACGTAGGATGATTCCCCGAAACACCCCCCGCCAGCAGCTGCCCGATCTCCTGTTCCTGGACATCGGGCAGTCGCTGACGGCCAATCTGAAATACTCCCCGCAATAACATATCGCTGCCTACCGCGACATTGCTCGTGGCGACAATCAGGCGCAGGTGCCGGCGCGAGATCTTGACCTGTTCGCCGGCAGTGTAGCCAGGATGGTGGGCAATCTTGCGCAATGTGGCGAGCGCCATGCCGATCGACCAGCTGCAGAATCGCCGAATGCCCACTTCGGAAGCCGGAATCCGCAGCGTGTAATCCTGCGCCAGCCGCAGGTGGTGATGAGCGACGGCCACCAGAAAGCGGATGCCGTCGCGATAGCCCGGGTGATCCTGCCAGTCATGGGTCTGCACCAGATCGACCCCACGTGCCTCGAAGACGTCGCGCGGGAGCCAGCAGATGCCGCGTTGGCGATCGTCCCACACGTCCTTGAGGATGTTGGTCATCTGCAATCCCTGGCCGAAGGCCACCGACAGGCGCTGGAGCTCCTCTTGCTGCTCGCTGATCCGCGGATGCGTATCGGCGAACAAGCGAGTCAGCATTTCGCCGACGCAGCCGGCCACCGCATAGCAGTAGTCCCTCAGGCAGCCGCCGTCGGGAAGGCCATGCGGGTTCTTCAGGCGTTCGAAATCGGCCATGCCATGGCACATGGTGGTGACGCAGTCGCGGAGTGCCGCCTGCTGATCGACCGGCAGTTCACCGAAGGCTTGCAGTACCCCGGGCGTCTGGGCGACCAGTTCTTGTTCCAGCGGGTCTTGCACCAGCCCCGTACCGAGCAACGCCGCGGAGAAATCGCGGGCGGCGTTGGCGTCATGCAACCCTGCCAGCAGGCGATGATAGTGGGCGTCCTTTTCGTCGGGCGCCATTTCGGTGCTGTCTTCCACCGTGTCGGCGATACGACATAGCAGGTAGGCATTGGTAATCGCCGGGCGCAGAGTCTCCGGCAACTGCGGAATGGTCAGGGCAAACGTCCGGGAAACGCCGGGCAGCAGCCGATCCTGTAGGGCGAGCGAGGTGGGAGTCATACCGATAGTATCGCCGATTTGGGGAGCAGGTGAGGAGGCTCACCGCTGGATAGATGCACCATCAACCTCTCCCTGATGCGCTGTCAGTCGTCGGTCTCATTGCCGATCGTCTGGATGACTTCGAAGCCCTCGAAGGACGGCGGGCCCAGATACAGTCCTTCCCTCCGGCTCTGTCCGGCATTGGCGTGCGCTGCGCGAAATGCCTCGGAGTGCGTCCAGGCATCGAAGTCTTCTCGCGAGCGCCAGACGGTATGGGAGGCAAAGAGCACATGGTCCTCCTTCTCG
>JAIVHL010000206.1 GCA_020201075.1 Halomonas sp. | reverse complement strand
CCGATGAAGTAGTGAAAGAGCCGGCTGGGCTGGCCATCCTCACCCACAAAGACGTTATGACCGTCCTTGCCGTCGAGCAGGCTCTGGTGAATATGCATGGAGCTGCCCGGCTCGTTGGCCATCGGCTTGGCCATGAAGGTGGCGTACATGCCGTGCCGCAACGCCGTCTCGCGCAGGGTGCGCTTGAACATCACCACCTGGTCGGCGAGGGCCAATGGGTCGCCATGCTGGAAATTAACCTCCATCTGCCCGGCGCCCTCTTCATGGATCAGGGTGTCCAGATCCAGGTTCATGGCCTCACAGTAGTCGTACATTTCCTCGAACAACGGGTCGAATTCATTAACCGCGTCGATGGAAAATGACTGCCGGCTGCTCTCCTGGCGACCGGTGCGGCCGATGGGCGGCTCCAGCGGGTAGTCGGAGTCTATATTGGTCTTGACCAGGTAGAACTCGACCTCCGGAGCGATCACCGGTTTCCAGCCACGCTCCTCATAGAGCTGCAATACGCGCTTGAGCACGTAGCGCGGCGCCAGATCCACCGGCTCGCCGGTGAGGTAGAAACAGTCGTGGATGATCTGGGCGGTAGGGTCTTCGGCCCAAGGCACCAGATAGATAGCGTTCGGGTCCGGCACCAGCTCCATATCGCGTTCGGCGGGGTTCCAGAAACGAATATCCTCGTCATCGGGGTAGCCCCCGGTGACGGTCTGGATGAAGATCGAGTCGGGCAGCCGGGGACGACCGCCGTTGAGATACTTGCCGGCAGGCATGATCTTGCCCTTGAGGATGCCGGTGAGATCGGAGACGAGGCACTCGACCTCGGTAATACCGTGGGTCTGGAACCAGTCATTGAGGAGCGGCAGCTCCTGTCGGTTACTCATGGGACGTTCCTTGCTCGGGATGGCGAGCCCCCGGTCGTTGCCAGGGGCCCTGCTCTCAACGCGACTGCACTTCTGACCACAGCTGCTGGAAGACCTGCATTGCTTCGCCCTCCAGGCTCGGCGTGAAGCGCAGACGCTGCATATCGTCTTCAGTCGGCTGGACGGGCGGCTTGGTCAGCACCGCATCGAGATAAGGCACGGCGGCCGCATTGGGGCTGGCGTAGTAGTTATAGTTCGATAGCTGCGCGCCGACCTCGGCATCGAGAATGAAATCGATGAACTTGTGGGCCATATCGGGGTTCGGTGCCTCGGAGGGAATGAGCATCGAATCCACCCACAACTCCGCGCCCTCATCGGGAATCATGAATTCCAGCGACGCGAAGGTCTCGGGGTCCTCATCCTTGAAGAAGAGGTAGTCGCCATTATACGAGAGCCCCACGTGGGTCACGCCCCGCGCCAGCTGCTGAAGCGCCGGGGTGCCATCGGTAAAGCCGCTGAAGGTCTCGCGACCCTTGGTATCAAGAAGCAGCTGCGCCGCCTCACGCCATGCCTCCATGTCGGTACAGTCGTAGCCATGACCGAGGTAGGCGCAGGCACCCCCCATGTTGACCTGGCCGTCGCCCATCATGGCGAAGGGATGAGCAGGATTGACCTCGGGATCGAAGAGCAGCGACCAGCTTTTGGGTGCATCCGGGAAGGTCTCGCTATTGTAGACGATGCCGGTGGTGCCCCACTGATAAGGCGCAGTGTACTCGGCGCCGGGGTCGAACGCCGGATCCTGGAATTGCTCCATGACGTTGTCGAGATTGTCGAGTTTCGACTTGTCGAGCTTCTGCACCAGGCCGGTATCGATCAACCGCGGCACATAATAGTTGGATGGCACGATGATATCGTACTGAGAGACTCCGCCGGCGTTGAGCTTGGCCAGCATCTCGGGCAGCGAGTTGAAGTAGCTCTGCACGACGTCGACGTCGTATTGCTCCTCAAAGGCCTCGATGATCTCGGGGTCCATGTACTCGGTCCAGTTGAACAGGTAGAGCTTGTTCTCCTGCGCCTGGACGCTGCCGGCAAGCATCAGCCCGCCCAGCGATAGTGCCAGTGTCATCGTATTGTTGATCTTCATTATGGACTCTCCTCGTTTCCCTGTGGGAAGGGTTTACCGGCTCATTGCTGCCGGCGACGGCTCATGGTCAGGCTCAGGATGGCAGCGATCGCCACCGCACCGATCATCAAGGCGGCAATGGCATTAATTTCTGGCGAGACGCCCTTCTTGATCGCGCCCCAGATGTAGATGGGCAGGGTCGCGCTCTCCGGCCCGGAGGTGAAGAAGCTGATGACAAAATCATCCACCGACAGGGTAAAGGAGAGGAAAAAGGCCGAGATCAACGCCGGCTTGATGGTCGGCAGCATGAAGTGCACCACTCGCTTCACAGGCGTGGCATAGAGATCCTTGGCTGCCTCGAACAGCGTCGGATCCAGGCCCACGAAGCGCGAATAGACGATCAGTGCCACGAATGGGATCTGGAAGGTCACGTGGGAGATGATCATCGTCAAGAGGCCTGGCTGCAAAAGCCCCGTCAAGCGATGGATCTGCACGAAGAACATCATCTCGGAGATGCCGAAGACAATGTCCGGCAGCACGATAGGCAGGTAGATCAGCACGATCAACCAGCCAAGCTTGCGATGCCGATGGCGATACATGCCATAGCCGATCAGACAGCCGATGCAAAGCGCAATCACCGACGAGCAGATCGCCAGCATCATGGTATTGCCGAACGCCGAAAGAATCTGCTCGTTGCCCAGCAACGCCTTGTACCAGCGCAGCGACACTCCGGTGAAGGTCGCAGCGCTGTTGGAGGCGTTGAAAGAGAACAGCACCACAACGGCCAAGGGAAGATACAGAAACGTCAGCGTCAACCACCAGAACCCGGTCAGGCCTCGCTTCAGGGTCCGTTTTCTCATATCACCACCTCCTCGCCGCCACCCAGGCGCTTGCCGATGCGACGCATGGCGAACAAGCCGATGAAGGTAGCGATCAGCATCAGGATCGCCCCGGCGGCCCCCAGCGGCCAATTGGCCCCGCCGGAGAACTGCATGGCCACCAGGTTGCCGAGCATCATCCCCTTGCCGCCGCCGAGCAGCTCGGGGATCACGTACATCCCGAAGGCCGGGATCGCCACCAGCACGATTCCTGCCAGCAACCCCGGCAGCGTCTGAGGAAAGACGGCGTGCCAGAAGGCTCGCACCGGCGAGGCATAGAGATCCTGCGCGGCTTCGACCTGAGCGATGTCGAGCTTTTCGAAGGCGGCATAGAGCGGCAGTACCATGAACGGCAGGAAGTTGTAGACCAGCCCCAGGGTGACCGCGAAGTTGGAAGGATAGAGCCCCATGTTGGGAGGAATGAACCCCAGCCCCTCAGCCAGTGACGAAAGTGGCGTGCCTGGCGCCAGGAGGTTCATCCAGCCGAAGGTGCGGATCACCTGATTGGTCCAGGATGGCACTACCACCAGCAGCAGCATGATCGGCCGCCATTTCTCGCGACAGGTGGTGATGTAATAGGCGATCGGATAGGCGACGATCACCACCAGCCCGGTAGAGATCAGGGTTTGCCATAGCGAGCGAAAGAGTGTGTAGAGATTGCCCGGGCTCCAGCCGAGAAAGCCGAAGCCAGCCAGGCGCCTGAACGACTCCAGCGACAGCGGCATCTCGGGCAGGCCATAGGTACCGTTGCTCATGAAGGCAACGCCCATCAGATAAGCACCGGGCAGCACCAGAAAAATGATGATCCAGGTCGCCCCGGGAGCCACGGTGAACAGCAGGTGCCGAGACTCTCGCACCATACCGCGACTTCGTGCGCTTACGGTCACGCCAGTATAGGCCATGGTACGCTCCTCATTCGCTCAGGGTGACAAGGTCTTCCGGCGCCACCACCACGGTGACCCGGTCGCCCACCTCGGGCAGGTGACGCCCGCGATTGTTCAGCGTCGCCTGAAGGGTGGTATCGCCGATCTCCAGGCAGTATTCGGCGTGACTGCCGCGATAGAGGCGCTCAGTGACCTGCGCGAACAAATGGTTGATACCCGCCACCTCTCCTGCCAGCAAATCCAGGGTCTCGGGGCGAATCAACAGCAACTCTCCCGACCCTGCCGATTCCGCCTGCAGCTCGCCGAGGGTTGTGGTCAGACGATCGCCCTGCCGGGCGGTAATCGGGAAGAGGTTATCGTGGCCCATGAAGCGGGCGACGAAGGCATTGATCGGACGTTCGTAGACATCCCTGGGCGGCCCGACCTGCTGGATGATGCCCTCGTTGAGTACGGCAATCCGGTCGGACATCACCATGGCCTCCTGCTGGTCATGGGTGACGAAGACGAAGGTCATGCCCAGGCGTTTCTGTACCCGCAGCAGTTCTACTTGCAACTGGCTGCGCAGGCCGGCATCCAGCGCCGACAGCGGCTCGTCGAGCAGCAGCACGTCGGGCTCGCAGACCAGTGCCCGAGCCAGCGCAATACGCTGGCGCTGGCCGCCGGACAGC
>JAIVHL010000205.1 GCA_020201075.1 Halomonas sp. | reverse complement strand
GTTGGCTGCCGTCGTCGGCCGCCCAGGTCTCGCGCAGCAGCTTTTCGCGCAGGGCGGTGTTGCGAGAAACGGCCTGGGCGATGGTGCGCGCCAGGTCATCGTGGGGACGCTTGACGCGCTTGCCCCGCGGCATCACCACGATGCGCAGCACACGCGCCAGGGCGCGGTTGGGCAGATTATCGAACAGCTCATCCAGGGCCTGCTCGGCACGGCCCAGCAGGAACCGGCAGCTGTAGTGAACGAGTGCCGTCTCGTCTTCGACCTTGTCGCCCTCGTGCCACTGCTTGATCACCATGGAGGCGAGGTAGAGGTTGGAGAGTACATCGCCCAGCCTGGCGGAAAGCATCTCGCGCTTCTTGAGGGTGGAGCCGAGGCTGGCCATGGCGGCGTCGGCGCAGAGGCCGAAGCCGGCGGAGAGCCGGCCGATCTCCTGGGCGTAGGGGGCGGCGACCGCATCGAAGGGCACGGCGGATTTACCGATGCCCAAGCCCAGGGTGAAGGCGCGGGCGGCGTTGCCGAAGATCAGTCCGGCGTGGCCGAAGAACGCCTTGTCGAAGGCCTTGATGTCATCGGCGTCCTTGGCGGCCAGTTCATCGAGCACGTAGGGATGGCAGCGGATCGCCCCCTGACCGAAGATCATCAGGTTGCGTGTCATGATGTTGGCACCTTCCACGGTGATCGCCACCGGGTTGGCGCTGTAGCCAATCCCCAGGTAGTTGCGCGGGCCGAGCGTGACCGCCTTGCCGCCGTGGATATCCATGGCATCGCTGAGGATGACCCGCTGGAATTCGGTGAGCTGGCTCTTGAGGATCGCCGAGGGCACCGCCGGCTTCTCGCCACGGTCGATGGTATTGGCCGTCTGATAGACCGCCGCCTGGGCGATGTAGCCCAGCGCGGTCATGCGCGCCAGCGGCTCCTGGATGCCCTCCATCTCGGCGACTGGCACGTTGAACTGTCGACGAATGCGGGCAAAGCCGCCGCTCCAGCCGATGGCGTAGCGTGCGGTGCCGGTGGCGCCGGAGGGCAGGGTGATGCAGCGACCGATGGAGAGGCACTCCACCAGCATTCGCCAGCCCTGGCCGATCATTTCGGTGCCGCCGATGATGGTATCCAGCGGGGCGAAGACATCCCTGCCCTTGATGGGACCGTTCAGGAAGGGGCTGCCGATGGGGTGGTGGCGCCGACCGATCTCCATGCCGGCGGTGTCGCGGGGAATCAGCGCCAGGGTGATGCCGCGGTCTTCCTCGTCGCCCAGCAGGTGCTCCGGGTCGAACAGGCGAAAGGCGAGACCCACCACGGTGGCGATGGGCGCCATCGTTATCCAGCGCTTCTCGAAGTTGAGGCGCACGCCAAGCACCTCCTTGCCGTCGATGACCTGCTTGCAGACCACGCCGGTATCGGGAAGCGAGGTGGCGTCGGAACCGGCCCGCGGGCCGGTGAGGCCGAAGCAGGGAATTTCGCGACCGTCGGCCAGCCTCGGCAGATAGTGGTTCTTCTGCTGGTCGGTGCCGTACTTGAGCAGCAGCTCGCCCGGGCCCAGGGAGTTGGGTACCCCCACGGTGACCATCAGGGTCTCGCTGATCGACAGCTTCTGCAGCACCAGCGACTGCGCCTTGGCCGAGAAGCCCAGGCCGCCATACTCCTTCGGGATGATCATCCCGAAGTAGCGCTCCCGCTTGAGGTGGTCCCAGAGTTCCTGGGGCAGGTCGGCGCGCTCCTTGGCGATGTCCCAGGCGTTGCACATGCCTGCGGCCACGGCGCACTGCTGATCGATGAAGGCGCGCTCCTCGTCGCTGATTCCCTCGTCCTTGAAGGCGAGCAGCGCCTGCCAGTCGGGCTTGCCGGTAAAGAGCTCGCCGTCCCAGGCCACGCTCCCGGCCTCCAGCGCGGTGCGCTCGGTGTCGGAGACCTTCGGCGAGACCTTCTTGAACATGGCAAAGAGTCTCGGGGTCAGCCACTTTCCGCGCAGGGCCGGCAGGCCCGACGCCGCCACGGCGAGGGCACCGGCCAGCAGCAGGATGCCGAGCAGAGTGGAGGCGAAGAAAAGGCTGGCCAGGCCGGTGAGGGCGAGCACCGCCAAGGCGGGCAGGGCGCCCGCCTCACGGCGCATCACCACTAACAGGCCGACAGCGGCCACGATCAGCAGGATCAGGGTGAGCATGGGGAGACTCCGGTTGTCATGGGCGGCAAGAATTCGAACATACGTTTGAATTCTTGCAGACTAGCCTATCCCATTGCAACCGGCCAGCGTTCACTCCATTTGGCGCTGCGGCTCTCTTCGAGCGGGGGCGCTGTTTGCCACATGATACGGAGCATCGCTACGAGGCAGCGGCTCGCGGCCGCGGATCCTGTCGGCGATCTTCTCGGCCAGCATGATCGTCGGTGCATTGAGGTTGCCGGTAGTGATCAGCGGGAAGAGCGAGGCGTCGACCACCCGCAGTCCCTCAACGCCGTGCACCCGGCCAGCACCGTCCACCACGGCGTCGTCGTCTTCGCCCATGCGGCAACTGCCGCAGGGGTGGTAGGCGGTCTCGGCATGCGCCTTGACGAAGGCATCCAACTCGGCGTCGGAGGTCACGTCGGGCCCCGGTGCGATCTCGCGGCCGCGGTAGGCGTCGAAGGCCGGCTGGGCGATGATCTCACGGGTCAGGCGGATGGCGTCGCGAAACTCCTGCCAGTCCTTGTCGGTGGACATGTAGTTGAATAGGATGCTCGGCGCCGCCTCGGGATCCCGGGAGGTGAGGCGGATGCGACCGCGGCTCTCTGAGCGCATGGAGCCCACGTGGGCCTGGAAGCCGTGGGCCTGTACCGCGCTCTTGCCGTTGTAGCTGATGGCGATGGGCAGGAAGTGGTACTGCAGGTTGGGCCATGCCTCCTGGTCATTGCTGCGGATGAAGCCCGCCGCCTCGAACTGGTTGCTCGCCCCCACGCCCTTGCCCAGGAAGAGCCACTCGGCGCCGATCTTGGGCTGGTTGTACCACTTCAGTGCCGGGTAGAGCGAGATCGGCTCCTTGCACTCGTACTGGATGTACATCTCCAGGTGGTCCTGGAGGTGGGCGCCGACGTTGTCGTTGATATGCACCGGTGTGATATCGAATTCTTCAAGCACCTCTCCAGGGCCGATGCCTGAGCGCTGCAGGATCTGCGGCGAGGCGATGGCCCCGCCGCACAGCAGCACCTCGCGGCGGGCGCGTACTCGCTGAGTCTGGCCCTTTTTCCGGTAGCGCACGCCCACGGCACGCTTGCCTTCGAACTCGATGACGTCGGTGAGCGCGCGGGTCTCTATGGTGAGGTTCTCGCGCCCCTTGGCCTGGTCCAGATAGCCCCGGGCGGTGGAGGCGCGCCGGCCGTTCGGGGTGACGAAGCGGTCCATGGGGCCGAAGCCCTCCTGCTGGTAGCCGTTGACGTCCTCGGTCTCCGGGTAGCCAGCCTGCCTGCCCGCTTCGATAAAGGTGCGATAGAGCGGGTTGTTGCCTTCTTTAGGTGTAGTCACGCTGACCGGCCCATCACCGCCGTGATAGGCGTCGGGCCCGATGTCACGGGTCTCGGACTTGCGAAAGTAGGGCAGGCAGTCGGCGTAGGTCCAGTCCGTCAGGCCCGGGGCCTTGGCCCAGCCGTCGTAGTCCAGGGCGTTGCCGCGGATGTAACACATGCCGTTGATCAGCGACGAGCCCCCCAGCCCCTTGCCGCGACCGCACTCCATGCGCCGGCCATCCATGTGCGGCTCTGGATCAGTCTCGAAGGCCCAGTTATAGCGCTTTCCCTGCAGCGGGTAGGCCAGCGCTGCCGGCATCTGGGTGCGGAAATCGAAGCGGTGGTCGGGGCCGCCGGCCTCGAGCAGCAGCACCGAGACGTCGTCATCCTCGGTGAGGCGGGTGGCCAGCACGTTGCCGGCGGAGCCGGCACCGATGATGACGTAGTCGAATTCGCGAAGCTGTGACATGGGATCTCCTCAGAACACCGACTCGAAGGGGCCCATCTCGATCTGCACCGACTTGGTCTGGGTGTAGTGGGCCAGGGTCTCGAGGCCGTTTTCACGACCCACGCCGGACTGCTCCTGGTGTTCGAAGCTGACCAGGGGGCCGAAGTTGACGCTCGGATCCATCGGGTCGCCGGCTCTGATGCGGCTGACCCGCTCCTTGATCTTCGCCTCGAAGGCGTCCTTTACGGGGCGCTCGACGAACACCCGGGTGCCGTTGGTGCAAATCTGCCCGCTGGAGTAGAAGTTGGCCATCATCGCGGCGTCGGCGGCGCGATCGAGGTCGGCATCATTGAACACGATCAGCGGTGACTTTCCGCCCAGCTCCATGGTGATGTCCTTCAGGGTGGAGCCCCCAGCGGCGGCCATTACCTTCTTGCCGGTTCCCACCTCACCGGTGAAGGAGACCTTGTCGATGCCCGGGTGGCCGGTCATCAGGGCGCCAACGCGGCCGTCGCCCTGGATCACGTTGAACACGCCGTCGGGGAGCCCGGCCTCGGTGAAGATCTCGGCGAGCTTGATCACGGTGAGCGGGGTGACCTCGCTGGGCTTGAAGACCACGGCGTTGCCGGCGGCCAGTGCCGGGGCACTCTTCCAGCAGGCAATCTGAATGGGGTAGTTCCAGGCGCCGATGGCGCCGATCACCCCCAGCGGCTCGCGACGGGTATACACGAAGGAGCTCTCACGTAGCGGAATCTGACTGCCCTCTATGGCCGCCGCCAGGCCTGCGTAATACTCGAGGACGTCGGCGCCGGTGACGATGTCCACCGCGGCCGTCTCGCTGATTGGCTTGCCGGTGTTGCGGGTCTCGAGCTCGGCGAGCTCGTCGTTGCGGCTGCGAAGCAGGGCTACGGCCCGGTTGAGAATGCGACCGCGCTCCATGCCGGTCATCGCCGCCCAGGCCCGCTGGCCCTTGCGGGCGGCGTCCACGGCGGCGTCTACATCGGCCTCGGAGGCCTGCTGCACGCGCAGCCACAGGCCATCGATCAGCGCAGCCAGTGCTCGGGCGCAGGCGCTCGCTTCGTCACGGAGCATCACGCGGCGAAACTGGTAGCAAAGGTTGGCGTAAAGGCGCCGGTCATTGACCTCCTGTAGGCGCGCAAGCTCAGGCTTATGCATGCTGCTCGCCCAGAAGGCCAGCCACGTCTTGGCCACCGGACCAGTAACCTGGCTGCGATCAAAGTTGCCATCGATGATGGCGCCGATGTGTTCCCTAGGGCTCGTGGTAGTGAGCGCACGCCGCCGCATTGCCACTGCCTCGCTCAGATCGCTCAGAATCTGGCGCATGGTGGCTTCCAGCAAGCCATCCTTGCCACCGAAGTAGTGACTGATGATGCCGGCGGACACGCCGGCGTGGCCGGCAATGCGCATCACCGTGACATCGGCCAGGCCAACCTCATCAATCGCCGCCATGGTAGCCATGATCAGTTGCTGGCGGCGGATGGGTTCCATTCCGACCTTGGGCACCTCGAAACCTCCTGTTTCAGGGATAACTTTCCACCACGCCGACTAGCGCGGTGAGATGGGCATAGCCTGACATTTTTTTATTGAACGTTCAATCAATAAACTATCGTCCGGGCAGCTGCTATGTTGGTTGCAGGAGCCGGGCGCGAGAAAGGTGGGGTTTGCAGTTGAGATGAGCATCTGGCGGCTAACTGCGGACGGGCAACGAGACGCTTGACGCTTTGCCGGGAAGGCTTGCCAATATGCGCCTCTACGGGCATAATACCTCCCCGTTGAAAGGCACACGCCTGCCCAACAACCTGGCTACGTAGCTCAGCTGGTTAGAGCACATCACTCATAATGATGGGGTCCCCTGTTCAAATCAGGGCGTAGCCACCAGACACATCAGAGCGCCCATCTCGCTTCAGGCCAGATGGGCGTTCTGCTGCTGGACGTTCTGCTTATAGTGCCTCGGGAGAGTTGGCCGGCTAACCTTAGAGCAGTATCGGGATAGCGCTTGATGCGGCCTTGACCTCCAGAAGCGAATCCGTATACTACGTCCCGTGTTCGATGCCGATCCCGGATAGCTCAGTTGGTAGAGCAAGTGACTGTTAATCACTGGGTCGCAGGTTCGAGTCCTGCTCCGGGAGCCAACGCTGCATTGAATGCCACTGCTGAAGA
This sequence comes from Halomonas sp., assembly GCA_020201075.1. Lineage (GTDB taxonomy): Bacteria > Pseudomonadota > Gammaproteobacteria > Pseudomonadales > Halomonadaceae > Halomonas. Next base: position 4,418 of record JAIVHL010000205.1, on the reverse strand, counting down.
TCGTGTCATTCCTCGATAGCTCAGTTGGTAGAGCAAGTGACTGTTAATCACTGGGTCGCAGGTTCGAGTCCTGCTCGAGGAGCCATCGGCAGCACCTTATTTATTCCCGGATAGCTCAGTTGGTAGAGCAAGTGACTGTTAATCACTGGGTCGCAGGTTCGAGTCCTGCTCCGGGAGCCATCTGTTTTTTATTGTTTTCCTTCCCCTGAATTTCCCCTGGTTCGCTTCCTCGACTGAGCTGCCTCAGCACTAATTTTGTGCCCGTCTGTTTTTCTGCCCGGCTATCTGTCCGCGTCTACTTCTGTGCTTGTCTGTCTGTCCGCGAACCTGTCTGTCTGTCGACCAAAAAAAATGCCGCCTCTTAGAGGCGGCAAGATGACATGCGTAAGGGCGAGCGATCTCAGCGACTGTTGGCCAGCCGATAGTTTTCGCTGCTGAGCAGGGTAAAGTCCAGCAGGATATGTGCCGCCTCCTGAACCTGGACCTGTTCCACAGGCTCGTCGTCGCTCTCCTCGGTGCGGGCATCAACCCACTCTTCCAGCAGGTCGAGGCCCAAGGCCCGGCGGCGCTGATTCTCCAGGGCAAGCTGTTCGGATTCCTGTGCTTCCACTTCACGCTGGCGCTGCTGGCGATTAAGGCTGACGCTAGTGGTCTGCTCGCGCAGGCGCCGATTGAGCTGTGCCTGCTGGGTCAAGTAGCGGAAGTTTGGATGCTCCGCGGCGCGGCCCTGATGGAGATCTTTGATGGTCTCCAGATAGCGCCACGGCTCGCCGTAGTGGCGGTACTGAACCGAGCGGACGGTGTCCCAGTCCAGGGCGTTGTCCAGGCTGCTCTCACCGATAAGATCCGGATCAATCAGGCTTGGGAAAATGATGTCTGGCTCCACGCCACGGTGCTGGGTGCTGTCCCCGGAGATGCGGTAGAACTTGGCTCGAGTCAGCTTGATCTGGCCATGGCCCAGCTCGTTGAGGGTCTGTACCGTGCCCTTGCCGAAGGTTGGCGAGCCCATTACCAGCCCGCGGCCGTAGTCCTGGATGGCGCCGGCAAAGATCTCCGAGGCGGAAGCGGAGAGCCGGTTGACCAGCACACCCAGCGGGCCGTCGTAGTGGGTTCCCGCTTCGGTGTCGCCGTAGAGGCTGATGCGGCCGCGGGCGTCGCGCACCTGGACCGTGGGGCCGCGATCGATGAACAGCCCGAGCAGCGAATTGGCCTCCTGCAGGGCGCCGCCGCCATTGTTGCGCAGGTCGAGCACGATACCCTCAATGTCCTCGGTCTTGAGTCGCTCGATCTCACGGGCCACGTCGCGGGTCGTGCTTCGGAAGTCGTCTTCACCGGCCTGCCAGGCGTCGAAGTCCACATAAAAAGTGGGGACCTTGATCACGCCGATGCGATGCGCACCATCGTCGCGCTCGATCTCGATGACTTCGCCTTGGGCCGCCTGGTCCTCCAGTTTAACGGTGTCGCGTGTGATTTCGACGATGCGCGAACGGGTCATGTCTACCGCCTGGGCCGGCACCACGTCGAGGCGAACCACGGAGCCCTTGGGGCCGCGGATCAGGTCGACCACGTTGTCCAGGCGCATGCTCACCACATTCACCATTTCACCCTCTTCCTGGCCTACCGCGACGATGCGGTCGGCAGGCTCCAGCGCTCCGGCCCTCTCCGCCGGCCCGCCGGGGACTAGGCTGGCGACCTTCACGTACTCGCCGTCGGACTGCAGCAGGGCGCCGATGCCCTCTAGGGAGAGGCGCATCTGAATGTCGAAGGATTCGCCCTGGCGCGGGGAGAGGTATCCGCTGTGGGGGTCGATGCTGCCGGTGACCGCCACCATTAACAGGCCGAAGATATCCTCTTCGTTGGTCTGGCGTATTCGATTGAGCTGACCTTCATAACGCTGGCGAAGATTGGTCTCCACCTCCTCGAGCTCCTGACCGCTGATGGCCAGGGTCAAGGCCGCGTTCTCGAGACGTTTGAGCCAGAGATCATCAAGCTCTTCGCTGGTTTGTGCCCACGGGGCCTCATCGCGGTCGATATCCAGGCGAAGGTTGCTCTCATAGGTGAAGTCGAGTCCCTCGTCGAGTCTGGCTAGCAACCACTCGAAGCGAGCCTCGGCACGTTCGTGATAGCGATGATAGAAGGCATAGATGTCGTCCAGTTCACCGTCGAAGATCGCATCGTCGATGCGTCCTTTCAGGTAGCGGAAGTCGGCGACATCGTTTGCCAGCAGGAAGGCCCGCTGGCCGTCGAGGACATCCAGGTAGCGCTCGAAGACCTGGTTTGACCAGGTGTCATCCAGCTGTATGTCGGCATAGTGGCCGTAGCGCAGCGAATCGGCGACTTCCACGGCCGCCTGGCGCTGGGCGTCAGTGGGCTGCGGCTGCGCCAGGGCGACCCCGGCGACCAGCAGCAGGCCGGCCAGGGCGGCGGCTGGACGTCCCAGTTGGGCTAGCAGGCTCATCAATGAAGCACTCCCGATTTGATGTACACTCTAATTTTTCTAGACTCTTTTCTGGCCCACGAGTTGCGTGGACCGAGGCAGCATTGTAGCAGCTTACCCCGTCATCCCATGACACCTGTCAGCATCCCATGGCACCTGTGAGTAGAGGAATTCATGTCCCAGGACGATCTTATCGAGCGCCTGCTCGACTTTTTGCGTGGCTCGCCTACACCCTGGCATGCCGTGGCCAGCATGGCGGCCCGGCTCGAGGCGGCGGGTTTCCGCCGTCTCGACGAGCGTGAGCCTTGGCAGCTGGCGCCCGGGCTCAGACCAGCGCCGGCTGGCTGCAGCTGGGGGTGGAGACCTACGGCGGCGTGCTGCTGGCACCGTGGTACGATCGCGATCTCGGCCTGGCAGGGCGGATTCACGTGCGCCATCCCGATGGACGTCTGGAGGGACTGCTGCTCAACGTCGAACGTCCAGTGGCGATTATCCCCAGCCTGGCTATCCACCTCGACCGCGACGTCAACCAGGGGCGTCCGATCAATGCCCAGACCCAGATGGCGCCGGTGTTCCTGCAAGGCGGCGAGAGCTCAGACCTCGAGCGCCTGCTCATGGACTGGATCGCCGAGCAGCACGGCTTGAAGGAGGTAGAGCTGCTCGACTTCGAGCTCGGCTTCCACGACATGCAGCCCCCGGCTCGGATCGGCGTGGCGGGTGAGCTGATCGCTAGCGCTCGCCTCGACAACCTGCTTTCGTGCTTCACCGGGCTTGAGGCGTTACTCGCCTCGGATGGCAGGCAGGGAGTCGTGCTGGTAGCCAACGATCATGAGGAGGTGGGTAGCGCCAGCGCCTGTGGCGCCCAGGGGACCTTCCTCCGTGACGTGCTGCAGCGAGTCAGCGAGCAGCTCGGCAGGGGCGGTGAGGGCGAGTTTATTCGCCTGGTCCAGGCGTCTCGGATGATCTCCTGCGACAATGCCCATGCGCTGCACCCCAACTTCACCGACAAGCACGACGCCGCCCACGGGCCGGCGCTCAACGGTGGGCCGGTGATCAAGGTCAACGCCAGTCAGCGTTATGCCACCAACAGTGCCACCGCTGCGATGTTCCGCGACCTGTGTCGCGAGGCCGAGGTGCCGGTGCAGACCTTCGTGACCCGAGCCGACATGGGCTGCGGTAGCACCATTGGGCCGATCACAGCCACAGAGCTCGGCGTGCCAACGCTGGACGTGGGGGCTCCCCAGTGGGCCATGCATTCCATCCGCGAGACCGCAGGCGCCCGCGACGTTGAGTACCTGACTCGGGTGCTGACCGCCTTCTGCAACCGCGCTGAGCTGGTCTGAGCAAGCGGGTGGGCGGAGAATACAAAAAACCCGACGCCGCTGGCGCCGGGTAATCGTGTTTTGGTGGCTACGCCCTGATTCGAACAGGGGACCCCATCATTATGAGTGATGTGCTCTAACCAGCTGAGCTACGTAGCCAGCGGCGCGTACGTTAGCCTTGGATGCTTCACGTGTCAACTCTCTGATGTGCAAGGCATCGAGGGGCGTTAGGCCAGGCTGCATGAGGTGCTTGACACTCGCAAAAGCGCTCAGTATTATACGCCCCACCTCGACGAGCCGAGACAACGTGTCCCATTCGTCTAGTGGTCTAGGACACCGCCCTTTCACGGCGGTAACAGGGGTTCGAACCCCCTATGGGACGCCATCTTCCGGTCATCAGCCAGTGCAAAACTTGCGGGAATAGCTCAGTGGTAGAGCATCGCCTTGCCAAGGCGAGGGTCGGGAGTTCGAATCTCCTTTCCCGCTCCATGTCACCACCCCCCTGAATTTGATGATGTCTGCCAACGAGCGGATTCTTATGCGTGCCTGATCGCTGGACGACCGCCAGCGGCAGCTTGAAGTCGCGCGGTGCCGTCCCAATATCGTTATGCCTTTGCGGTATGCCCGCCATCGAACCTCGAACCGATCAAGGATTGACA
>JAIVHL010000204.1 GCA_020201075.1 Halomonas sp. | reverse complement strand
GCATCGCGCTCAAGCCAGGGGCCGCCGCTCCAGGGCGTGGCCATGCGCCAGTTCTTGTCGGCAGCCTCGGCCATGGCAGAGGCTGACGCCAGCCCCATGGCCAGGCCTACCGAGACGGCGATCCGGTTGAATTTATGCATTGTTGTTGCTCCTTCGTCATGGTCGGGCAGGCTGCTGCGATGCCCGGCCTTATTGTTTACATTCTGCCACTACTACCTTAAGCGCTGCGGGCCCCGGAGATTTGCCCGAAACTGAGCAGGAGTGTGCGAAGGCTAGGAACATCGCGACCGTCCCGAGGGGAATCGCACCAAATATAATATGCAAGAAGAGGGCCAAGAAGGGTGTTAATAAGGAGCCGACACGCATGCATAAGTTGATGTAGCCATTTATGGCGTGGTTCTTCTCCCTTTCCTATCTTGAATCCAGGCCACGGTCTTGAAGAACGGCGGTGCGCGCAGTGCCGCGGCAAGGAGATCGGCAAAGGAGGGGGTCCTTATGTCTCAACCAACGCAGCGCCTGGTCCTGCTGTTCGATGGTACCTGGAACGATCCCCAGGATCGCACCAACGTCTACCGGCTGGCGAAGGATATCCAGGATTACGACGAACTGAACATTCGCCAGCGCTTCTACTACGAGCCGGGGGGGGGCACGCGACAGTGGGAGCGATTCGTCGGCGGCGTGTTCGGCATGGGGCTGAGCCGCAACTTGCAGAACGGCTACGACTGGCTGGTTCGCAGCTACGTGGAGAACACGCAGCTGTTCGTCTTTGGCTTTAGCCGGGGTGCCTACACGGCCCGCAGCCTGGTGGGCATGATCCGCAAATGCGGGCTGCTGCGGGTCTCTACCCCCTCTCTGTTGAAGGAGGCCGAATCGCTCTATCGCGACAAGGCATTGGCGCCCAACGATGCGCGATGTTGCGAATTCCGGAAGCGTTACAGCCGCGAAATAGAGATTCACTTCATCGGGGTCTGGGATACCGTGGGTGCGCTGGGAATTCCCGGTACCAGCTTTTCGGAGCACGGCCGCTACGCCTGGCACGACACCGAGCTGTCGTCCATCGTCAAGCGAGCCTATCAGGCGGTGGCGTTGGATGAGCATCGCAAGGCCTATGACATCGCCCTGTGGACCCACGCCAGCGGCAAGAAGAAACCCCGTCAGCAAGACGTGGAACAGCGCTGGTTCATCGGCGCCCATGCCAATGTGGGCGGCGGCTACCGCATGGAGAATGGGGAGTTCGATCCGCTGGCTACGCTGGGCTATGAGTGGGTATGCGAAAAGGCACTCGAGTCAGGGCTTGCGCTGCGGATGCCCGAGTCCTTGCCCGACGCCCACCGAAAGGCCCCGGTGGATTCCTACCAGGACTTCTTGAAGGGGCTATACCGCCACTACCATTCTCTGCGGGACCGGGGCGGTGACGGCCGGCACTACCGCCAGCATGCCCAGGATCACAACGGTAACCCGGCGATTGGCGTGAGCGTCGACCCCTCGGTGTGGCGCCGCTGGCGGGAAGATAGCGGCTACCGCCCGCCGACCCTGGTACGGGCGAACTGCGTGCCGCCGGTTATTTCTTGAGCCATAGGGGCTCGGCCTTGCAAGCCCTGGCGACTCTTTTCCACGCTTACCGGGAATACACGCATGCCCCAATCTCTCGAAAGAACCTCTGACCTGAGGCCGTTGCCGGCATTGGCGGCGGTCGTGGTCGGCGTGGTGGTGTGGCTGCTGCCACAGCCGGCCGCTGTGTCCGATGAGGGCTGGCTGATGCTGGCCATGTTCATTGGCACCATTGCCGCCATTATCGGCAAGGCAATGCCGATCGGTGCGATCTCGATTATTGCTATTGCGATGGTGGCCGCCTCGGGCGTGACCAGCGACAATCCTGGCAGGGCTATCGGCGATGCCCTGGGCAGCTTTACCAGCCCGCTGATCTGGTTGATCGCGATTGCCATCATGATATCCCGAGGTTTGATCAAGACGGGGCTGGGCGCGCGCATCGGCTACTACTTCATCTCGATCTTTGGCAAACGAACCCTGGGCATCGGCTACGCGCTGGCCCTCTCGGAATTGACGATCGCTCCGGTGACTCCCAGCAACACTGCCCGCGGGGGTGGCATCATTCACCCCATCATGCTGTCGATTGCCCACAGCTTCGATTCCACTCCCGAGAACAACAGTTCCGCGAAAATCGGCAAGTATCTGGCCCTGGTGAACTACCACGCGAACCCGATTACCTCGGCCATGTTTATTACCGCCACGGCGCCGAACCCGCTGACGGTCAAGCTGATTGCCGAGGCTACGGGAGCCGCGATCACGCTGAGCTGGACCACCTGGGCGCTGGCTATGCTGCTGCCAGGCCTGGTGGCGATTGCGCTGATGCCGCTGGTGATCTATGCGTTCTATCCGCCCGAGATCAAGAAGACCGACGATGCGACCCGTTTTGCCCGTCAGAAGCTGGCTGACCTGGGCCGGGTAACGCGGGATGAGAAGATCATGCTCGGCGTTTTCCTGACCCTGCTGTTGCTGTGGGCCGATGTGCCCATGTGGCTGTTCGGCGCAGGCTTCCAGCTCAACGCCACCACGACGGCCTTCATCGGCTTGTCTATTCTGCTGTTGACCGGTGTGCTGACCTGGCAGGATGTGCTGAGTGAGAAAAGCGCCTGGGATACGCTGGTGTGGTTCGGTGCGCTGGTCATGATGGCTTCCCAGCTTAACCAGCTCGGCGTCATTGACTGGTTCTCCTTCACCATTCAGGGCCTGATTACCCAGACGGGAATAGGATGGGCAGGGTCCAGTGCGGTGTTGGTGGTGGTGTTCCTCTACTCTCACTATTTTTTCGCCAGCACTACGGCGCATATTACCGCGATGATGGGGGCGTTCCTGACGGTCGGGCTTGCCATGGGCGCGCCGGCGATGCCGTTCGTGCTGATGATGGCAGCGGCCTCTTCGATCATGATGACGCTGACCCACTATGCCACCGGTACGTCGCCTGTCATCTTCGGCTCCCGCTATGTTGAGCTGGGCGAGTGGTGGCGAGCTGGTTTTATCATGAGCGTGGTCAACCTGACGGTATGGGTAGTGGTGGGCGGCCTATGGTGGAAGCTACTCGGCTTCTGGTGAGGAAATTTCACCCCGTTGCAGGTGGCTTACCGAACGCTATCGATGCGCCGACCGCATCGAGGTTTCAGGCGGTCGGCCATTGAATCCCGCCCGGCCATTGATTCCCGGATTCAGGATCACAAGGAGTGAGCATGTCTGACACCCGCCATGCGAAGGTCCAGGCCGCCCTGGATGCGCTGCACGCAGAGGATCCGCGGTGCGTGGAAGTGAAGGGTGAGCCCGTACCCCGTGAGCTTTGGCACGCCGGGCGCATGAGTGCCTGGCTGGAGCGGCTGCATGATCGCCCCGACGAGCTGATGGGTCTAGGCCGCCCTGGATGCGCGAGGCGGGCTTTGATGACGAGGCGGCCGAGGCAGTGCTGCGAATGATCCGTAAGCAGGGTCTGGGACGAGACACGGGTGCCCAGGCGGTGGAAGACTGCGCCTGCCTGGTGTTCCTGGAGAACTACTTCGCTGATTTTTCGAAACAGATCGATCACGAGCATCTGATTCGCATCGTGCAGATGACCTGGAAGAAGATGTCGCCGAAGGCCCATGAACTGGCGCTTGGCCTGCCCATGGGTGATGAGGCGAGGGGGCTGGTGGAGGAGGCGCTGGCGGAGTAGCGCCTGGCCATCGGCCGCTTGGGCGGGCACGCATTGCGCCCGCTTGCTGCATTACGAGGTAAAGAGCCTGTTTTCCCAAGCATAGATCTTGCGGCTAGCGGTGTTGCTGCGGACCTCTGCCAGCTCTTGCTCGGAGACGTCGGCTAAACCAAAAGGGCGGCCTTTGCATTTGGCACGACCTTCGATCCATCCGCTGGTGTAGCGAATGCCGGCAATCCCCTTGCAAGTGTGGTGTGGGTTGCCTCGTTCGCCATCGATAAAGCCCTTTACCCAGGCCCGCCGGTACGCGCGAGAGAACATCTGAGCACCTTGGATATAAACTAAGAACTATTGATTATATACTTTAGTCTAGGTTTTGCCAGCTTCGGACTTTTGCCTCGGACTATTACTGCAGGCAGTTCGCGCTGTACCAGGCGATCATGCGTTCCTCGTCGGTGGGAATGACCCAGGCGCCGACGCGGCTGTCGACGGTGCTGATTCGGCTGTCGTCGCGGCCATTGGCATCGGGGTCGAGTTCGAGGCCCAGCCACTCGCAGCCGCGGCAGATGGCCTCGCGCACCGGGCCCGCGCGTTCGCCGATGCCGGCGGTAAGACGAGCTGGTCGAGCCCGCCCAGGGCGGCGGCCAGGCTGCCGATCTCGCGCACGGCGCGGTAGGCGTAGAGTTCTATCGCTTCGCGGGCCTCTTCCGCGGGGCTTTCCAGCAGCTCGCGCATGTCACCGCTGATACCGGATACGCCCAGGAGGCCGGAGCGCTTGTAGAGCAGCTCGGTGACCTCCTCGACGCTCATGCCCTCCTGCTGGATCAGGTGCAAGACAAGCCCGGGGTCGAGGTTGCCGCTGCGGGTGCCCATGGGCATGCCCTCGATGGCGGTGAAGCCCATGGTCGAGGCCACGCTTCTGCCGTCGCGGATGGCGCACAGGCTGGCGCCGTTGCCCAGGTGGGCGACGATCACCCGCTCGCGAGGGGCATCGCCCAGTTGCTGGGGCAGCACCTGATTGATGTAGTCGTAGGAGAGGCCGTGAAAACCGTAGCGGATCAGGCCGCGCGCGGTCATTTCGCGGGGCAGGGCGAACTGCCGAGCCACCTCCGGCTGGTCAGCGTGGAAGGCGGTGTCGAAGCAGGCCACCTGGGGCAGCTCGGGGTAGCGCTCGGCGAGCGGCGCTATCGGAGCCAGGCAGAAGGGCTGGTGAAGTGGCGCCAGGGATTCGAATCCTCTCAGCGTGTTGGTGATCTCGGGCGTGAGCACCACCGGACGGTGGTAGGCGCGGCCGCCGTGCACCACCCGGTGCCCGACCACCGCGAGCGACAGGTTTGGGAGATCATCGAGCCAGCTCAGCAGGCGCGCGGTGGCGCTTGGCAACTCGAGCCGCTCGGGCAGCTTGCCCATGTCGACTGCCACGGGATTGCCCTCGCCATCCTGGAGCGTCAATTTGGGCGTTCCGCCGTTCAGCCCGGAAAACTTGCCGCGATAGCGCGGTGACAGGGTGTCGAGCGAGCCGGCACCCGTCAGCGGGTAGAGGGCAAATTTCAGGCTGGATGAGCCGCTGTTCAGGGTCAGGATATGGCTCATTTCAGGCTCCTTGCTCGGGCTCGGGCAGGCCCTTGGCCTTCTGGTGGTCGGCCACCAGCAGGGCCAGGGCGCAGGAGGCCATGCGGGTGATGGCTTCGTCGGCGCGGCTGGTCAGGATGATGGGCACCCGGGCGCCCAGCACCAGACCGGCGCCGGTGGCATCGGCGAGGTAGGTCAACTGCTTCATCAGCATGTTGGCGGACTCCAGGTCCGGGGCGATCAGGATGTCCGCGCGGCCGGCCACCGGCGATTCGATGCCCTTGGTGCGTGCGGCGCTCTCCGAAATGGCGTTGTCGAAGGCCAGCGGGCCGTCCAGGGTGCCGCCCTTGATCTGGCCGCGGTCGGCCATCTTGCACAGGGCGGCGGCATCCAGGGTGGACGGGATCTTGGGGTTGATGGTTTCCACCGCGGAGAGAATGGCTACCTTGGGGTCGTGATTGCCCAGCGCGTGGGCCAGCTCAATGGCGTTGCAGATGATGTCGCGCTTCTGGTCGAGGCTGGGCGAGATATTGATGGCGGCGTCGGTGATGAACAGCGGCCGCGGGTAGGTCGGCACGTCGAGGGCCATCACGTGGCTGATGCTGCGCTCGGTGCGCAGGCCGCCGTCGCGCTTGAGCACCTCGTGCATCAGCTCGTCGGTGTGCAGGGCGCCCTTCATGATGGCCTCGGCGCGCCCTTCGCGCACCAGGGCCACGGCACGCTCCGCGGCGGCATGGCTGTGCGGAACATCGATCACTTCGAATTTGCTGATGTCGACGTCGGCGGCATCGGCCGCTGCGCGGATCTTGTCTTTCGGGCCGATCAGGATAGGGATGATCAGGCCGTGGTGGGCAGCGGCCACGGCGCCGGTCAGCGAGACGTCATCCACCGGATGCACCACGGCCACGGAAATCGCGGGCGGGTGGTCGGCGGCGGAGAGGATCTCGTGCAGGCGGCCGCGCTCTGCCAGTCGCACCGTGGGCATCACGGTGCGGGGCCGGCGGATCTTCTCCGTGGGGGCAAGCACCCGAGCCTCGCCCTCGATCACCGTCTTGCCCTTCTGATTTTCGCAGTGGCAGTTCAGGGTCAGCTGCGAGCGGGCTTCGTCCTTGGCGGTGACGCGAACGCTGACCTTGAGCACGTCGCCCAGGGCGACCGGCGCTCGAAAGCTCAGTGTCTGGCCCAGATAGATGGTGCCGGGGCCGGGCAGCTGGGTGCCAAGCACCGTGGAGATCAGCGCTCCGCCCCACATGCCGTGGGCGATGACTTCCTGGAAGCGTGAACTGCGGGCGAAATCGTCGTCCACATGGGACGGGTTGACGTCCCCGGACATGATGGCAAACAGCTTGATGTCGTCCAGCGTCAGGCGTTTCTGGAGGTGAGCCTCGTCGCCTATTTGAATTTCGTCGAAGGTACGGTTCTCGATAAAGCGGTCGTCGTTCTGTTCAACCATGTCGGCAGCTCCGATGGTGAGTATTGCATTGCAGCAAATTCAGATTCCATCATAGCGCGTGACGGGTGATTTTGCGTAGACCGGCTGAGGCAGGGCAGAACAAGCTCATTCTGGCGGCATCGCCTATCCCTCTTCGCGGGGCGTATGCTGTCGCCAGGGACAGCCGTGCACCGGCATTGCCATCGCGGCGTGCTGGCCCCGGCTGTTGAACGCAACGAGCGACAGGAGACAGCGTCATGCCAGAAAAAACGGATTCGCTTAATGTGTTGGGCCAGCCCCTGGTTCCCTGCGGTCAGGATCCCGTGACCGGGTTCTACCGCGATGGCTGCTGTCGTGTGGGGCCGCAAGACCTGGGCGTCCACGCGGTCTGTGCCGAGATGACCGCCGAATTTCTGGCCTTTACCCAGCGCGAGGGGAATGATCTCTCGACGCCTCGCCCGGAATTTGGCTTCCCGGGGCTCAAGCCGGGAGACCGCTGGTGCCTGTGTGCCGGACGCTGGCAGGAGGCCTTCGCCGCCGGGCAGGCCCCGCGAGTTGTCCTGCAGGGGACCGACCAGGCGGCGCTGGCGCATTGCCGCCTGGAGGATCTCAAGCGCTGTGCGATGGACCTGAACTGATTCCGCACCGGCGACAACGCTGACCGCCGGGGGAGGCTTCCCGGCATCAGGGCTGCGGGGAAGGGGACAGCGAGATCGTCAGCGTATTCTCTGTCTCGCAGGGCTTGCCGTGACGCACGGTCAGGCGCCGCTCGGTGAGATTCATCACCACCCCGAACAGGGTCTCCATTCGCTCCTCCTCGGGTTGGGCGGGGTTGAAGTGGCGACAGATCGACAGCGGTTCCCCGTGGTGGTCGCTGAGGATGTCGAACAGCTCGCTCTCGCCGATCTCACCCTGGGCGGGCAGCGATTCGCGGAGCAGTTCGTCCAGCCGCGCGAGACGCGGGCGGGAGTCGGGGCGGGGGAAATCCTCTACCCGGGAGGTGGTGGCGGGGGCATAGAGGTGGTTGGTATGGGTAACCACGCCGCCTTCGGCCTCGAGACATCCCGGCTCGCCGGGGTGTACCTCCAGCCCCACGGCTTGGCTCTTGGCATCAGCTACCAAGAAATGGGCCGGGGAGCAGGCCCGGTCGCGAGTGGCCACGGCCACGGCGCTCTCGAGGTC
>JAIVHL010000071.1 GCA_020201075.1 Halomonas sp. | reverse complement strand
GCCGGCGGCCATCCCGGTCATCATCATCGACGACGAGCCTCACCTGCGGATCTCCGCCGGGCAGACCCTGGAGCTGGCCGGCTATCTCCCTGAGCCCTACCCCAGCGCCGAGGAAGCGCTGGCAGTCCTGGCCCCGGATTTCCCCGGCGTAGTGGTCAGCGATATCCGCATGCCCGGCATGGATGGCATGGCACTGCTGCGCGAGGTGCGACTGCGTGATCCAGACATGCCGGTGATCCTGATCACCGGCCACGGCGACATCTCTACCGCGGTAGAGGCGATGCGCGAGGGCGCCTGGGACTTCCTCGAGAAGCCCTTCGCCGCCGAGAGGCTGATCGAGGTGGTCCGACGCGGCGTAGTGAAACGCCACCTGAGCCTGGAGAACCGCGAGCTCAAGGCCGAACTGGAGGCCCAGCAGTCGGCCCTCGGTCCGCGCCTGGTGGGCCGCACTCAGGCCATACAGCGCCTGGCCTCCATGGTGCAGCGCATCAGCCAGGTGGACGCCGACGTGCTGGTATTCGGCGAGACCGGCGCCGGCAAGGACCTGGTGGCACGCGCCATCCACGAGCGCAGCCGCCGCGCCAGCCGTCCTTTCGTGGCCATCAACTGCGGCGCCGTGCCAGAGAGCATCATCGAATCGGAGCTGTTCGGCCACGAGAAGGGCGCCTTCACCGGCGCCGTAGAGCGGCGCATTGGCAAGTTCGAGTACGCCAACCACGGCACGGTTTTCCTCGACGAGATCGAGTCGATGCCGCTCGCGCTGCAGGTCAAGCTGCTGCGCGTGCTGCAGGAGCGCAGCGTGGAGCGGCTCGGTTCCAATGTGCCCGTACCGCTGGATATCCGGGTGATCGCCGCCACCAAGGTGGACCTCAAGGCTGCCGCCGAGACCGGGGTGTTTCGCGAAGACCTCTACTATCGCCTCAACGTGGTGACTCTGCCGGTCCCACCCTTGCGCGAGCGTCGCGAGGATATTCCGCTCCTTTTTCAACACTTTGCGGTGGTGGCCGCTAACCGCAGCGGCTTGGAGGCCCCACCCCTGGACGCCGCCGGCATCAGCGCCCTGCTGGCCCACGACTGGCCGGGCAACGTACGCGAGCTGCGCAACCTGGCAGAACGCTATGTACTGCTCGGCGTGGCCTTCGACTACCGCCTCGAAGCACTGCTGGAGGGAGCAGAGAGTGAGGCCGGTGAGTTTGCGCTACCCCAGCAGGTGGAGCTGTTCGAGAAGAGCCTGATCGATCAGGCCCTGGCGCGACAGCGCGGCAGAGTCACCGAGGTGGCCGAACAGCTCGGCCTGCCCCGCAAGACCCTCTATGACAAGCTCAGGAAATACGGCCTGCGGGCCGAGGACTATCGCCAGAGTGCGGCCCCCTGAGTCAGCAGCGTCCACAGCGGCGCCAGAGGGGGCAGCCAGGGCAGCAGGTTAACCGCTGCCAGCAGCATCACCAGAGAGTTGCCCGGCGAGCGCCAGTCGAAGGGCTTGAGGGCGGTGCCGAAGGAACGCTTGATGCGCGCGCCGGTAAGATCGACGCTGTAGAGCTCATCCAGTGCCAGGTGGATAACGAAGCCAAGCGCCACCGCCACCCCGTGGGCCCAGGCCAGGGTATCCGGCTGAGCGAACAGTCGCTGGCTGAGTCCCACGGTGATCAGGCCGCACAGCAAGGCCGCCAGCAACGAATGCCACAGGCCGCGATGCACGGTGAAGCGGGAGAAAAGCGCCCCGGCCAAATGGCGCACAGCGAGATAGATCGCCCCGCACGCCAGCAGCAGGCCGCCGGTATCGAGCCGCCCCTGCAGCACCAGGACACCGGCCACCACTCCGGGCACCGCCAGCAGGTTGAAGATCAGCCGGATGGCCTTCGAGCGGTCGGCGTCGATGTCGGGCAGAATGCCGCCGAAAGTCACCAGCGCCAGCACCGGCAGAGCCTCCCAGGCCGTCCACAGCTCCGCCTGCCAGCCACCATGGGCTAACACGGCACCGCCGGCGGCGGCCACGCCAAGATGGGTGCGAAAGTTGGCCATGCCGTGGCGAGCCCTCAATACACTGGATAAATTTCCAGATTATCGCCCGCCACAGCAAGTAAAACAATGCGTTAGGGAATTATTCAGGTATTGCCGCCAGGTACTCGTCCTTGAGCTTGACATAGTTGCCGGCGGTATAGGGAAAGAAGGCGCGCTCCTTCTCCTTGAGCGGGCGCAACGCCTTGGCCGTGTTACCTGCATAGACATGACCGCTCTCGAGGCGTTTGCCCGGAGTTACCACAGCGCCGGCGGCGATGATCACCTCGTCTTCTACTACGGCACCGTCCATCACGATGGCGCCCATGCCCACCAGGATGCGGCTGCCCAGGGTAGCGCCATGGAGAATCGCCCGGTGGCCGATGGTGACGTCATCGCCAATGGTCAGCGGGTAGCCGCCAGGGTTGAAGTCGCTGGCGTGGGTGATGTGCAGCACGCAGCCGTCCTGCACGCTCGTGCGCGCACCGATCCGGATGCGATGCATGTCGCCACGCACTACCGCCATGGGCCACACCGAGCTGTCGTCGCCCAGGCTCACGTCACCCAGCACCAGGCTCGCCGGGTCGATATAGACTCGCTTTCCCAGAGCGGGAGTAGTGCCCTTCCAGGGGCGGATCGCTGTCGTCTCGCTCATCTTGAAATCCTCGTATCGATTCAGATCAGGCCAGCTACTAATACTACCAGCGTCATCGGAATGGCGACCCAGCGTACTAGCCTGCGCCACAGGACGAAGCCTCGAGGGCCAACACCCAGCGCGCCCCGTGCCGCCGCTTCGGGCATGACCCAGGCGGCGAAGATGGCGATCAGAAGACCTCCCAGGGGCAGGAAGATCTCCGGCGGAATGGTGCTGACGAGTTCAAAGGCATTCATGCCGAACAGCGGGCGCCACTCGGCCAGGGTCGAGAACGAGAGCACCGTGAGCAGGCCTACCAACCACACGGCAAGCCCCACGATAGCGGCCGCATAGCCGCGCTTGAGCCCCATTCCCTCCAGCGTCGCCACCATGGGTTCGGCAAGATTGATCGACGAGGTCCAGGTGGCGAGCAGCAATAGAAGGAAGAAGACGCTGAGCCACAGCGCCCCCCAGGGCAGCTGGGCGAAGGCAATGGGCAGGGTGACAAACATCAGCCCCGGCCCCTCGCCCGGGTCCATGCCTTGAGCGAACACCACCGAAAAGATGGCAATGCCGGCCAGCAGCGCCACAGCGACATCCAGCACTGCCACAGCAACGGCGGCCCTTGGCAGGCTTTGGTGGTCCGGCATATAGGCACCGTAGGCCATCAGCGCACAGGCGCCCACCGCCAGGGTAAAGAAGGCGTGGCCCATGGCGTGCATTACCACCAGCGGCGTCACCGCCGATATGTCGGGCATAAACAGCCAGGCCAGTGCCGGGCCGAAGCCATCGGTGGTCGCGGCGTAACCGGCCAGCAGCAGCAGAAGCAGATAGAGCAGCGGCATCAGCAGGTTATTGAGTCGCTCAAGCCCTTTGGAGACCCCGGCGGCCACCACCAGCATGGTCATGATCAGGAACAGCGTATGGTTGAAGGTCATTCGTCCCGGATCGGCCAGGAAGGCATCGAAGCCGGCACCGACCTCGGCGGGCGCGGCACCCACGAAGTCTCCGTTGATGGAGGCAACCAAAAACTCGATGGACCAGCCGGAGACCACCGAGTAAAAGGACAGGATGCAGAACACCGTAAAGGCACCGAACAGCCCCAACCAACGCCAGTGATGGCTGGCGCCCGCCTGGGCGGCCAGGTGGCCAAGCGATTGCATTGGGCTTCGCCGGCCGGCACGACCGATCATGATCTCTGCCATCATCACCGGCAAGCCGAGCAATAGGACGAAGCCGATATACAGCAGCAGAAAGGCGGCGCCGCCGTTCTCGCCGGTGATGTAGGGAAAGCGCCAGATGTTGCCCAGCCCCACGGCAGCCCCGGTCACCGCCAGAATGAAGGCGCGCCGCGTGCTCCACCGCTCAAGGGTCTCGTTCATCGTCAGCCTCCTGCCGGGCCATCGCGAAAGGCGGCAAGACTAGCAGGACCTTTCTCGCTGGCCAAACACAGCGCATTGAAACCCGGGCCCGTTGCCCGCATCTAATCATCATTCTTCCCCACGCCCTTGCCCCCGACTCCCTGACCCTTGAGGTAACCATGTCCCGCAACCCGCTGCTCGAACCCCATCTGCTGCCCCCCTTCGACGCGATCCGCCCCGAGCACGTGGTACCGGCCATAGAGGAGCTGCTGGCCGAGAACCGTACCGCCATCGAGGCGCTGGTAACCCGCGCGGAAGCCAAGGCGCCTGACTGGGAAAGCCTGGCGTCGCCCCTGGAGTCCCTCAACGACCGCCTTGCCCGGGCCTGGTCGCCGGTTTCCCACCTCAACGGCACCATGAACAGCCCCGAGCTTCGCGATGCCTACCAGGCCTGCCTGGGCAAGCTCTCCGAATACAGCACCTGGCTGGGGCAGCACGAAGGGCTCTTTCGCGCCTGGCAGGCTCTCAAGGAGGGCCCTGCCTGGGCCACGCTCGACGAAGGCCAGCGGCGCACGGTAGACA
>JAIVHL010000070.1 GCA_020201075.1 Halomonas sp. | reverse complement strand
CTCGACGAGCCACTCAGCGAGCAGCTCGGTGAGTCCGCGCAGCTGCTGTTCGCTGAGGCTGGCAAGATCCACCTGCAGCAGTCGATCGTGAGCGGGCAGCAGCTTCTGCAGGCGCCAACCGCGCCCGTCGCGCTCCTGCACCAGCACCTTGCCGCGCTCCAGACGCAGGCGCGTGAAGTATCCCAAGGAAGTGGACTCGACGGGCAGCACGGAGGGAGTCAAGTCGAGGCGGCGGGCCTGGGCCTCGAGCCAGCCGGCATGGGAATCGGCCGGCAGGGCTTCCAGGCGCTGGGCGAGAAGACGCATGGGCACTTCGGCGAGATGCTCGCGATGATGCTCGCGGCGGACCTGGGCCACCATCGCCACGCCCACCAGGGCTAAGCCGAAGGTCAGCAGCAGGGCGAGCGCCAGCAGCACATAAACGCGCAAAAAGGTGCTGTCACCCAGGACCCGCCGCATGGATCAGCTCTCCTTGACGAAGAGGTAGCCCTTGCTGCGCACCGTCTTGATTCGATGCGGCTGGTTGGGGTCATCACCGATCTTGGGCCGGATGCGCGAGACCCGCACATCGATGGAGCGATCCTGCCCGTCATATTTGATGCCGCGCAGCTGGGAGAAGATCTCCTCGCGGGTCAGCACGCGGCCGGCATTGCTGGCCAACAGCCACAGTAGATCGAATTCGGCACTGGTGAGATCGATGCGATCGCCGTTCAACCACGCCTCGCGGGTGGCGCTATCGATCTCCAGGTTGCCGAAACTGAGCCGCGGTTCCGCTACCGCTTCGGCGCTCTCGGCGCGGCGCAGCAGGGCCCGCATACGCGCCAGCAGGACGCGGGGCTGCACCGGCTTGGGCACGTAGTCGTCGGCGCCCATCTCCAGGCCCAGCACCTGATCCATGTCGTCGGTACGCGCGGTGAGCATCAGGATCGGGCCCGGATAGTCCCCGCGCACGCGCCGGCAGATCGACAGGCCATCCTCGCCGGGCAGCATCAGGTCAAGTATCACCAAGTCCGGCTGCAGCGCCAGGATCCGCTCCACGCCGCGGCCGCCATCGGCTTCCAGGGAGACGCGAAAGCCGTTGGCCTGAAGATAGTCGCGGGTCAGATCGGCCAGGCGCTCATCGTCCTCGATGATCAGCACATGATCCTGTTCCCGGGGGTCCAAGCTCTCGTCCATCCTCAATTTCCATCCTGACAGGCAGGTGATAGGGGAGGCGGGGGCAGAGCCCATTCCGCCATTGACTGAAGGATACCCGAAATCCAGCGGCGCGCCTGCCTGTCGCCATACTGCGACGACGATAAAGTGCTAAAGAGGCAACGGCTCCCCAGGAAGATCACAGCCCATCCACAGGGTTATCCACTTGAAGCCTTCCCGTACACACACTATCTTGTGTCATAAGACATCCAGAAACACTACATCGTGTATAAAGTGCCGTTTCTCGACCATCAGACAGGGACATCGTCGACATGCCATCTCCTACCCCTTCAGACACGTCACCCGTCACCACCACCGCCCCGCAGCGACTGCGCGTCATCAAGCGCACCGGCGACGTGGTGCCCTTTGCTGCCGACAAGATTGCCGTGGCCATGCGCAAGGCGTTCATTGCCGTGGAGGGTGACAATGCCGACGCCTCCTCCCGAGTCCGCGACGTCGTGCAGCAAGCCACCGCGGCCATCGAGCAGGCCTTCCTGCGCCGCCTGCCCGACGGCGGCACTCTACACATCGAGGACATACAGGATCAGGTGGAACTGGCCCTGATGCGAGCCGGTGAACAGAAGGTGGCTCGCGCCTATGTGCTTTATCGGGAAGCGCACGCCCGAGCCCGAGACGCGGCCGGGGGTATCGCCAGACCCCACCCCACTCTCAACGTCACCCTGGTCGACGGCACCACGCGCCCACTGGACCTGGGCCGCATCGAGACCCTGGTGCTGGACGCCTGCGAAAGTCTCGACAACGTCGAACCCGACCGCATCATCGAGGAGTCGCTGAAGAACCTCTATGACGGCGTCAGCGTCGACGGTGTCTCCCAGGCGTTGATGATGACCGCCCGCACCCTGGTGGAGAAGGAGCCCGACTACACCTACGTCACCGCGCGCCTGCTGCAGGACAACCTGCGCCGCGAGGCGCTTGGCTTTCTGGGCATCACCGAGGAGGCGACCTACCGGGAGATGGCCGAGCTCTACCGGCCGGCCTTCACCGCCTACGTGGCCCGCGGCATCGACTTCGAGCAGCTCGATCCGCGCCTGGCCGAGTTCGACCTGGCGCGCCTCGGCGAGGCGCTGGACCATACCCGCGACAATGCCTTCACCTATCTGGGCCTGCAGACCCTCTACGACCGCTACTTCCTGCATCGGGATGACGTGCGCTACGAGCTCCCCCAGGTGATGTTCATGCGCGTGGCCATGGGCCTGGCGCTCAACGAAGAGGACCGCGAGGCACGGGCCATCGAGTTTTACGAGCTGCTTTCCCGCTTCGACTATATGGCTTCCACCCCGACCCTGTTCAATGCGGGCACCCTGCGCAGTCAGCTCTCCTCCTGCTATCTGACCACCGTGCCCGACGAGTTGGACGGCATCTACAGCGCCATTCGCGACAACGCCCTGCTCTCCAAGTGGGCCGGGGGGCTTGGCAACGACTGGACCCCGGTGCGCGCCCTGGGCGCCTGGATCAAGGGCACCAACGGCAAAAGCCAGGGCGTGGTGCCCTTCCTCAAGGTGGTCAACGACACCGCGGTGGCGGTGAACCAGGGCGGCAAGCGCAAGGGGGCGGTGTGCGCCTACCTGGAGAGCTGGCACCTGGACATCGAGGAGTTCCTCGAGCTGCGCAAGAATACCGGCGATGACCGCCGCCGCACCCACGACATGAACACCGCCAACTGGGTGCCGGACCTCTTCATGAAGCGGGTCTTCGAGGATGGCGAATGGACGCTCTTCTCACCCTCTACCTGTCCGGATCTCCATGACCTCTATGGCGCCGCCTTCGAACAGCGCTATGAAGCGTACGAGGCGATGACCCGCTCAGGGGAACTGACGCTGTTCAAGCGGGTGCGCGCCAAGGACCTGTGGCGCCGGATGCTCTCCATGCTGTTCGAGACCGGCCACCCCTGGATCACCTTCAAGGACCCCTGCAACCTGAGAAGTCCTCAGCAGCACGCCGGTGTGGTGCACTCCTCCAACCTGTGCACCGAGATCACCCTCAACACCTCGGCCGACGAGATCGCGGTGTGCAATCTCGGCTCGATCAACCTGGCCCAGCACGTGGTGGATGGCGTCTTCGATGGCGAGAAGCTGAGGCGCACCGTGCGCACCGCGGTACGCATGCTCGACAACGTCATCGACATCAACTACTACGCCGTGCCCCAGGCCAAGCGCTCCAACCTCAGGCACCGCCCGGTGGGGCTTGGCATCATGGGCTTCCAGGACGCCCTCTACGCCCAGGACATCGCCTACGCCTCCGATGCTGCCGTGGCGTTTGCCGACCGCTCCATGGAGCTCGTCAGCTACCACGCCATCGAAGCCTCCAGCGACCTCGCCGCCGAACGCGGCCGCTACGAGAGCTTCGAGGGCTCGCTGTGGAGCCAGGGCATACTGCCCATCGACTCCCTCGAGAGACTCAGGGTCGAGCGCGGCGAGCAGTATTTGGATGTAGACACCTCCACCACCCTGGAGTGGGATCGCCTGCGCGACAAGGTCACCGACCAGGGCATGCGCAACTCCAACGTGATGGCCATCGCCCCCACGGCGACCATCTCCAACATCTGCGGTGTCACCCAGTCCATCGAGCCCACCTACCAGAACCTCTTCGTGAAATCGAACCTCTCCGGCGAGTTCACCGTGGTCAACGCCCACATGGTCAACGACCTCAAGAGCCGCGGCCTGTGGGACGAGGTGATGATCAACGACCTCAAGTACTACGACGGCTCGGTGCAGCCCATCGAACGCGTACCCGCCGACCTCAAGGTCAAATACGCCACCGCCTTCGAGGTGGAGCCGAAGTGGCTGGTGGAGGCCGCCTCCCGGCGCCAGAAGTGGCTCGACCAGGCTCAGTCGCTGAACCTCTACATCCAGGGCGTCTCCGGCAAGAAGCTTGACGTGACCTACCGTATGGCGTGGCTGCGCGGCCTCAAGACCACCTATTACCTGCGCGCCCTGGGCGCCACCTCGGTGGAGAAGTCCACCGTGGCCCGCGGCAGCCTCAACGCGGTGAGCAATGCCGCACCGGGCCAGGCGCCGACCGCCAACGCGGCCCCGGCGACAGCCGAGCCGCGGGGCGTGGAGGACTTCCTGACCGGCAGGGCCGGCGCGGGCTCGCGGGCACCGAGTGCCTCAGACATCGACGAGCTAGGCTGCGAGGCCTGCCAGTAGGCCTAACCGGACACACATTGCCGCCGGTTAAGCGAGAGGCGCCGGGGGCAAGCCGAAGAGGAGGTCCTACGCCAGGGATGGCGTCGGTAGCGCCCAAGGACGGTCGACGACAAGCAGATGATCAACGCCCGCGCCGACTTGAACCAGCTGGTGCCCTTCAAGTACGAGTGGGCCTGGCAGAAGTATCTGGACGGCAGTGCCAATCACTGGATGCCCCAGGAAGTGAACATGAACGCCGACATCGCCCTGTGGAAGCGCCAGGACGGTCTGACCGCGGACGAGCGGCGTATCGTCGAGCGCAGCCTTGGCTACTTCTCCACCGCCGATTCGCTAGTGGCCAACAACCTGGTACTGGCCCTCTACCGGCTGATCACCAACCCGGAATGCCGACAGTACCTGCTGCGCCAGGCCTTCGAGGAGGCGATCCACACCCACGCCTATCAGTACTGCGTGGAATCGCTGGGCATGGATGAGGGAGCGGTCTTCAACATGTACCGTGAGGTGCCATCGGTGGCCGCCAAATCCGCCTGGAGCCTCAAGCACACCCAGTCCCTGGCCCGCACGGACTTCCAGACCGGTACGCCGGAAACCGATCAGGAGTTGCTGCGCAACCTGGTGGCCTTCTACTGCGTGACCGAAGGGATCTTCTTCTACTGCGGCTTCAGCCAGATCCTCTCCATGGGGCGCCGCAACAAGATGACCGGCGTGGCCGAGCAGTTCCAGTACATCCTGCGTGACGAATCCATGCACCTGAACTTCGGCGTCGACATGATCAACCAGATCAAGATCGAGAATCCGCACCTGTGGACCCCCGAGTTCCAGGACGAAGTGACCCAGATGATCCTCGAAGGCACCGAACTCGAGATCGCCTACGCTCGGGACACCATGCCGCGCGGCGTGCTGGGCATGAACGCGGCGATCATGGAGGAGTACCTGCATTTCATCGGCAACCGTCGCCTGGCCCAGATCGGCCTCAAGGAGCAGTTCCCCGGCGCCCAGAACCCCTTCCCGTGGATGAGCGAGATCATCGACCTGCGCAAGGAGAAGAACTTCTTCGAGACCCGCGTCACCGAGTACCAGGTAGGCGGCGCACTGAGCTGGGATTGATCCCGTCGCCGTACGCGCCCGAGCGAAGCAAAAGGGCCGCCCGAAGGCGGCCCGATGGGCATCTGCTCTGCCGACTAGTCAGGCTATCCTCTGGGTCCCAACAAGAACCAGATGATCAGCCCCACCAGCGGGAAGAGCAGCAGCACCAGGATCCACAGCAGCTTGGCCAGACTGCTGGCCGAGCTCTGGGCCACCTTGACGACGGCCCAAATCACGATGATCAGCCAGATCAGGCCCAGCAGACCCGTCACTTCGATTCCCATTCGACCTCTCCTTGTCCATTTCCTGTCGGCGTAGCGCCGTTTCTCGAAATGCCGCCTATAGAGTTAGCACAGCGACGGTGAAGCGCACAATCGCGGCCGGGTTTGATTTGTTAGCCGCTGTAACCCCCAGGCTCAATCTGCCAGCAGGTGGCCGACCTTAACGTAGATCAGCGCGCCTTCTTCGCCCGTGAAGGGCGCATGGCGGCTCTGGTGGGGGCTGCGCAGCCAGCTGCCGGCAGGGTAGGCTCCATGCTCGTCGTGAAAGGTACCCTCCAGCACCAGGATCTCCTCGCCGCCCCAGTGGGCGTGGGGCTGGAAGCGGGTGTGCGGCGCCCAGCGCACCAGGGCCACATGTTCACCTTCGAAATCGTGCAGGGGCATCACCTGCAGGCCCTCCACCAGCCCCGGACGCCACTCGCCCGAGCGAGTATCGATGGCCTTCTGCTCGGTGTCCGCAGGCGAGAACTGGTGCAGCTTGACGAAGATCGTCGCCCCCTGCTCGCCCACCCGGGGCGCATGGGCGGTGCCGATGGGGTTGCGCAGGTAGCTACCCGCCGGGTAGCTAGCGTGCTCGTCGGCGAACTCGCCCTCCAGCACCAGGATCTCCTCGCCGCCACCGTGTTCATGGGACGGGAAGGTGCTGTTCGGCGCATAGCGCACCAGCGAGGTGGCGCGAGCCACCTCCTCGCCGATGCGGTCGAGCATCATCCGCTCGACCCCCGGCATGGGCGAATCAACCCAGCGATACTCGTCAGGCGTGACCACCACCCGCTGGTCGAAGTCGGCGTTGAATCGCATGGCAATCTCCCGTTGGCGGCCCCGATCAGGGCCGTGTCGTGTCGGTCGGACTCTCGAAGCTGACTGACGTTCCCGACAGCCGCCACCATTCTGGCAGCCGCGTAAGCACCTCGCGCCGGGCGAAGCGATCGTCCATCAGCACCACGGTACCGCGATCCGCAGGGCCGCGGATTACGCGGCCGGCGGCCTGCACCACCTTGATCAGCCCCGGGATCCGATAGGCGTAGTCGTCGCCGCAGCCGAAGCGCGCCTGCAGCCGCGCCTTGAGGGCCTCATTGAAGTCGTCGAAGGGCGGCAGACCCAGGGTGGCGATAAACGCACCAATCAGCCGCTCCCCCGGCAGGTCGATGCCCTCGGCAAAGGCGCCGCCCAGCACCGCGAAGCCGATCCCCGTTCCGCCCGTTGCGAAGCGGGCCAGGAAGGCGTCGCGCTGGGGTTCGCCCATGCCGCGCACCTGACTCCAGACCGGTATCGACGGGTGAGCCTCGGTGAGGGTCGCTCGCACCCGCTCCAGATAGGCGAAGCTGCTGAAAAACGCCAGGTAGTTACCGGGGCGGCGGCGAACCTGGCCGGCCAGCTCGGCGACGATGGGCGCTACCGAGGCCTCCCGGTCGCGCAGCCGGGTGGAGATATCGGTGCGCAGGCGCACCTCCAACTGCTCGGCGACAAACGGCGAGGCCACCGACTGCCAGACGGTCTCTTCAGGAAGCCCCAGCAGGTCGCGATGGTAGCCGAGCGGCGCCAGGGTCGCCGAGAACAGCACCGCGGCATGGGCCGCCCGGAAGCGCGGGGCGAGAAAGTCCGCCGGCACCAGGTTGCGCAACCCCAGCACGGCATGCCCCCGCCCGTGGCGGGCCAGGTCGCACAGCGAGTGGTCGTCGAAGGTCTCCGCCAGTCGGGTGAAAGCCAGCGTCTCGAAGAGCAGCTCCTGCAACTCGGGGCTGGCGCCCTCGGGGTGCTCCCCCAGGTAGTCGGTGATGGCGCTGGCCGCCCCCTGTAGTGCGCCGACCATACTCCCGGGCAGCGCC